>JBBSUT010000089.1:0-10084 GCA_038234155.1 Sphingomonadales bacterium | reverse complement strand
TCGCTATATCCCAGGTCCTTGGCGCCCTGATTGGCGATGCCGACCATGCGGATATAATCCTCGCGCATGGGCGCGCCGACATTGTCATTCCAGCTGGTCCACATTTCCTGCAGCTTGGCGGGATCGCGCAACTCGCCCATCTTGGCTTCGATATCGCTGCCGTTGATCGGCTGCCCGTCCAGCGTCCCCTTGCCCTTGCCATATTGCGACTGGAGCGAGGTGGAGATGGTGTTGAGCTCAGCGGCCGCGCCGGGCGTGGTCGGCGCGGGCAGCACGATGCCGCCGCGCAGCGTGTTGAGCTTGCGCGTGGTGTCATAATCCAGGCCTGGCACATTGGCGAAGCGGGCCGCGTCATTGGCGAAACCGACCGACATTTCGGTGCCGATCGTGCCGAAATAGGCAGCCAGCGCATCGGTGTCGTCGGTGATGTAGGTGGCGTTCACCCAGGCGGCCTGCGCGCTGGGGATTGAGAATTCCGCCAGCTTTGCCTCGGCATCCTTCACGAACGCCTCGGCCTGCGCCTTGTTGGCAGGGGGCGCGTTCGAATCGACGGGCGGCGCAATGCTGGTCGTGCTGCCGGGTGCGCCGCCCTTGCCGACGGCTTGGGCCGCGGCTGGCGCGGCGATGGCTAGGCTGGCGGCGGACAGCGCCAGCAGGGACAGACTGTGTTGAAAACGGTTCACGAAAGACTCCTCGGATGGCGGCGCAACAGCGGACGCATTATGGGCCGGAACGTGCCGCCTTCCCGAAGTTCCGTCAAGCGGCCAGAAAGCGCGCCATCGCCTGCCCCAGTTCGGGCCTGGTGACGCAAGACATGTGCGTGCCATCGATCCACTCCAGCACGCCGTGCGGCAGGGCATCGGCCAGCGCCTGCGGGGAACCGTTGTCGCGGTCGTCCCGGCCGCACAGCACCTGCGTGGGCGTCTCGATCCCGCCGAAATCGGCGATCGCCGCCTCCGGAATGGATCGCAGCAGGTGCGCCATGGCGATGCGGTCCACCTTTTGCGTTTTCATGAACTGGATCGCCATCCAATGCGGATCGCCGCGCCGTGCCGTCTCATAGGCGGCCAGCGCATCGGCGAAGAAAGTCTGCCGCCTGCCCCAGCCGGACAGTCCCTCGAGCCCCATGCCCGACAGGATCGCCTTGCCCGGCTGCAGCCCCTTGCCCAGCAGCCGCGCCGTGGTGCGCGCGCCCAGCGAAAAGCCGCCGAGATCGAAATCCCCCAGCCCGTAGTGCGCAATCAGATGTTCGGTATCGCGTACCAGCACATCGTGCGGATAGGCCGCCGTCTCGGTGGGAGCGGCGCTGTGGCCGTGCGCGCGAAAATCGGGCATGATGACGCGAAAGCCGTGCGCCGCGACGGCCGCGGCGTGGCCGAACTTGATCCAGTTGGTGTGCGCATCTGAAAACAGGCCGTGAAGCAGCAGGACGGGTCGGCCTTTGCCCGTTTGATGCACGGCAAGCTCGGTGCCGTCAAAGGAGGAGATGGTGTCGGTCTGGATGGCTGCTGTCATCTGGCGCACTTAACGCCCGCCGCGCAGGAAATCCATGGCGCTCTAGCTTGCAGGCCGCTCCGCGAGGCCGCGTTGCCGCATCCGCCAGAGCGCCAGTGCGATGCGATCCTGCCCGAAAAACGGCTCGTCTTCGAACACCAGCGTCGGAACGCCCCAGTGACCGGCGGCCTCCAGCGCCTGCTGATTGTCGGCGATCTCGCGGTCCAGCGCGCCCGCCTGCTCCCGCGTCTCGGTGTCGAGAGCGGCGAAATCCAGCCCGGCCCGCGCGGCGGCGCCGCCCAGATGATCGTTCTCGTTCCAGCCCGCCGTGCCGCCCCAGATCAGCCGCGATACCGCGTCGGCAAAGGCCAGGCCCCGGCCCTGCCGCGCCGCCGCCTGCCCCATGCGCGTGATACGGTGGATATGCGGCTGATCGACCGCGATCTTGCGCGTGCCCATATCCTGCACGATCGGATCGGGCTGCGGCCGCGCGAACGGAATGTCGAGAAACTCCGCCAGCCGCGCCACATCGCGCAGGACGTAACCCAGCCAGTTGGGATGGTTTCGCTCAAAGAAATCGGGCTGGCGGATGGCCAGCGGATAGACCGGGCGCAGCGCAATCTCGAGATCGTAGCGCTCGGTCAGCGCCACATAGCGCCGCGTCGCGAGATAGCTGTAGGGCGAGCGGAAGGACCAGAACAGATCGGCGGTCAATGGCATCGGCGGCTCTCCCGAGTAGGACATTATCTGGCGCAAAGTATACAAAGTATACGCGAAACCATTGCGCGAACAGGCATGATCGAAAGCCCTGGCCTATCGATCAAAGCCGTTGTTTTCGTCCCGCTTCCAACAGAAGTATCTATGTTTTACAATGACTTGGCGGCATATTTTTATGCATTCGGGCGCAGCTGCGACATGACGTGCAACAGGAAATCTCCCTTGCCCAGCGAAACCCCCTTCATCCGGAGCAGCGCGTACGCCGTGGTCAGGTGGAAGTAGAAATTGGGCAGCAGCCAATCGTCGACGAACTGGCGGGCAGGCAGCATCATATGCATTTTGATCATCGCGATATCGATGCGCTTGTCCTCCTCCGGCACGGCGAGCGCTTCGCCCTGCGCCTTTTCCAGACTGGCGATGCCGGCGTCGACATGCGCGGTGAGCGCGCGCCAGTCCTGCGGCATCGGTTCGGGCATGTTCGGCGGCGCGGGCTGGCCGCGCAGCCAGGCGACAAACTGGCTCGGCTGGTTGCATGCGAAGACAATCTGGTGCGGCAGTGCGTGCATGTCCGGCGCAATCCGAGCACTGACATAGTCGGCGAGATCATCATTCTGCTCGGCAGCATGCGCCTCGGCCTTGGCCATGAAGGCGCGAAGATTGCGAAGGCGGGACAGCATCATGTCCAATGTGGTCTGCGCAAAATTATCGGACATCGATCGTCTCCTTATGGGTAGCCATGGGATTTTTCAGCGAAAGAAGCAGGTCAGTCCGGCCCACAGAGCATCGACCCGGGCATCTTTGCCCGGCCCGCCGAACAGCCCGCCGATGCCGACATCGTCCTTGGGGCCGCTTTGAAATTCCGTGCCCAGCGTGCTGCCCTCGAGCATCCTTATGGCAAGGACATCCTCCACTTCCGCCCGCGTGGCGCCGATGCCGATACCGGCCATGTTGCCAAGATCGCTCTTCCCTTCCCGGCCTCCGAGAAACCAGCCGAGAAACACATCGTCCTGAAAATTCAGCGTGAGCGCGCCGTAATGAAGCATGTCAACCGGCCCGGCCCCGCATTCGCTATTGGTACCGCGCGCCGTTCCCTTGCCGAGCACGGGCGTGAGCGCACGCTCGGTTTCCGACTGGCTGCGCCCGAAGGCGAGCAGGCTGGTGCGGCCGGTTTGCGGATCGACAAAGCGCAGGCCTTCAGGATCGAGCGCCAGCGCCGGCGCGCTGGCCTTTGTTTCGGCGGCCTCGGGGACCTCGGGGGATGCTGCGGCCTTGCCCGGCATGGCGCCCTCGGCCACCTTGTCCGTCGCCGCCGCGTCGCTGGCGGAGGGAGCAACCGGATCGGTCCGGCCGCAACCGGTCACCATCAGGCTGCCCGCCAGCATCGTCAAACCCAGGATTTTCATTGCCGCTTCCTCTCTTGCTGACGAGCGCAGGCTTGCGCTCATGCCTTTTTCAGGTGCTCGCGCCCCAGAAGTTCCGCGATCTGCACCGCATTGAGCGCGGCACCCTTGCGCAGATTGTCCGACACGCACCACAGCGTGATGCCGTTATCCACCGTCGGATCATCGCGCACGCGGCTGATATAAGTCGCGCCGTCGCCAACGCATTCCACCGGCGTGACGTATCCGCCGTCCTCATGCTTGTCGATCAGCATGCAGCCCGGTGCCTCGCGCAGGATGGTCTTGGCCTGTTCGGCGGTCAGTTCGCTCTCGAACTCGATATTCACCGCTTCGCTATGGCCGACGAACACCGGCACGCGCACGCAGGTGGCGCTGAGCTTGATCTTGGGATCGAGGATTTTCTTGGTCTCGGCCATCATCTTCCATTCCTCCTTGGTCGATCCGTCCTCGAGGAACTCGTCGATATGGGGAATGACGTTGAATGCGATCTGCTTGGTGAACACGTTCACGCTCTTCTCGTCATTGACGAAAATCGCGCGGGTCTGCTCGAACAGCTCATCCATGCCCGCCTTGCCCGCGCCGGACACCGACTGGTAGGTCGAGACGACGACGCGCTTGATCCGCGCCACATCGTGCAGCGGCTTCAGCGCCACCACCAGCTGCGCCGTCGAGCAGTTTGGATTGGCGATGATGCCCCGCTTCTTATAGCCGTCGATCGCTTCCGGGTTCACTTCCGGCACGATCAGCGGCACGTCCGGGTCCATGCGGTAGAGCGAGCTGTTGTCGATCACCACGCAGCCCGCCGCCGCAGCCTTGGGCGCATATTGCTTGGATGCGCCGGAGCCGGCTGAAAACAGCGCGATGTCCCAGCCGGCGAAATCGAAATGCTCGATGTTTTTCACCTTGAGCATCTTGCTCGTCTCACCGAATTCGACCTCGGTGCCGACCGAGCGGCTGCTGGCGACGGCGGCGATCTCGTCGATCGGAAATTCGCGTTCGGCGAGGATGTTCATCATCTCGCGCCCGACATTGCCGGTCGCGCCGACGACGACGACTTTATAACCCATATGCTTGTTTCCCGTATCTTGGGTGGCGGCCTGCTGGCCAAGGCTCATGCCACAAATAAGGGTGCGGCGCAGCATCGCAAGCGAAACGGACCATCGTGGTAGCGCTCAGATCGCGCCGGCCAGAATGATCAGCTTGCCCCAGACGATCGCAATCTCGATCCCCGCCGCCTGCCCCACGCTGCGCACATTCACCGCCGCGAGCAGCAGGATCGCCGCGGCCGCCATCGCCTGCGCCATCCACGCCGGGCCGCCCACTGCGTTGGCAAGATAGGAGCCGAACGTATAGGCGTAGACCGCGACGGTGAGCGTATAACCCAGGATCAGCACCCAGGCGGAAACGCGCGCGATCCGGTCCCAGCCCAGATCGCGCAGATAACGATAGATGCCGCCCGATTTGTCCGAACTGACGGTGAGCGCGGCCATGCTGTGCCCCGTCGCCAGCGCGATCAGCCCGCCGATCAGGAAGCTCGCCCACGCCCACTGTCCCGCCACGGCAATGACGACGCCCAGGGTGGAGAATATCCCGCCGCCGATCATGCCGCCCACGCCCAGCGAACAGGACCCGGCGAGCGTCAGCTTTGCAGATTTGCGGTCAGCCATGGACGGGTTCGATCATGAACGCGTTAAGCCGGATGGGCGCGGCAGGTATAACGACGGGCTTGGCTACTCATCATCCCCCTTCACCTCGCGGTCGAAGAAGTTCAATATCGTCGTCCACAGCTGCACGCTGATCTTTGGCCCGCCGACGCTGTGGGTTTGCCCGGGGTAGAGCTGCATCTCGAAGGGTTGGCCATTGGCCTGCATCCTGGCGATGAACGCCGTCGAATTTTCGAACACCACATTGTCGTCCGCCATGCCGTGGAGCAGCAGCAGCGGATCGGTGATCCTGTCCGAATTGCCCAGCGCATCGGCGCGTGCGTAGTTTTCGCCCTCGCTCGGCATACCCATATAGCGTTCGGTATAATGGGTGTCGTAGAGCCCCCATCTGGTCACCGGCGCGCCCGAAACGCCTGCGGCATAAAAGCCCGGTGCCGCCTCGAGCAGTTTCAGCGTCATATAGCCGCCGTAAGACCAGCCGTAGATGCCGACCCGCGCAGGATCGACATAGGGTTGGCTTTTCAGCCAGGTCGCGCCTGCGATCTGGTCCTCGACCTCGACCGTGCCCATCGCCTTGTAGAGCTGGTCCTCGAACGCATTGCCGCGATCGGGCGAGCCGCGGCCGTCGATCGAAAACACGATATAGCCCCGGTCGACCAGATATTGCTGCAGCGCGCCACCCCACGCCCGCGTGACCTGCCGCCCCGCGCCGGGCCCGTTATATTGCTGCACGAATACGGGGTATTTCTTGCCCGGCTCGCGATCGGGGCTGATCATCTTGTAATGCAGCGTGCTGCCGTCGGCCGCTTGCAAAGTGCCGAATTCGGGCGCGCGGTGGCTGGCGAGATAGGGCGCATAGGGATGGGTCGCATCCAGCGCGTTCTGCGAAATCCAGTAGGTCCGCTTGCCGTCCGCGTTGGCCAGATAGGTTTGCGGCGGCTGGCTGGGGTTGGAGCGCGTCACCAGCATGGCGCGGGCCTTGCCGTCCATGGTCGCGCCGTTCCACCAGCCGGCCTCGGTCAGCCGTTCGGGCTTGCCGCCGCCGTTGAGCCCATGGCCGTCCAGCCCCTTGCCTTCCAGGGACGTGCCTTCCAGGGACGTGCGATAGACATGATTTTCCAGCGGGGTCTCGCGGTTCCCGGTAAACCAGACCAGACCCCGCTCCTCGTCCACACCCATGACCGAACCGACCACCCAGTCGCCGCTGGTCAGCTGGGTCCAGTCGCCATCTTTCCAGCGGTAGAGATGGTTGAACCCGCTGCGCTCGGACGACCATAGCAGGCTGCCATCCTTCAGCGGGCGGAAATTGCGCGACAGGTTGGTAAAGCGCGGCTGCTCTTCGGAGAACAGCGTTCTGGACGCGCCGGTGGCCGGATCGACCTGCATGAGATCGATCTTGGTCTGCGCGCGGTTCTGGCGCTGCACATAGAGCGTCTTGCCGTCCGGAGACCAGTTGACGCGCGCCAGATAAATGTCGTCATCCTGACCGAGATCGACCTGCACCCGTTCGCTGCCATCGGGCTTCATCACATAGAGATCGACGATGGCGTTGGGCGTGCCGGCGGCGGGATAGCGCTGATCATAGACCTGCGTCCCCTCCGCGCCGATCGCCGCGCGGGTGACGATACCGACGGGACGATTGTCGACGCGTGCCACCGCGATGCGGCTGTCATCCGGCGCCCACCACTGGCCGGTATCGCGGTCCATTTCTTCCTGCGCCACGAATTCGGCAACGCCCCATTCGACGTCTCCCGGCTTGCCCGATCCGGCCTCGTCCGGCGTGATCGCCGCCGCGTCGCTCCCGGCCATCGGCTGCACCATCAACCGGCCATCGCGCACGAAGCTCAGATAACCGCCCGCCGGACTCAGCGTAGGGTTGAGCTCGCCTTCCTCGGTTTCGGTCAGGCGGCGCACGTTTCCGCTGCGATCGGCGAGATACAGGTCGCCGTCGAGCGGCACCAGGATCGACTGCGCATCGGGCGACCATTCATAGGATACGATGCCCTTGAGCCCGCCGATCCGTGCGCGTTCGCGCTGCATCTTCTCCGCTTCGCTCAGCGCCGCGCCGGTACCGACCTTTTCGCTGTCGACCAGCATGCGTTGCTCGCCGGTGTCGAGGTCCATCGCCCACAGATCATAGCGATCCTTGTCGTCCACGCGGCTTTTCAGCAGCGTCACCATCGAGCCATCGGGCGCCAGCTGCAGCCCGCGCGGACCGGGGCCGTTCAGCGACGGACTGCCGAAGATGCTTTCCAGCGTGAGTGGCTGCTGGTCGGATATGGCTGGCGGCATCGGATCGGTCTGCTCCTGGGCAAAAGCGGGAACGGCAATGGCGGCGGCGGCAAGCGCAAGGGCTGCGACGGCAGGACGTTTCATCTGGATTCCCGGAATTGCGCCCAGCACGCGGGCAAAGAAAAGGGCGCGCGGATCGCTCCGCACGCCCTTCATGCTAACGCCAACGCCGGTGGGCGCAAGCGATCACGAAAGCTATTCCTTGTCAGCCTTCTTTGCGGGAGCTTTCTTGCCCGCGTCCTTCTGTGCTGCGTCCTTCTGGGCTGCGTCCTTTTGGCCCGCGTCCTTCTTGGCACCACGCGGATCGCGGCGTTCCGCGATGCGCGCGCGCTTGCCGGTCAGACCGCGCAGATAATATAGCTTGGCACGGCGTACGACGCCGCGGCGCACGACCTCGATCGAATCGAGATTGGGCGAGTAGAGCGGAAATACGCGCTCGACGCCTTCGCCAAAACTCATTTTGCGGACGGTGAAGTTGGAGCCCATGCCGCGGTTCGAACGCGCGATGCACATGCCTTCGAAGTTCTGAACGCGGCTGCGCTCGCCCTCCACCACCTTCACGCCGACGCGCAGCGTATCGCCCGCACGGAAATCCGGAATATCCTTGCCGAGCGCCGCAATGGCTTCGGCCTCAAGTATCTGAATGATGTTCATGGCATCAATCCTCTTTCGTTTCGCGCCGCGCGCCAGAGGGCGAAGGACCCGGACCGCCCCGTTGGCGCTCCCAAAGATCCGGCCGCCGTGACCGTGTGATCGTTTCCGCCTGCCGTTTCCGCCAGGCCGCGATCTTTGCATGATCCCCCGATCGCAGCACTTCAGGGATCGTGCGCCCTTCCCAATGTTGAGGCCGGGTATAATGTGGGTATTCAAGAAGGCCGTCCTCGAAAGACTCCTCCTCACCACTCGAAGCCGCGCCCATTACGCCGGGCAGCAGCCTGATGCAAGCATCCAGTAGCGCGAATGCCCCGATTTCGCCGCCCGAAAGCACATAGTCGCCGATCGATATTTCCTCGATCGGGCGGGCTTCGAACAGGCGCTCGTCGAACCCCTCGAACCGGCCGCACAGGATCGAGAGGCCCGGGCCTGCCGCGATCTCACGCACGCGTTTCTGCGTGAGCGGAGCGCCGCGCGGCGTCATCGCGATCACCGGCGCGCCGGGCGCGCGTGCCAGCGCATGATCGACCGCGCGTGCCAGCACATCGGCGCGCAGCACCATGCCCGCCCCGCCGCCAGCTGGCGTATCATCGACCGACTTGTGCTTGTCCTCGGCAAAATCGCGGATCTGGACCGGATGGCAGGTCCAGCGCCCTTCGCTCAGCGCCCGGCCCGCCAGGCTGATGCCGAGCGGCCCCGGAAACATCTCGGGATAAAGCGTCAGGATTTGCGCGGCAAAGGTCATGGACGGGTCGTCAATCCTGCTCGGGCAGCCAATGCTCGAAAATTTCGAGATTGGCACCCGCATCGTGCGTTTCCGCAACGGGGACCATCAACGTCTTGCCCGCGATCAGGTCGATCTCGATGAGGTCGCCGGCGCCATAGTCATGCACCGCCAGCACCGTGCCGATAGCCTTGCCGTCCGGCGTGACGCAGGATCGGCCGAGCAGGTCGACATGATAATATTCGCCCTCGTCCAGCGCGGGCAGCGCGGATCGCGGGACGGTCAGTTCGGTGCCGCGCAGCGCTTCGGCGCCGTTGCGGTCGGTCACCTCGGCGATGCGCGCGATCGCCCCGTCCTTGTTGGCGCGGATCGAAGCCAGCGTCAGCGTGCCCTCGTTGAAGTTCTTGTGGCGCTTCAGGCTCGCCAGATCGCCGGTGAACAGCTTCAGCCGCAATTCGCCCGCGATCCCGTGCGCGCCGATGATGACGGCGAGCGTTACCGGCTTGTCGGGGGCAGCGGTCAAAACCCGCTCCCGCACGCCGGAGAGATCAGGGATGCGCCCGGGAATAGAGATCGGCATGGGCATAGCGATGGGAGTGGGCGCGAGGACGCATGACGCGCCACTCCGCGCGCCCACCTGCGGCCCCTCCCGCAGCCGGGAGGGGCGCTAAACATCAGCCTTCGCTCTTTTCGTCGGAAGCGGCATCTGCAGCTTCAGGAGCCGGAGCTTCGGTAGCGCCAGTCTCGGTAGCCGGGGCAGTGGTGGCCTCTTCCAACTTTTCTGCAACCACGTTCTCGGCGGTTGCTTCCTCTGCGGTCGCTTCCTCTGCGGGAGCCGGAGCAGCCGGTTCGGCCTCGGCAGGCGCGTCCGCAGCAGGCGCTTCAGCAGCGGGTGCTTCGGCAGCGGGTGCTTCTTCGGCAGCTGGCGCTTCCGCGGCTGGTGCCTCTGCAGCCGGTGCTTCTTCGGCTGGTGCTTCTTCGGCTGGCGCGTTCTTCGCTTCTTCTGCGGCTTCCTTGGCAGCGGCGGCCTTGGCGTCGCGCTCCTCGGCGCGCTCGGTGGCCTTTTCGCCCGGCTTGGCCTTGTTCGGGTTGTTGCGCACCTTGCGTTCCAGCACGCCCGCGGCATCGAGGAAGCGCAT
>JBBSUT010000088.1:0-10110 GCA_038234155.1 Sphingomonadales bacterium | reverse complement strand
CCGATTACATCGATCTCTACCAGTGTCACCGCTATGACGACGAGACGCCGATCGAAGAAACCATGGCAGCGCTGAGCGACGTGGTCCGGTCCGGCAAGGCCCGCGCGATCGGTTTTTCCGAATGGTCGCCGCAGAATATCCACGACGGTCTGGGAGTGGCAGGCTCGGAGAAATTTGTCTCCAGCCAGCCGCAATATTCTCTGCTTTGGCGGCGGCCGGAGAAAGAGGTGATCCCGCTGTGCGCTGAAAATGGCATAAGCCAGATCGTCTGGTCGCCGCTCGCTCAGGGGGTGCTGACCGGCAAATATCAGCCGGGTCAGCAGCCGCCCGACGACAGCCGCGCCGCATCGGAGGAGATGGGCAGCTTCATCAGCCGGCTCATGGCAGATCCGGTCTTGGAAGCGGTTCAGCGATTGCGTCCGCTGGCCGACGCGGCGGGATGCACCATGGCGCAGTTTGCCCTGGCCTGGGTGCTGCGTGCGCCGAATATCGCGAGCGCCATCGTGGGCGCCACCCGCCCCGATCAGATAACAGACAATGCCAAGGCGAGCGGGCTCACCATCCATGCGGACCTGTTTGCCCAGGCCGAAGCCATCGTGGCAGGGATCCCTCGCCCATGAGCACCGATTTTGACGAGACGCGACTGGAGCGCATTGCGTCGTTCCTGAAGGAGAAATATCTCGACACCGGCCGCATGCCGCACACCGCGGTACTGGTCGGCAGCAAGGACGGTCCTTCATATCGATCTCTGCAGGGCAATGCACGCGAGGGCCAACCGCTCGCAGATGATACGATCTACCGGATCGCATCGATGACCAAGCCGATCACCTCCATCGCCTTCATGCAGCTGGTGGAACAAGGCAAGGTCGCACTGAGCGACTATGTCCACGATGTTATTCCCGAATGGAAAAACATGGGTGTGTTTCAGGCCGGCGGCGGCGAGGCACCGTTCCAGTCGCGGCGGCCGCGGCGCCCGATGCAGATGCTCGATCTGCTGCGCCACACGTCCGGCCTCACCTACGGCTTTCAGGAACGCACCCCGGTCGATGCCGCTTACCGCCGCGACAAGCTCGACAGCTTCACCGCGCAATATGATCTGGAGACGTTCCTCAAAAAGCTCGCCGATTATCCGCTGCTGTTTGATCCGGGCGAGAACTGGAATTATTCGGTCAGCACCGATGTGCTCGGCGGTGTCATACAGCGCATCACAGATATGCCGTTCGACGCCTATCTGCGTCAGAATGTCCTCGAACCGCTGGGCATGAACGATACCTATTTCGAGGTGCCTGCGGACAAGGCCGATCGGTTGGCCGACGCTTATTATTTCCATTCCGCCGAAACGAAAAAGCTGTTCGATCCCGGCGGGCCCAAGAGCAAATGGGCCAATCCGCGGGCCATGCCATCGGGCGGCGGAGGCCTGGCCTCCACGCTCGGCGATTATGAACGTTTCTGCCGGATGCTGCTGGGTAAGGGAACATTCGAGGGCGTGCGCATCATCGGCCGCAAGACGCTAGACCTGATGACGGCCAACCATCTGCCGGGCGGCAAGGACCTGACCGAATTGTCGATCAGCCTGTTTTCGGAGGCGGATAATGCCGGCGTGGGTTTCGGCCTGGGGTTCGCCACCAGCATGGACCCGCACAAAACGCTTACGCCAGGCTCGGCCGGCGATTTTTACTGGGGCGGTATGTTTTCCACCGCCTTTTTCATCGACCCGGTGGAGGAACTGTTCATGATTTTCATGACGCAGCTGATGCCCAGTTCCACCTACCCCGTTCGCCGCGAGCTGAAGACGATGATCTACGCCGCATTGGAATGATCAGGCATCTTTGGCTTGCGCCAGGGGAGGCGCTGCAATCCCGAGGCTTTTGGGGGCTGCACCGTCCTCAATATCTTCAGGCCGCCCGCAACGATATGACGTTCGAACTCACCAAATCAATAGGAAGGAACCCCCCCATGAGCGACTCCCCGATCTCCACCACCCGCGAAGGCGATATCCTGATCGTCACCTCCCACAATCCGCCGGTCAATGCGCTGGGCGCCGCCGTGCGCACGGGCCTGACCGCCGCGCTGGACAAGGCCGAAGCCGACGACGGCATCAAGGCGCTGGTGCTGCGCTGCGAGGGCCGCACCTTTTTCGCCGGCGCAGACATTACCGAGTTCGGCAAGCCGCCGGTCATGCCGTTGCTCCCCGAGGTCATCGAACGGATGGAAAGCTTCGGCAAGCCAATCGTCGCCGCGATCCACGGCACCGCGCTCGGCGGCGGCTGTGAAACCGCGCTGGGCTGCCATTACCGCATCGCAGTGCCTTCGGCAAAGATCGGCACACCCGAGGTGAAGCTGGGCCTGCTGCCCGGTGCCGGCGGCACCCAGCGTCTGCCACGCGTCGCCTCTGTCGATCTGGCGCTGGAAATGACTGCCAAGGGCGATCCCATCTCGGCCAAAAAAGCCATGGAAGCGGGCCTCGTCGATCGCCTGGCCGGTGAAGACAGCTTGCGCGAGGAAGCCATCGCCTTTGCGGGGGAGATTAAGGACGTGCGCCCCATTCCGCGCGTGAGCGAGATGGAAACGAGCGCCGACGCGGGTGTATTCGATGCCTTCCGCAAAGCTAATGTCCGCAAATTCCAAGGCTTCGATGCGCCCGAAGCGAACATCAAATGCGTCGAGGCGGCCACCCGGATGCCGTTCAAAGAAGGCATTGCGTTCGAGCGCGAGCAGTTCGGCAAGCTGATGTTCGGCAACCAGTCCGCGGCCATGCGCCATCTGTTCTTCGCCGAGCGTAAGGCGGCCAAGATCGACGACGTGCCGTCCGATATCCAGCTGCGTGACATCAAGAAGGTCGGCGTGATCGGCGCCGGCACCATGGGCGGCGGCATCTCGATGAATTTCCTGCAAGCCGGTTACCCGGTCACCATCGTCGAGATGAAACAGGATGTGCTGGATCGCGGCTTGGGCGTGATCGCCAAAAATTATGAGAACAGCGCCGCCAAAGGCCGCTTCTCCGCCGAGCAGGTGGAGCAATGGATGGGCCAGCTGTCGGGTTCGCTCAGCCAGGATGACCTGGCCGATTGCGATCTGGTCATCGAAGCGGTGTTTGAGAATATGGACGTGAAGAAGGAGATATTCACCAATCTCGATCGCATCTGTAAACCCGGCGCGATCCTGGCGTCCAACACCAGCTATCTCGACGTGAATGAGATCGCCAGCGTCACTGGCCGCCCCGGCGACGTGGTTGGCATGCACTTTTTCTCGCCGGCCAATGTGATGAAGCTGCTCGAAGTGGTCCGCGGCGCGAAAACCGACAAGGACGTGCTTGCCACGGTGATGGATGTAGCAAAAAAGATCCGCAAGGTCGCGGTCGTGGCGGGTGTGTGCGACGGTTTCATTGGCAATCGTATGCTCAAACCACGCCAGGTGGAAGCGATGAAGCTGCTGCTAGAGGGCGCCACACCCAGCCAGATCGACAAGGTGCACACCGATTTCGGTATGCCCATGGGTCCCTTCCAGATGAGCGATCTGGCCGGCGTCGACATCGGCTGGCATCGTGATCCCACGCGGATCGAGAATATCCGCGACGCACTGGCAGCCGAGGACCGCTGGGGCCAAAAGAAGGGCGCGGGCTTCTATGATTACGACGAAAACCGTCGCCCCTCCCCCTCTCCCCGGGTGGCCGAGATCATTGAGGATTTCCGCCAGAAGTCGGCTTCCGAAGTACGCGATATCAGCGATGAAGAGATTGTGGAGCGCACGCTCTATCCCATGGTGAACGAAGGGGCGCTGATACTGGAAGAGGGCATTGCCCAGCGCGCCAGCGACATCGATGTGGTCTGGATCTACGGCTATGGCTGGCCGGTCTACCGCGGCGGCCCAATGTTCTGGGCTGATCTGGAGGGCGCCAGGACCATCCTCGCCGGTCTGGAAAAGCACGCGGACAAGTTCGACTTCGAGATTTCCAAGTTGCTGCGCGAGAAGGCGAAAAAGGGCGAGCGGTTCAACTGAGCCGGCGCGCATCTGCTACCCAAATCGCGCTCCATGCCGCGTAGCGGCGCGGCCGGAATTGGTAACAGAAACGAAGAAAAAGGCCCGGTCGCGAGACCAGGCCTTTTTTTTGCGCGGCGATTGAAAGATCGCTCAGATTCCTCGGATATCCACATCGACAACGCGTCCGCGTTGGATCGTACAAGTAAAGCTGCCACTGTCGTAGTTGTTGCGATAACGACTGTCATAGCGATTTCCGCCACGATTGCCTTCATTCACCACCAGATCACCGCGCACACGTACGCCGTTCCGGACCCTGTCGACATCCCGCACCTGCGTCACGCGAACGTCAGTTCCGTAACGCCGGCCTTCATATTGCGCGGCCTGAATACACTGCTGGATAGCCTGCGACCCATCGTTGTACTGCGAACTACCGCGATAATATCCATTGTCATACCCGTTGGTCGGATAGCCGTTGCTTGGGTATCCATTGGTCGGGTATCCATTGGTTGGATAACCGTTAGTGTTGGGATAGCGATTATACCGGTCATCATAGCGGTTGTTATTATTGTTGGTCGCAGCGGAGATAACTGCTGCGAGGCCGCCAAGAATGGCCACACCGGCAATGACTTCGCCGGCGCTGGGACCACCACGGTGCCGATCATTATAGTCGTTATAGCTCTGGGCGTTCGCCGGGGCGGCCGAGGATACAAGCACGGCCACACCGACAGCCGAGCTAACAAGTGCCTTTTTCAGATTTTTCATGGTCGTGCTCCTTTTCGTCTTCACCACTGTAGCTACGTTTATAGCCGAGCCGTTCTGACCGCGTTCTGAACTGCGCTGGCAGCAGCTGTTCAGAAAAGTAGCGTTCAACCTGAATATTTAGTAGCACCGCCCAGGCAGAAATGTCCGTTCACGACCAATCACGGTGGTCAGTTCCCCTCGAGATCGAGCCCCGTGCCATTCGCGAGAAACGCATAGATATCGGCATATTCTGCAATCAGCTTGTCGGTCGGTTTGCCCGAACCATGGCCTGCGCGGGTTTCGATGCGGATGATCTTTGAGTTGGGCCCGGTATCGGCCGCTTGCATCCGCGCAATATATTTGAAGCTGTGGCCAGGCACCACACGATCATCAGTATCGGCAGTCGATACGATCAGCGCAGGATAATCCGCCTTGACCGTGCCGATGTTGTGATAGGGTGAATAGGCCAGCAGATTGCGAAAGTCGGCTTGCTTCTCGGGATAGCCGTAATCATCCACCCAGTAGCGACCGGCGGTAAACCGATCGAAACGCAGCATGTCCATCACACCCACGGCGGCATGCGCGGCGGCGAAAAGGTCTGGCCGCTGGTTTACCACCGCGCCGATCAACAGACCGCCGTTGGAGCGACCTTCGACGGCGAGCTGCTCGGGCCCGGTGATCCCTTTGGCCTTCAGATATTCACCGGCTGCAATAAAATCATCGAACACATTCTGCTTGTTAAGCAGCCGCCCGCCATCGTGCCATGCCTTGCCATATTCGCCGCCTCCGCGAAGATTGGCCTGCGCGAACACGCCGCCCTTGTCGATCCACGCCATGCGCAGCGGAGAGAAGCCGGGGGTGAGTGAAATGTCAAAGCCGCCATATCCGTAAAGCAGTGTCGGAGCGGGTCCGGTCACATCCTTGCGGCGAACCACGAACATCGGGATCTTCGTGCCATCCTTGCTGGCGTAGAAGCGTTGCTCGGTGACATAGTCATCCGGATCGAAGGCGAGTTTCGGCGCTTCCCACACGGTGGGTGTTTCGCTGGCCATATCCAGGCGGTACACCGCGCCCGGCTGGGTGAAGCTGGAAAAGGCAAAAAAGGTCTCGCCCTGATCGATCTCGCCGCCGAAGCCGCCGACCGCGCCGATGCCTGGCAGCGGCAAAATATGTGCGTTCGACCCGTCCAGCTCGGCAATGGTCACCTCGTTCTTGGCGTCAACAAGGTAGTTCAGCACTATCTTGCCGCCCACGATGGATGCACCGTCGATCACCGAGCTGCCTTCGGGCACAACCTCGGTCAGATCGGCCTCGGTCCCGGTGACGGGCATGCGCACGACGCGAAGCTTGGGCGCATCTTTGTTGGTGGCGAAGTAGAGCTGCCCATCTACCAGCCCCATTAGCCGCCAATCATTCGTCAACTCGGGCACGATCACGCGCGCGGCGGGATCGGATGCAGTCAGGTCAATCAGGCTGAGACGATAGGCGCTGTCCGTCCCGGACGAGCTGGTGACCAGCGCATATCGGCCATCGTCGGTAATCTGGGCGGTGTTGTTGAGCTTTGGCTCATCGGGCGCGGCGTAAAGCAGTTTGTCGGCAGCTTGCGGCGTGCCAAGCGCGTGATAATAGACCGCCTGCCCCTCATTCAGCGCCTGGAAGGTTTCGCCTTGGGCCGGTTCGGGGAAGCGCGAGTAGATAAAACCCTTGCCGTCCTTGGTCCAATCAAGGTTGGAAAATTTCACCCATTTGATCTCGTCTCCAGTCGGCTGCCCGGTCGCGACGTCAAGCACACGCACGGTGCGCCAATCGGTGCCGCCATCCTGAATGCCGTAGAGAAGATGCGCGCCGTCGCCGCTTGGCAGCCATTCGGCGAGCGCGGTCGCGCCGTCCTTGGACCACAGGTTCGGATCGATCAGGACGCGCCCTTCTCCATCCACCGAATCGCGGACATAGAGCACGGACTGGTTCTGCAATCCGTCGTTGCGCGTATAGAAATAATGACCGCTTTTGACCGCGGGCACGCCGAAGCGGGCATAATCGTAAAGCTGCTTCATCCGCTCGGCAAGCGCATCGCGTCCTGGAAGGCTGGCGAGATAGGCACCCGTTACCGCATTTTCCGACTGCACCCAGGCGGCAACTTCCGGGTCCTCGCGCACGTCATTTTCCAACCAGCGATAGGGATCGGCCACGGGGACGCCAAACTGTAGGTCTACCACATCGCCGGTACGCGTTTTGGGATAGCTTATCGAGCCCTGGCCCTGCGGGGCGGCAGCATCGGTACTCATCGTTTCGCGGTCCATGGATTGGGCAGACAGTCCGGCGGGCAGGCTGAGCGCGAGGGCGGTGGCGGCGAAAAGCGACGAGGCGTGCATATGGAACGGAACTCCGGATGGCCGATACGAAAAAGGCCATGACATCCGTCGATGCCATGACCCGCTTCCTGATATACTTCGCCCAGATGAACGCAAGCTGTCACATGTCCGGAACTGGGCGACTTGCTTTATGCAGCGGTATCCTCAAACTCGTCCGCGTTCATCACGGGGCCGCTGTCCTGGCCACGCGCGCTTTCGTCCCGGTCGACAAACTCGATCACGCCCATCGGCGCCATGTCCGACTTGCGGAACCCGGCTTTGACCACGCGGGTGTAGCCGCCGTCACGAGCCGAATATCGATCGGCAAGTGGGCCGAACAACTTGGCCAACTGCGTCTCGTCCATCAGGCGGCTCTGAGCCAGGCGCCGGTTGGAAAGGCCGCCCTTCTTGGCCAGCGTGATCAACTTCTCGACATAGGGGCGAAGCTCCTTGGCCTTGGGCAACGTGGTTACGATCTGCTCATGTTTGATCAGCGCAGCGGCCATGTTGCGCAGCAGCGCGATGCGATGCGAGCTGGTCCGCTGAAGCTTCCGCTTACCCATTTTGTGACGCATGTTGAGTACTCCGTTCGTAAGGAGGCCGTGTCAGGTACCTCGGTCCAGGCGGCCTTTCCGGCAGCCACCAACGCCGCTCGCCGTCACGTCGGCGCATGCCGGCATGACGGGTTCGATCAGCCGAGCAGTTCCTGCTCCAGCTTCTTAGCCATTTCCTCGATATTCTCAGGCGGCCAGCCGGGGATATCCATGCCCAGGCGCAGGCCCATGCTCGACAACACTTCCTTGATCTCGTTCAACGATTTGCGACCAAAATTCGGTGTGCGGAGCATTTCTGCTTCGGTTTTTTCAACCAGATCACCGATGTAGATAATGTTGTCGTTCTTGAGGCAATTGGCTGAACGCACCGAAAGCTCCAGCTCGTCGACCTTTTTGAGCAGATAGCGGTTGAGCTGGTTGGCGTCGGATTCTTCGCCCATCGGCGAAGCGGATTGACCGGCCGAGGAACCGGACTGTGTCATGGCTTCTTCAAAGTGAACGAATATCTGAAGCTGATCCTGCAAAATGCGCGCGGCATAGGCCACCGCATCCTCGGGCGAAACCGAACCGTCGGTCTCCAGCGTCAGCGACAGCTTGTCGAAATCGAGCTCCTGACCGACGCGCGCATTGTCTACCTTGTAGGCAACCTGACGCACGGGCGAATACAGGCTGTCGACCGGGATCAGACCAATCGGCGCATCGGCCGGCCGGTTGGCCACGGCGGGGACATAGCCCTTACCGCTATCAGCGGTCAGTTCCATGTTCAGCGTTGCGTCTTCGTCAAGATGACAGATCACGAGGTCCTTGTTCATGATCTCGATATCGCCGGATACGGCAATGTCACCGGCCCGCACTTCACCAGGGCCGGTCTTGGACAGCTGCAGACGCTTGGGACCCTCGCCTTCCATCTTGAGCGCGATCTGCTTCACGTTCAAAACGATGTCGGTTACGTCCTCGCGCACACCGGCGAGCGAAGAGAATTCGTGCAGCACGTTTTCGATCTTGATCGAGGTGATGGCCGCGCCCTGAAGCGAGGACAGGAGCACCCGGCGCAGGGAATTGCCCAGCGTCAGACCGAAGCCACGCTCGAGCGGCTCAGCCACCAGAGTGGCCTTGCGCTTGATATCGCCGTTGGACTTGAGTTCGAGATTGCTGGGCTTCTTAAGTTCCTGCCAGTTCTTCATATTGACAGCCATGGAATTCCCCTAAAGTTCGGGCCCTCGGGAGCTGAAGGACCCTCTTGTGAATATCGCGGGGCGAGATTGCAGCAGCGCCGTCCGCCCCCGGCCGGCGGCCCGTTCCGCGCCGCCCGTGAAGAGCTGCGCGGCCGGACCCTTTAGGGTCTTAGACCCTGCGGCGCTTGGACGGACGCACGCCATTGTGCGGGATCGGCGTCACATCGCGAATGGAAGTGATCGTGAAGCCCACTGCCTGCAACGCGCGCAGTGCGGACTCGCGGCCCGAACCTGGGCCCTTGACCTCAACCTCGAGCGTGCGGACGCCGTGATCGGCAGCCTTTTTGCCCGCATCCTCGGCCGCGACCTGCGCGGCATAAGGCGTGGACTTGCGGCTGCCTTTGAAACCCATCGTGCCGGCGCTGGACCAGCTGATCGCATTGCCCTGCGCGTCGGTGATGGTGATCATGGTATTGTTGAAGCTGGCGTTCACATGGGCAACGCCGGCGGAGATATTCTTGCGTTCGCGCTTGCGAATACGCTGCGGTTCACGTGCCATTTCGGTATTCCTTCAAATATTGAAGGGGGATGTTGCCATTCCCGTCGCTCTGTGGAGACCGATGCCTCCCACGGAGAAATAGGGAAAACAGTCCCCCGGACTGTTTTCTGGTCCTATTTCTTCTTGCCGGCGATCGCCTTGGCCTTGCCCTTGCGGGTGCGCGCATTGGTATGCGTGCGCTGACCGCGAACGGGAAGACCGCGGCGGTGACGTAGGCCGCGATAGGAAGCAAGATCCATCAGACGCTTAATGTTCATCGCGGTTTCGCGGCGAAGATCGCCCTCAACCATGTGATCCGCGTCGATCGTTTCACGGATCTGCAGAACTTCGGCATCCGTCAGATCCTGAACCCGGCGGCTGTGATCGATGCCAAGCTTGTTGGCAATCTCCAGGGCCTTGGTGCGGCCGATACCGGTAATATAAGTAAGCGATATGATTACGCGCTTGTTGGTGGGGATGTTGACCCCGGCGATACGTGCCATCTATTCTTAAACTCCTGCTCCACAGGGAGGACCCGGACGGGCGCCCTATCTCATCGCGTGAAACCGAACGCACAAAAGCCAGCGGCGCATGATCAGCGCTGCTGGTAACTTCCGTGGTTCGGATATGGTTGGATTTAGGAGTGAGTCGCCATGCTGTCAAGCGGTGTAGCGCGTCTAGCCCGAAGCCCGCGAGAGCGGCGTTAGCCCTGCCCCTTGGTCTTGGTCTTTCCGCTGACGCGATGGGTCTCCATGAACTCGATGATCTTG
>JBBSUT010000087.1:0-10380 GCA_038234155.1 Sphingomonadales bacterium | reverse complement strand
TGATCGAACACAGTGCCGTCTGTGAGCTTGCCGGTGTAGTTCACCAGCACGAAATCGTCCGCTGCCGGGCTCGCCCCGTCACCGGGCGCTATCGTCTCGATCGAGGTGCCGCCGGCCAGCACATCGCCCTTGGCACCAGCGGGGCCCGCACCGAGCCAAACCAGCATCGCCGCAACCACGGCCAGCACGGCAATGCCAATCCAGAACGTGGTGAGCGTGCCCTTTTTGACGGGGCGAAGGGGAACGGCGGTAACGGACATGAAGCAGCCTCAGTCTTTGAAAAGATGTCGTACGGCTGATAAGCCAGTATGGCAAAGATGGAAAGCGTGGCGGCAGGCGGCGGATATGAAAAGGGCGCCCGTGGGCGCCCTTCTCGGAATATCGCGTTCCAAATATCGCGTTCCAAATATCACGGCCCAAATATCGCGTATCGGAAAAACCGACCGTCAGAATGCGCCGTGACTAGCCGTCACGCTCCAGACGCTTGCGCTCCATCTTGCGGGCGCGGCGAACGGCGGCGGCTTTCTCACGGGCGCGCTTCTCCGACGGCTTCTCGTAATGACGGCGCAGCTTCATCTCGCGGTACACACCCTCGCGCTGCAGCTTCTTCTTGAGCGCGCGTAGCGCCTGGTCGACATTGTTATCGCGAACGAGAATTTGCATAAAAAGTCCGTCACTCCGTATCTGGTTCGATGCCCTTGGCGGGGACCGTGAATAAAAAGCCGCGCCATGCGGGCGGCATAATCTTGCGGGCCGTTATGGCATTATCTGGCAGAAGACAAGTGCATCTAGCACAATCCAAGTGGTTTTGCCAGCGGCGCAGCCCGCAAATACGCCTTTTTGCCTCTCCCGGACGGCCAGGGCCAGACTTCGTTGAGCGTGGCCAAAGCCCGCCGCAGCGGCGTCACGTTCGCGTCGCCCGGAGCCGCCTATGGCGCTATCACAGAATGCGCTGTCCGCGAACGCACTATCTAAAGTCCATCGGCACGCTCTGGCGCCGCCTGCCCAAATCCGCTAGGCCGGTTTCAAAGCACAACCCAGGAGAGGACCGCCCCATGGCCACCGCCGTCGACACCCGCCCCGATTTTGCGATCAGGCCCGATACCGCAAACAGGCCCGATACCGCAAAAATGAGCGAGGAGGAATGGGAAGCCCGCCAGCAGCTGGCCGCCTGTTACCGCGTGTTCGACATGATGGGCTGGTCCGAATCGATCTACAACCACATCACAGTCAAGGTGCCCGGCGAAAAGGACGCTTTCCTGATCAACCCCTTTGGGCTGCTGTTCAGCGAGGTGAAGGCGTCCAACCTGGTCAAGATCGACATCGACGGCAACAAACTGGACGACAATCCGTACCCCGTGAACAAGGCCGGCTTCATCCAGCATGCGATGTTCCACCGCGAACTCGACTGGGCGCATGCCATTGCGCACACGCACACCACCGCCACTATGGCGGTCAGCGCGTTGGAGGGCGGGCTGCAGCCGGTCAATTTCTACGCCTGCAACTTTATCGGCCAGATCGCCTATCATGATTTCGAGGGCATCACCGTGCGCGAGGAGGAAGGCGCGCGGCTGCGCGCCAATCTCGGCGACAAGCGTATCCTGATGCTGCGCAACCACGGGCCCGTGGTTCTGGGGCGCACCTTGCCGGAAGTGTTCGTGACGCACTGGGCGCTGCAGCGCGCCTGCGAGATCCAGCTGGCGACGCTGTCGATGGGCCAGCCGGTCAGCGTGTCCGATGATGTGGTCAAGGTGCACCAGCGCGATCTCTATCAGACCCAGCTCCCCGGCGGCCCCGGCGCAGCCGATTTCGCCGCCATGGTGCGCAAGGTGGACCGGACCGACAAGAGCTGGCGGGACTGAAGGCTTGGCCGGAACGCTGGAAGCGCCGCCGCCTGCCCCCGACCGGCCGGCTCTCCGTTGCCCGCGGTGCCAAACCGGGATGGAGGAAGGGTTCGTGCTCGACGAAACCTATGGCGCGGTGAAAAACAGCGGGTGGATCAAGGGCATTGCCGATCGCAGCATGTGGACCGGCATCAAATTGCGCGGACGCAAACCGTCGCCGATCGTGAGCTATCGCTGCCCGCGCTGCGGACTGCTGGAAAGTTACGTCCCCGCTCTGCACGCCCGTGCCTGACCCGCCGGCGCTGACGACCCTGGCATGACCAAATTCACCGTCAACGATCGCCCGGTGCAATACCGTATGGACCCGGACACGCCGCTGCTCTGGGCGCTGCGCGACGCATCGAACCTGACCGGCACCAAATATGGTTGCGGCACCGGCGACTGCGGGGCCTGCATGGTCGATATCGATGGCGAGGCGATCCGCAGTTGCCTGGTCACCATAGCCGAGATCGAGGGGCGGTTCGTCACCACCATCGAGGGCCTGTCGCGTGACCGCAGCCATCCGGTGCAACAGGCGTTTGGGGCGAGCGGCGCTGTGCAATGCGGCTTCTGCACACCGGGCATGCTGATATCGGCGGCCGTGCTTCTGCGGGGCAACGCCAATCCCTCGCGCGAGGAGATCGAGGCAGCGCTGCCCAATCTGTGCCGCTGCGGAGTCTATCCCAGGCTAATCGATGCGGTGCAGCAGGCGGGACGCGTCGCCCGGCGCGAGGAACGCCTGTCCGACGTGCCGCCGCCCGGCATCACACCGCAAGATGCCGCCGCCGCTGTGCCCGCGCTGCGCGCATCAGCCGACGGCGCGCCGTCAGCCGATCCGGCGGGCAAGCCCCGATAGGATCGCGGACTGATCGCTCACCGCGGCTGCAACCGCCGCGCGCGCCGCGCCAAGAGCGCCCGCATCACCCGAACCTACGCCCTGACCTTGCGCGGCGAGCCGCTCGATCGCCAGCGCGTCGATATCGGCCAGCGCACCGATGCTGGGCGATCGCAGCACTTCCAGCCGGGACAGCGCCTGCTGCGCCACCACCCAGCTCTCCGCGCCGACCGACTGGCCCGCGGCCGCGTCCACCGCGCGGCGCACGCCGGGCAGCGCGGCGCGAAATTCCGTATCGGCGGCGCGGTGCTGGGCGAGCGCGCTGGCCAGCGACTGGCGCTGCGACGCGGGCAAGGCCACGGCGGGAGCCGGCGGCGGCGCGGGCGTCTGCCGCCTGGCGACGTCGGCCAGATCGACTTCATACGGACGCACGGCGAGCGACGGGAACGGCTCTGCGCTCCCCGCGCAACCGCATAGGAACGCCAGAGACGCCAGACAGATTGACCGTTTCATGGAGCGGACTTTACGGCGCAGGCCGCCACCCTACAATAGCGGCATTGGCTGCACGGCGCTGCGGGGCCGCGCGGGGCCAAAAACCGTTGACAAGCACGCGCCCGCCCCTTAGCGACGCCATTCCAGCGCGGGGTCTGAGGCTTCGCGCCTTTTTGTATTTCGCGCTGGCTGGACAATTTTAGACCTGAATCGAGTATAGCCCATGTTCGCGATCGTGCGCACGGGCGGCAAGCAATATCGCGTCGCCGCCGGAGATAAGATAGCCGTCGAGAAGCTGGCTGGCGAAGCCGGCGACAATGTGACGTTGGACGATGTCCTCCTGGCCGGCGAAGGCGCCGACATGAAGGACGTCGCCAAGCTGACCGTCGGCGCGCGCATCATTGCGCAGGACCGGACCGACAAGGTTATCGTGTTCAAGAAACGCCGCCGCCACAACTACCGGCGCAAGCAGGGCCATCGCCAGAGCGTGACCCTGCTCGAGATCCTGTCGATCGGCGACGAGAAGAAGGCAGCGCCAAAGAAGCCCGCCGCCGAGAAGACCAACGATCAGGCCGAAAAGATGTCTGCTGAAAAGGCTCCGGCTGAAAAGGCTCCGGCTGAAAAGGCATCTGCCGAGAAGACTCCGGCCAAGGCTGCCGCCGACAAGGTGGTGCCGAAGAAGGTGACCGCCGAGGGCAAAGGCAAGGCCGAATCCGTTACCAAGCAGGCGCCGTCCAAGAACGCCGCCAAGAACGAAGAAAAAGAAGGGTAATCCCTCATGGCACATAAAAAAGCAGGCGGCTCTTCGCGCAATGGTCGCGATTCGGCAGGCCGTCGTCTCGGCGTCAAGAAATTTGGCGGCGAGCATGTCATCGGTGGCAACATCATCATGCGCCAGCGCGGCACCAAGATTTATCCCGGTGCCAATGTTGGCCTTGGCAAGGACCACACGCTGTTCTCGCTCGTCGAGGGCCGGGTCCGATTCCATGGCGGCAGGCAGGGGCGCAAATATGTGTCCGTGGATCTCGCCGCGCAAGCTGCCGAATAACGGACAGTCGATAACGGGCCGTCCTGCTGGGAAGGCCCGGAAAACCCCGGTTACGGGGGTTTCGCATTCGGAAGGGAGACGGGCCGCCCCGTCTCCCTTTTTTCTTGCCCGGCGTCCACGCGCGGTGGCCCGGTATCTCTCCCTCCATCATAGTCCGCCGCCGTTTCGCTGTCCCGTCTTATGGAAGGCGTAAGCGAAGGCTGCGTGTTCAGGAGAGAGACCCGTGTTCGCGATCACCGAGAGACTGCTGCTGCGCCCCCCTTGGCCGGAAGATGCCGCCGCCTTGTATGATGCGGCCAACGATGCCCGGATCGTGCGCAATCTGGCGCGTCTGCCCTGGCCATACCGGCTGGCCGACGCGCAACACTATCGTGCGTCGGCATTTGCTTCCGTATCGGAGACTGCGGCATCGGAGTCTGCGGCATCGGAGTCTGCGGCATCGGAGTCTGCGGCATCGGAGTCTGCGGCGTCAGCAGCGCCTGATCCCCTGCCCCATCTTCTAATATGCGATCGGCTGGCCGCGCGGCCCCGCTTGCTGGGAGCCTGCGCGCTCGATGAGGACGCGGGCCGCATCGTGCTGGGCTACTGGATTCGTACCGACAGCTGGAACCGGGGCTATGCGTCGGAAGCCGGAACGGCGCTGCTCGGCATCGCCCGCGCGCTGGGGCACAGGCGGATCGGCGCCCATCATTTTATCGACAATCCGGCTTCGGGCTGCGTCCTGCGCAAGATCGGTTTTCACGATACCGGGCACATCGCGCCGCGCTGGAGCGAAGCGCGCGGCGCGCTCATGCTGTCGCGCGAATTTCTATGGCAGGACGGCGCTGCGGTTGCGCAAGGGACGCAGCGCCCGGTCAGCCCGGCGGCAGCCCCGGTTGTCTGAAACGGTCAGGCGGCAAAGGCCGGACGCGCGATTTGCCGTGCTGCGCCGGGCGCAGCGGCAGGCTGCGGCGTGGCGGCATCCGCGAACGCGCTCTCGCCCAGCGGAATAAGATGGCGGTCGTCGATCTGCCATGGCGCGAACCCCGGCTTGAACCAGCGCAGCCAGTCGCGCATCGCTGTCCGGCCGATTCCGCCCTTGCCAAAGGCAAACCGCATGATGGCCACCAGTGCAGCACGCCTGGACCAGCCGTCCTGCCCGAGCAGGTGCATCTGGCCGCGGACCCGGTTCTTGAAAAATCCTATCGATATAATCAGCAGCGTGGAACAGCGCGCCCACCAGCGCCGAAGCGGCGACCAGTCCTGCGTCGCGACATGCCAGCAATCAAAGCAAACGCTCTTATGCTCCACCTCCTCGACCGCATGCCATGACCACACCCGGCGCATTTCTACTTCCGCGCGCTGGAGCAGATCGGGATGGGTAAGAATGGCGGAGGACAGGATCGCCGTCAGATGTTCCAGACAGATGGTCGCTGTGAGCCGCGCCAGGCCGTTGCGCCCCCTGATGCCATCGATGACGCGCCGGACATTGTCTTCCAGCGCGGCCGTATCGAAGCCGCCTTCGACCAGCGCGCGGTTAAGCGCGATATGCTCTCCGCTATGGCTGGATTCCTGCCGGATGAAAGCCTCGATGTCTTCGGCAAGCTTGCCTTCCACCCGGCCACGCCACGGCCGCAGACATTCGATGAAAAACGCCTCGCCGCGCGGAAAAACAATCGAAAGCGAATTGAAGAACGATGTGGCCACGGGGTCGCCGCCCAACCAATGGCGCAGCGGCGCATGGTTGCGATCGAACCGAAACGATCTTTTCTGGATCGCCGGTCGCGCGATCTCCCTATCCTCAGCCATCATCCTGTCCCCCCTGCGATCCGGCCTAGGCCGTGGAATGCTTATGACTTTGCAAGCGTAATCGAGCGCTAAGCGAACTGGTTAATTCTGCTTTAAGCAGCGGGGATTGATCCATTACGGATCAAGTTATCCGCGCCGGTGGGCCACCATTCCGGCGCACCGTGCCGTGGCTAATGAAGCAGCCATTTCCGACCGTCGGCGGCGCGGCAGGGTTAGCGATTGCCAGCACGGCGGGTGGAGCCCTACTGACGAACCTGACAACAAGAGCGTTCCGACCATGTCCCCACCTCGATCATCCGCCCGTCGGCGGCTTAGCCCCGACGAAAGCCGCCTGGCCGCCGTGGAAGCGGCGCGCGAGATTTTGCTGGAGAGCGGTCCACAGGCCGTGACGCTCAAGGCCGTGGCCGGACGCGTAGGCCGCACCCACGCCAATCTGCTGCATCATTTCGGCTCGGCTTCCGGTCTTCAGCGCGCGCTGGCCACCTTCCATGCCCGAGCGATCTGCGATACGATTGCCGCCACGGTGGTCAAGACGCGCGCCGGTGAGGCCGAAGCACGCGATATCGTTGACCTGACCTTCGATGCGTTTGACCGCGAAGGCGGCGGCGCGCTGGCTGCGTGGATGCTGGCGTCGGGCAACGAAGACGCGCTCGATCCCATCGTCGAGTCGATCCACGATCTGGTGGACCGGCTCAATCTGTCCGACGATATCGGCGAGGAATTGCAGGAAAGCACGCTCGCTCTCGTGCTGATGGCTCTGGGCGACGCGTTGATGGGCGGGCCGCTGGCGAGCGCGCTCGGTCTCCCACGCGAACGCGCTCGCGATATCGCCGAGATGCGCCTGGCCGACCGCGTGACGCAGTAGACATTGCGCGGAGCAGCGGCGCTCAGGAGATGGGACCGGAACGCCACCAGCCGGAAGGCCACCGAGAGGGCCGTCCGGGCTCAAATCTGGTGGAGCCGAGCGGGATCGAACCGCTGACCTCGTCATTGCGAACGACGCGCTCTCCCAACTGAGCTACGGCCCCATTCCGGAAAGGCGCGATATAACGGGGGCACCGCGGCCTGCAAAGGGCAAATTGTTCCGCGTCGATGCCGCGGGCCTGCGCTATGAAAACTGGCCTTCCCCGCGTCCCTGCTCTAACGGCTGGCCCATGCATTTTCTCGATCAAGCCAAAATCCATCTGAAATCCGGTGCCGGAGGCCCCGGCGCGGTGAGCTTTCGCCGCGAAAAATATGTTGAATATGGCGGCCCCGATGGCGCCAACGGCGGCAAGGGCGGCGATCTGATTTTCCGCGCCGTGCCCGGCCTCAATACCCTCATCGATTTTCGATATAACCAGCATTTCCGGGCCGAGCGCGGCCATGGCGGCATGGGCCGGGATCGTACCGGCGCGGGCGGCAAGGATCTGGTGATCGATGTTCCCATCGGAACGCAGGTTCTGGCCGATGACGAGGAGCGCACGCTGCTCGCCGATCTGACCGAAGAGGGCCAGGAGGTGCTGCTGCTGCGCGGCGGAGACGGCGGGCGCGGCAATGCCAGTTACAAAAGCAGCACCAACCGCGCGCCGCGCCAGCACGGCATGGGCTGGCCGGCCGAGGAGCGCGACGTCTGGCTGCGGCTGAAATTGCTGGCTGACGTGGGCCTTGTCGGGCTGCCCAACGCGGGCAAGTCCACCTTCATCAATCAGGTGACCGGCACCAATGCCAAGGTGGGCGCCTATCCCTTCACCACCATCATTCCGCAGCTCGGCGTGGTGCGGCACAAGTCGCGTGAGTTCGTGGTCGCGGATATCCCCGGCCTGATCGAAGGCGCGGCCGAGGGCGCAGGGATCGGCGACCGGTTTCTGGGGCATATCGAACGGTGCCGGCTGCTTATCCACCTCGTCGATGGCACCGTCGATGATCCGCTGGCGGCCTATCACACCGTGCGCACCGAGCTGGAGAATTACGGATCGGGCCTGGCTGACAAACCCGAGTTGGTGGCACTGAACAAGGGCGATCTGCTGGGCGACGAGTTGATGGCGGACGTGGCCGAGGGTCTGCGCGATCAGGACATCAGGCTGCTCACCATCTCCGCCGCGACCGGCGACGGCATGAGCGCGCTGCTCGATCAGGTGCTCGAACATCTGCCCGCGCGCAGTTCGATCGAGCGCAAGCGCGCGGTCGACGAGCTCGATAGCGAAGGCGATGCGATCGACTGGTCCCCGCTGCGCTGACATGAGCACCGTTTCCGCAAACACGGTGGCGATGACCGGGGCAACCGGCTTCGTTGGAGCGGCCGCGCTGACGGCGGCCTTGGCCAGAGGTTATGCCGTGCGCGCGCTCACCCGGCGCGAACAGCCGCCGCGCGCAGGCGTAACGTGGATATCCGGCGATTTGGCCGATCGGCCCGCGCTGGACCGGTTGTGCGACGGGACCGATGCCGTGCTGCATATCGCGGGCGCGACCAATGCGCCGAGCCGCGCCGGTTTCGAGGCCGGCAATGTCGATGCGGTGCTGCACATGATCGCCGCGGCCAAACATTGCGGGGTCAAGCGCTTCGTCCATGTCTCCTCGCTCGCCGCATCCCGGCCGCAGCTGTCGGTCTATGGAGAGACCAAGCTGGCCGGCGAGCGGCTGGTGGCGACTTCGATGCTCGACTGGACCGCCGTTCGGCCCCCGGCGGTCTACGGCCCGGGCGACCGGGAGATGCTGGAGTTGTTCAAGATGGCCCGCAGGGGTCTGGTATTCCTGCCCCCGCGCGGGCGCTTTTCGGCTGTCCATGTCACGGATCTGGCGCGGCTGCTGGTGGCGCTCATTCCCAACCACGAGCGCACGACGGCCGAAGTGTACGAAGTGGATGACGGGATCGATGGCGGATGGAGCCACCGCGGCTTCGCCCGCGCCATCGGCGCGGCCGTCGGCCGCAGTATCGAGACCTTTTCGGTGCCGGCGCCGCTGCTTTTGCTGGGGGGATATATCGACCGGATCGTTCGCCGCAAAAATGCCAAGCTGACGCCCGATCGCGCGCGCTATTTTGCGCATTGCGACTGGACAATCGATGCCGCCAACCGCCCACCCCGCGATCTCTGGACGCCCCGGATCGAAACCCGTGACGGCCTGGCCCAGACCGCCATCTGGTACCGCGCGCAGGGATGGCTGTGATGCGCCTGCCTTGACCCTGCCGCATTCGATGGCCAAGTCCCGGTAACCGCAATTTGCCAAGGTCCTGCCCGCTATGTCCGATCAACTATTTGCCGAGATCAAGACCGAGATCGAGCCGTTCAATGCCAAAGGCGTGGACGTGACGCGTGAAACCAGCTTCCAGAAGGATCTGGAATGGGACAGCCTGACGGTGATGGATTTCGTCGCAGCCGTCGAGGACAAGTTCGACATCATCATCACCATGAACATGCAGGCCGAGATCGAGACCGTCGGCCAGCTGGTCGATGCCGTGGCCAAGCTCAAGAACTGATGGCACCGGCATGACCGATCTGTTTTCCAAGTTTGACGCGCTCATCCAGCAGCGCGAGGATCTTCTTTCCACCGGCCAGCGCGATCCGTTCTCGCTGGTCATGGAAGAGGTGAAATCGCCGACCGTCGCCGTGGTCAACGGCAAGGAGACGATCCTGCTGGGCACCTATAATTACATGGGCATGACGTTCGATGCCGATGTGATTGCGGCGGGCAAGACCGCGCTCGACGAATTTGGCACGGGCACGACCGGCAGCCGCGTGCTCAACGGCACCTATCAGGGCCACCGGGAGTGCGAGGACGCGCTCAGGGAATTTTACGCCATGGACCATGCCATGGTATTTTCCACCGGCTATCAGGCCAATCTGGGCATCATCTCGACGATCGCGGGCAAGGAAGATTATATCCTGCTCGATATCGACAGCCACGCCTCGATTTATGACGGATGCGCCCTGGGCAATGCCCAGATCGTGCCGTTCCGTCACAATGACGTCGAAGCGCTGGAGAAGCGGCTGAAGCGGCTGCCGGCGGATGCAGGCAAGCTCGTGATCCTGGAGGGTGTCTACTCGATGCTCGGCGATGTCGCGCCGCTCAAGGAGATGATCCGTGTGTCGAAGGAGGCTGGGGCGATGATCCTGGTCGACGAGGCGCATTCGATGGGCTTCATCGGCGAGAACGGTCGCGGCGTTGCCGAAGCGCAAGGCGTCATCGACGATGTCGATTTCATCATCGGCACGTTCAGCAAGTCCGTCGGTACGGTTGGCGGGTTCTGTGTGTCGAACCATCCCAAATTTGAGGTGATGCGTCTGGTTTGCCGGCCGTATGTGTTCACTGCCTCGCTGCCGCCCAGTGTCGTGGCGACCGCCGCCACCTCGATC
>JBBSUT010000086.1:0-10436 GCA_038234155.1 Sphingomonadales bacterium | reverse complement strand
TATGCCAAGGGCCTGTCGGTTCCCGGCACGGACAGCCTCTACAACTCGTTCTTCTTTGCCGAAGGTTCGCAGGGTGCCAAACCCAAGGCGGAAACCACCGACAGCTTCGACGGCGGGCTGCGCTACACCTCGGGCAAGGTCCAGGCGATGGTCGCGGGTTGGTACACACTCTACAAAAACCGGCTGGCTTCGGCCTTCGATCCGACGGCAGACAATGGCACCGGTGCTGTTATCTTCCGCAATCTCGGTACCGTGGAGAAATATGGTGTCGACGGCAGCATCGCCTATTCGCCGATCCGCAACCTTTCGGTCTATGCCTTCGGTTCGGTCCTGGAATCGCGGATCGTCGACAATGTGCAGTCCGGCGCAAATCTGTTCGACCAGACGGCGGGCAAGCGCGAAGCCGGTTCGCCCACCTACCAGTTCGGTGGTTCAGCGCGCGGTATCGTCGGTCCGGTCGAGCTGGGCGTCACCGCCAAGCGCACCGGTCCGCGTTATGTCAACGATGAGAATCTGCCGTTGGTGGTCAGCGGTGTCCAGGTCTTCGGAGCCAAGGCCCCGGCTTACACGCTGGTCAATCTGGACGCCCGTCTGAGCCTGGCGGATTACGGACTGGAGAAGACCTATCTTCAGTTCAACGTCTACAATTTGTTCGACACTTTCTATGTCGGCGGGTTCGGCGGCGCCGGCAATGCGCGCAGCATCCCGTTCGTGCAGATCGGTGCGCCGCGCACCGTGTCCGGCACGCTGGTGGTCGGCTTCTGATCGCATCGATCCGGAACGAAAAAAAGGCGCGGGGGGGGCAACTCCCGCGCCTTTTTTATGCCCGCGCCTTTTTTCATATCCGGCAGTTGCGTGCAAAGGGGCGGGGGCCTCGGCCTTCGCCCAGCTAGCGCCTGGTTGCCGCGCCATCGAGGCGGTGGATCGGCACGTCCGCCAGCGCTTCCGGCGGGAACAGCCGGGCGTTGATGCCCATCCTGCCGCGCGCGGGATCGATCGCGAACCAGTGCGATACGCAGCCGCAGCTTCGGCAGCGATGAAAGCGGATCGCGTGGTCGCCCCATTCATAGGTCTGCGTGCTGGCGGCAGCGGGCAGCGTAACCTCGGCGGGATCATAATAGGCCCAGAGCACGCCGTAGCGGCGGCAGATCGAACAATTGCAGTCGGTCACCATGTCCGGTATCCGCGGCGCAGTAACGGTAACGCGGCCGCAGTGGCAGCTCGCCGCGATCGATGTCTCGGCCGTCATTTGTAGATACAGCTGTCGAGGCCCTGGCGCTTCACCATGCCGATCCGCCGCGCGATGCTGTTGCCGTAGCGGCGCACGAATCCCGACGGACTGACCACCGATCGCTCTTTGGGCAAAGGCAGGGCGGCGGCGATGCGCGCGGCCTCTGTCGGCGTCAGCGCGCTGGCGTCCTTGCGGAAATACCGCTGCGCACCTGCCTGCGCGCCATAGGTGCCGATCCCGGTCTCTGCCAGATTGAGATATACTTCCATGATCCGGCGCTTGCCCCAGATATTCTCGATCAGAAAGGTGAACCACGCCTCCAGCCCCTTGCGGAAATAGCCGCCGCCCTGCCACAGAAACGCGTTCTTGGCGGTCTGCTGGCTGATCGTCGATCCGCCGCGGATGCGCCCGCCTTTTGCGTTGCGCTTCAACGCATTTTGCATCGCCGCGGTATCGAAGCCGTTATGCGTGCAGAATTTGCCGTCTTCCGCACCGATCGCGGCGCGAACCAGATTGGGCGAGATATTGCTGAGCGGTTCCCAGTCCTTGGTGATGGCATGATCGTCCATGGCCATGGTGACGGTGAACGGCGGTGGCACGGCGGCGTAGAGCAATACCCATAAAACCGATAGCACGGCGAACGCCAGTGCGAGCAGGAACAGCCATTTGATAATGCGGACGATGGGGCGGGCTCCTTGGCCGTGCATAAGAAAACTGAGCAAGCACGAATGCCGCCTCAGCGCACGAAACCCAAGAAAAAACCGGCCTGCCGCTGGGGGCAGGCCGGTCAAAAGGCCAAAGAAATCAGTTGCGCGTCAAGCCATGGCAGGGAGCAGGCGCTTTTCGCCCGCAATCCGCAACATCGCCTTCTGCACCTTTTCGAACGCGCGAACCTCGATCTGGCGAACGCGTTCGCGGCTGACATCGTAGACCTGGCTCAACTGCTCCAGGGTCTGCGGGTTTTCGGTCAGGCGGCGCTCGGTCAGGATATGCTTCTCACGGTCGTTCAGGCCTTCCATCGATTCCAGCAGCATGTCGTGGCGCACGTCGGCTTCCTGCGCGTCGGCCACGATGCTGTCCTGCAACGGCTGATCGTCGGTCAGCCAATCCTGCCACTGGCCGTCGCCATCCTCACGCATCGGCACGTTGAGCGAGGCGTCGCCGCCCATGGCCATGCGCCGGTTCATCGAGTGAACCTCGTCCTCGGTCACGCCCAGATCGGTTGCGATCTTGTTGACGTCGGCGGGGCGCAGATCGCCATCCTCGAACGCCTGCAGCTGGTTTTTCATCCGGCGCAGGTTGAAGAACAGTTTCTTCTGCGCAGCGGTCGTCCCGATCTTCACGAGGCTCCACGAGCGCAGAATATATTCCTGGATCGACGCGCGAATCCACCACATCGCATAGGTCGCAAGCCGGAAACCGCGCTCGGCATCGAATTTCTTCACGCCCTGCATCAGGCCGATATTGCCTTCGCTGATCAGCTCGCTGACGGGCAAGCCATAGCCGCGATAACCCATCGCAATCTTGGCCACGAGCCGCAGATGCGAGGTGACGAGTTGCCCGGCGGCGTCGCTATCCTGATGCTCGGCATAACGGCGCGCGAGCATATATTCCTGCTCGGGCTTCAGGATGGGAAATTTGCGGATTTCGCTCAAATAGCGGTTGAGGCTGTTTTCCCCCCCAAGGGCAGGAACTACGGCCTTTTTTGCTGTGGTAGCCATGATATTTGGTCCTTCGCATCGGCGTTCCGGCGGCCTCATCAAGCACCGCGGAACGATCGGTTTCGCTTTGATACTCTTTATACGCAAAGCGCCCTTAACAGTTCCTGCATATCGGCAGGAATCGGGCTTTCAAACCGCATCTTTTGCGCGGTTATCGGATGAATAAAGCCAAGCACCGCCGCGTGCAAGGCTTGCCGGGCAAAGGCCTTCCTTTCGGCCACCATCTTTTTCTTGGGTGCGTGGCCGTATAAGGGATCGCCGATCAAGGGGTGGCCGAGATGCGCCATGTGGACGCGGACCTGATGCGTGCGCCCCGTCTCCAGCGTACAGTCGACCAGCGCGGCGCCGTTGAGCGCCTGCCGCGTGGCAAAATGCGTGATCGCGTGCTTGCCCTTGTCCTTTGCCACCACCGCCATCTTCTTGCGGTGGACAGGCGACCGCCCGATCGCTGCCTCGATCTTGCCCGCCAGCGGCATTGGCACGCCGTCCACGATCGCCAGATAATGCCGATCGATGTCGTGCGCCTTGAACAGCGCGGCGAGCCCGCGGTGCGCCAGATCCGATTTGGCCGCGACCATGAGCCCGGACGTGTCCTTGTCGATCCGGTGGACGATGCCCGGCCGGCGCGCGCCGCCAATCCCCGATAGCGATCCTGCGCAATGATGGAGGAGGGCGTTGACCAGCGTGCCATCAACGTGGCCGGGGGCGGGATGGACGACAAGGCCCGCGCGCTTGTCGATCACGATCAGATGGGCATCCTCGAACACCACAGTCAGCGGAATATCTTGCGGCAGCACATCGATCGCCACCGGCGGCGGCAGATCGAGCGTGAAAGCCTGGCCCTCGAATTTGCGGCTGGAGCGCGCCGTGACCGGCTGCTGCCCAATGCTCAGATGCCCTTCGGCGATCAGCGCCTTCACCCGCTCGCGCGACAGATCCGGTGCTGCCAGAGCGATGGCCGCATCCAGGCGGCCGGGCGGCACGGTGCCGTCTATCCTGTCCTTTTGCTGCGTCATCGTCCACGATCCGTGGGGGATGACGATGCAATTGGCAAGCGAGGCGGCGGTGGCCATAATGCGGCACGCGCAGACGGCGGCCCCGCGCGAATGCTGCGGCCTGCTGCTGGGCGCGGGCGACCGGATCGTGACCGCGCGACCGACTGATAATGTGGCCGCCGATCCGCTGCGGCATTTCGAGATTGACCCGGCGGCGCTGATTTCAGCCGAGCGCGCGGCGCGCGGCGGCGGGGTGCAAGTGCTCGGCTATTATCATTCGCATCCGCGCGGACCGGTCGCGCCGTCCAGAACCGACCGGGCGATGGCGCCGCCGGACGGGCGCGTCTGGATCATCGCCGCCGACGGAGCGCTGAACGCCTATCGGGCCCCGGATGCGCGTGGAAAGGATTTTGTGCCGATTGCGCTCGCCATCGGATAGCGCGCCCCTTGCTTCGCTTGCGGGGACCCGCCATGTGCGGCGCATCTGTTATCCGGGAAGCGTCCATGTCCGATAGTGAAGTCGATCTCGCCAGCCTGCTTTGTTCGCGGCTTTGCCATGATCTGTTGAGCCCGGTGGGGGCGATGAACAACGGCCTGGAGCTGCTGGCGGATGAGAACGATCCGGCCATGCGCGAACGGTGCGTCGAACTTTTGAACGAAAGCGCAAAGGCGGCGGCGGACAAGCTGAAATTTTTCCGCCTGGCGTTCGGCGCGGCGGGCGGCTTTGGCCCCACGGTCGATCCCACCGATGCGCGGGCCGTGGCGGCCGCCGTGGTGGAAGATGCGCGCACGAAACTGGCCTGGGAAGTGCCCGAGGGTCCGCTGCCCAAGGCCGCGGTCAAGATATTGCTCAACATGATCCTTATCGCCCGCGAAGCGCTGGTGCGCGGCGGTACGCTGTTTGTGGGGGCCGAAGCGCGCAAGGGTGAGACGGAGATCGTGGTGCGTGCGGACGGGCCGCGGCTGGTGCTGGACGAACAGGTCCGCAAGGCCCTGTCCGGCGGACTGGCCCCGGCCGAGATCGATTCGCGTACCGCTGCCGCCTATATGGTCCGCCAGCTGGCGCAAACCGGCGGCGGCATGGTGCAGCTGGCCGGCGGCAGGGATGAGCCGCTGGTGATGGGCGCGCTCATCCGCGGCTGATTGCGCGATGCCGCATGCGCTGTTGGCCGCACGATTGCGGCCGCGCTGCCGGATAAGGGGTTTTTAACCATGCGTCCCCTATGCCCGCCGGATAACCAGCAGGCGGACCCATGGACGAGCTTCTCGAAGAATTCATCGCAGAGACGCGCGATACGCTGAAGGCGATCGAGGGCGCGCTCATCGACTGGGAGCGCGATCCGTCCGATCGCGGCACGCTGGATGGTATTTTCCGCTTCGTGCACACCGTCAAAGGAAGCTGCGGCTTTCTCGATCTGCCGCGCCTGACCCGGCTCAGCCACGCGGCCGAGGATATTCTATCGGCCGTGCGCGATGGTGAAATCACCGCCACCACCGATCTCGTTTCCTGCGTGCTGACCATCATCGACCGGATTTCGGACGTGACCGAAGCGCTGGAAAACGGCACGTCTGTGGTGGACGATGATCATCTTCTTATCGATCAGCTGGCCACTTTGCGCGCCGGCAAGCAGGTGCTGCCCGAGGTCATACTGGCCGACGTTACACTGGCCGAGGTCACACAGCAGCCGGCCCGCGAACGGCGTGATGCGGCGCGCCCTGTCAGCCGCAACCGATCCGTTCGTCTATCGCTCGATCTGCTCGACGAACTGATGAGCGGCGTGTCCGATATGGTGCTGGCGCGCAACGAGATGGCGCGTCGACTGCGCGATAGCGAGCCCAGCGTGGAACTGGACCAGCTGTTCTCCCGCCTGTCCGGCAGCATTGCCGAAATGCGCGACCGGATCGGTCTGGTGCGCCTGCAGCCGATCGAACGGCTGTTCGTCAGCTTCCCTCGGATGGTGCGCGATGTGGCGCAGGATCTGGGCAAGGATATCACGCTGGAGATCATGGGCGGCGATGTGGAGATCGACCGGGAAATGGTCGAGCTTGTGCGCGATCCGCTGACGCATATCCTGCGCAACGCGATCGATCACGGGATCGAGAATGCGGTCACGCGCGTCGCTTCGGGCAAGCCGGCCAGCGCGACCATACGGCTGTCGGCGCAGCAGGCGGGCAACCAGATTGTGATCGAGGTTTCCGACGATGGCTGCGGGATCGATGTCGGCAAACTCGTGGGCCGGGCAATCGCGCGCGGTATTATCGGCGCGGACGAAGCGGCGCAGATGAGCCCGCGCGACAAGCTGGAACTGATCTTCGAACCCGGCCTTTCCACAGCGGACGTCGTCACCGATGTGTCCGGCCGCGGTGTCGGTATGGATATCGTACGCCACAGGATCGAGGAGACCGGCGGCACCATCGAACTGCGCAATGCGCCCGGCCGGGGGCTGACCGTGCTGCTGCGTCTGCCGCTCACGCTCAGCATCATGCCGGGCCTCTCGATCCAGTCTGGCGGCATGTTGTTCGCCATACCGCGCAGCGCGGTGGTGGAAATCCTGAGCATGCGGGGCGGACAGGTGCGAATCGACACGGCGGGCGGCGCAGAGATTGCGGCGATTCGCGGCACCCGCATGGCGTTCGTATCGCTCGGAAGGGTGCTGGGCCATGCCGCCGAGGAGGAACCGCAGACGGTCATCGTGGTCCGGCCCGCCGCTGGCCGGCGCTATGCTTTGGGCGTGGCGGCGGTGATCGATCACGAGGAACTGGTGGTAAAACCCGCCCCACCGCTGCTGATGGCCAGCGGCCTATATGCTGGCCTGTCGCTGCCGGACAGCGGCCGCCCGATCATGCTGCTGGACGCCGCCGGCATCGCGAATATCGCAGGGGTGTCCGATCAGTTCGAGGAAGTGCGCGTCGTCAGCGCCGAAGGCCAGCCCAGCGGCGAGGGCCGCGCGCTGCTGTTCCAGTGCCTGACCGGTGTGCGCAAGGCGATCAGACTGTCCGTGCTCGATCGGATGCAGGAAGTGCCGGCTTCGGCTATCCAGCATCTCGGCGGGGCGTGGCGGATGTCCTGCGACGGGCATCACGGCGTGGTTTTGTGTCTCACCGCGGCACCCGCCGGAGAAAGCGCCAAGCTTCTGCGGCTCATCGACGGCACCCAGACGATCTACATCGCGGTCGAGGACATGCTCGACATCATCGATCTGCACGACATCGTGCACGCGGTCGGCGGCGGCGCGTGCGAGGGCGTGATCGATCATGACGGCGAACAGATCGAACTGATCGACGCCCATGGCTTTTTCGCGCAGGCCGCAGCTTTGGGCCCGGCTTTGGCCGTTCGCGATGCGCCGCTGTGCTATCTCGAAAAGGACGACGGCGGCTGGATGGCCAATGTGTTGCGGCCGCTGCTGGAAGCGGCGGGTTACCGCGTGACGCAAGACCCGGCAGACCGTGCAGCCGCGGCTGCCGAACTGATCGCATCGGGCAGCATCACCACGGACGGGCAAATCCCGGCCGCCACCGGCCGCGTGCTCTATTTGCACGAGGCGCCGGGCCGTCACGGCGACGATACGGTTTATCGCTATGATCGCGCGGGGCTGTTGGCCGCGCTGGAGTGGCGGGTGGCGCAAAACTCCCCTTCGGCCAACAAGGATGCGGCATGAACGATCTCTATTTGCTGGCGCGAATCGCGGGCTCGGACGTGGCGATCGATACGCGTCAGGTCGAATCGGTTGTATCGGCCGGAGAAACCATCAGCGTGCCTGCCGCCCCGCGTCAGATCGCGGGCCTTTTCGCGCTGCGCAGCCGTGTCGTCACGCTCATCGATTGCAGCTGGACCGTCTCGGGCACCACCGCGCCGATCGAAGCCGGCACCAACGTCGTCATCTCGTCAATCGGGGGCCACGTCTATGGCTTCCTGGCCGAGCGGGTGGAGGATGTCGTTGCGATCGCGCCGGACAGGATCGGACCCCCCGGCGGAGTCGCGCCCGGCTGGGCCGATGTGGTCTGCGGGATCGCGACCCTGGACGATCGCGCGTTGCTGGTGATTTCACTGGAGAAATTCGTTCATGCCCCGGAGCGGATCGCCGCCTGACCGCGCTAATGACGGGTCAAATGACGCCCGGCGGGCTTAACCATCCGCTAACCGCCAGCACCTAAGCTTGCAGCCAGTATCAATGGAGTAGGGCCGCGTCATGAAAACCGTTCTCGTTGTCGATGATAGCAAGGTCATCCGCAAGGTGGCGCGCCATATCCTGGAAACGCTGGATTTCCGCGTGGATGAAGCGGTCGACGGATCGGACGCCCTGGCCCAGTGCCGGGCGCGGGCACCCGATGTCATCCTGCTCGACTGGAACATGCCGGTCATGGGCGGGCTGGACTTCCTGCGCGCGCTGCGGGCCGAGGGGAACACCGCCAAGGTTATTTTCTGCACCACTGAGAACGGCGTGCCGCAGATGCAAGCCGCGATCGCTGCCGGGGCGGACGAATTTGTCATGAAACCGTTCGACCGCGAGATGCTGCAGTCCAAGCTGCAGATGGTCGGAGCCGTCTGACGGCCATGACGATGGCTTCGGCCCTCACGTTGGTGACCACCGACAAGCCCGCTTCGGCAAAAACCGAAAAGGCGCGGTTGCTTGTCGTCGACGATAGCAAGGCGGTGCGCCTGATTTTCCGGCGCATTCTGGAACGCGACCGGTTGTTCGAAGTTGCCGGCATGTGCGCGTCGACCGATGAGGCGCTGCAGTTCCTGGATCGCAACGCTGTCGACATCATTCTGCTCGATATCGAGATGCCTGGCCGCAACGGCCTGGACGCCTTGCCCGAGATTTTGCGGCGCTCGGGCGGCGCCGCGGTGATCGTCATCTCCTCCCATGTGACGGACGCGGGGTCGACGGCGGTCGCGGCGCTGTCGCTGGGCGCCTGCGACACGCTGTCGAAGCCGGGAAGCAGCGCACAGAGCACCACATTTAGTACCGTGCTTGTGGAAAAGATTTCGGCGATCGCAGCGGATCGTTTCCGCCGCATCGATCCCCCCATACCGCTGCCAAGGCCCGCTGTTGTCCGGCGCTTAGACTGTATCGGCGTCGGCGCTTCGACCGGCGGCATCGCGGCGATCCAGCAGTTCCTCGAACGCTTGCCCGACGCCGTCGACTGCCCGATTTTGCTGACGCAGCATCTTCCCGCCAATTTCATCCCCTATTTCGCAAGCCAGTTGCAGCAGCGCACCGGCCGGCGCGTGCACGTGGCCGTTCCGGGGACGCGGTTCGACTGCGGCGGTATTTATATCGCGCCGGGCGATGGGCATCTGGGGTGCCATCGGCGCGGGTCCAGCGTCTATGCGGAGCGCTTAGATGGGCCTTGCGCGGTAAACTATAGCCCTGCGGTCGATCCGATGATGGTGTCGATGGCCGCCTGCTACGGCGCGGCGGCGTTCGGCATCGTCTTCAGCGGCATGGGCTCTGACGGGCTGGAGGGCGCGCGCCAACTGCGCGCGGTCGGCGCCAATGTGGTGGTGCAGGATCAGGCCAGTTCGGTCGTCTGGGGGATGCCCGGCAGCATTGCCAAGGCGGGGCTGGCCGATGCGATCCTGCGCCCGGCCGATATGGGCAACTTTCTCCTGTTGCGGCAGGGGGCGATATGACCGCACCCGTAGCCGCACCCGCATCCGACGCGACATTTCGATATCTTGGCGGGCTGCTGCGCGATCATACCGGGCAGGATCTTCTCGCCAACCGCTATTGGCGCGTCGAAACGGTGTTGAAACCGCTACTTCGCCGCCATGACATTCGCGATCTCCAGGCTCTGCATGCGTTGCTGGCCCGCGGAAACAACGCCGCTCTGGAGAAGGAAACCGTCGAGGCGATGTTGAACAATGAAACCAGTTTCTTCCGCGATCAGGCCAGTTTCTCGCTGTTGACCGGGCCTGCGCTGGCGCGCCTGCGCGATGCGAACGCCGCCTCGAAGCGGTTGCGTATCTGGTCGGCGGCGTGCTCGACGGGCCAGGAAGCCTATTCGCTCGCGATGGCGCTGCGCGAGGACCGTGACAAATGGCGCGGATGGACCATCGATATCGTCGCCAGCGACATTTCCTCCGCGGTCGTCGCACGCGGCCGGGCCGCCCGCTACAACCAGTTCGAAATCCAGCGCGGCATGCCGATCGCTGTGATGCTGCGCTATTTTGACAAGGATGGGGACGACTGGGTTGCGCGCGACGAAATTGCCTCCATGGTGCGGTTCCGGCAACATAATCTGCTACAATCGCCGCGCATGCTCGGCCGCTTCGATGTGGTGCTGTGCCGAAACATGATCATGTATCTCAATCTGGAGGAACGCGGCGCGGTGTTCGAAAACCTGGCCGACGCGCTGAACCCGGGCGGTTTCCTGATGCTTGGCGCTGCCGAAACGGTGATCGGTCAGACCGAGCGCTTCAGTGCCAGCCGTGAGTATCGCGGGCTCTACGAGAACGCTCAGCCGCAAAGCCGCCGCTCAGCC
>JBBSUT010000085.1:0-10472 GCA_038234155.1 Sphingomonadales bacterium | reverse complement strand
GCGCGCCCTGCCCGCCCGGCTTGACAACCGCGCCCGCCGCGTTATTGCCCGCCTCGAATGACCGGTCTACCGGCCCTTCACCGTCCGAGACAGCTGGTGGCCGCTACGGTCTTAATGTCCAGCCTAGGCGGGGATCAAATTGTGAACCGGGACCGGCCCTTGCGTCTGTCCCCGCTCCGCTGCTGCTTCTTTGCCGCAGCGCGGGCCATGAGTTTCCCCCACGGACTATATATCGGAAAATGGCGGGTCACCTCGCCTTTTTCACAATCGCGTGTGGAGGGAGCGGCGTGTTCGCCTCTCCACGTAAAGGGAGAAAAGCATGAACCGTGCTGAAAAGACCGAAGCCGTGGAAGCGCTGAACGCCACGTTCACGCAAGCCGCCGTGGTGGTCGTCACGCGCAATCTCGGGCTTTCGGTGGCAGCATCCACCGATCTGCGCTCAAAAATGCGCGATGCCGGCGCTACGTTCAAGGTCGCCAAAAACCGCCTTGCCCGGATCGCACTCGAAGGCACGCCATACGCACCGCTCAGCGATCTGCTGACCGGGCCAACCGCGCTGGCCACATCGATTGATCCGATTGCCGCCGCCAAGGTTGCAATCGATTTTGCCAAGACCAACGACAAGCTTGAAATTGTCGGCGGTGCGATGGGCGAAACCCTGCTCGACGCGGACGGTATCAAGGCGTTGGCGTCCCTGCCTTCGCTCGACCAGATGCGTGGAATGCTCATCGGGCTCATTCAGGCACCGGCGACCAAGATCGCCCGCGTCGTCAAGGAACCTTCCGCAAAACTGGCCCGCGTCTTCCACGCCTATGGCGAAAAAGAAGCGGCTTAAGACCTTTCAAAGAACCCACGCCGCCGGCCCCTTCGGCAGCGGCAAGACACTAGAGAAAACGGAGCATATATTATGGCAGACATCGAAAAGCTCGTTGAGCAGCTGAGCGAACTCACCGTCCTGGAAGCCGCAGAGCTTTCCAAGGCGCTCGAAGAGAAGTGGGGCGTATCCGCTGCCGCAGCCGTTGCGGTTGCTGGCCCCGCCGCTGGCAGCGATGCCCCGGCCGCCGAAGAGCAGACCGAATTTGACGTGATCCTGACCGGCGACGGCGGCAAGAAGATCCAGGTCATCAAGGAAGTCCGTGCGATCACGCAGATGGGCCTCACCGATGCCAAGGCGCTCGTCGAGGGCGCGCCCAAGGCGATCAAGGAAGGCGTGAACAAGGCCGAAGCCGAAGAGATCAAGGCCAAGATCGAAGCAGCCGGCGGCACCGTCGAGCTGAAGTAATCGGGGCTGGCTTGTGCCGGCAACCGTTACGCGAAAGGGCGGCTCCGCTGGGGCCGCCCTTTTCATGTCCGATTTTCATGTCCGATATAGTGGCTGCGTCCGAAGCAATATTGGTTCAGAGCAAAAAAAGCGGCCCCGCAGAGAGCCGCCTCGTGGATTATCAGGGTTGGCCGGGCTGGCTCAGGCCAGAGGCACGGGGATCGAATAGACCGGCTTGTCTTCCTTTGCGAAAGCATCGTTCTTCGCTGCGCAGCCCGCCATGGCGAGCGATAGGGCCATTAAAGCCATCACACTGATCTTGGTCATGCACGTCTCCCTTGCTTTCATATATCAATTCTTTCTTCATCTGGCAATCATGCGGCGAAACAATGCGCGCTCAGGGCCTGGCCTCGCGCCGACTGGCCGTTTGGCCGTGCTTGACAGGACGGCGCCAGCCTCGCTCTATCCAGCGCTCTCCCGAAGTCGACTGGACCCATCTGATGACCGACAACGCCGATCTCGCCGCGCTCGTGCGCACAATTCCGGACCATCCCGAGCCCGGCATCCTGTTCCGCGATATCTCCACGCTGATGCTCGGCGGCGAGGGTTTCCACGCGACCATTGATCGCATGGCGGCGCTGGTGAAAGACGAGCCCTTTGATCTGATCGCGGGGCTGGAGGCGCGCGGGTTCATCATTGCGTCCGCGCTGGCTTATGTATTGCGGCTGGGAATGGTCATGCTGCGCAAGCCGGGCAAGCTGCCGGGCGCGCGGGTGGGCGTCGACTATACGCTGGAATATGGCACCGACCGGATCGAGATGCACGATGACGCCGCAGTGCCGGGCCAGCGCGTGCTGCTGGTCGACGATCTCATCGCCACCGGTGGGACCGCGATGGCCGGAGTTGCATTGCTACGCGGCGCGGGCGCGGTGGTGGATCGGGCGCTGTTTGTAATCGATCTGCCCGAGCTGGGCGGGACGGCCCTGCTGCGCGGCGCGGGTGTGGAGCCGCGGCATCTGATCGCGTTCGAAGGGGCATGAATATGGCCGCTTCCTCATCGCGCGCGCGCCAGTCTTACGACTGGACCATGCGGTTTTTGGCGGCTTTACGGGCGCCAGACGGCACCTCGGCGGGCTCAACGCGAACGAATTTCATGGCGCGGCCCGGGCGTGCCATCAATCGCGGCTGATCTGAACCAATCAGCCTCCCGCCCATTGAAACGTCCTATGAACCCTTACTCTCCCGACACGAACAGCGCCGACGGCGCCGACTGGCAGGTCCAGGACGGCGAAGGCCCCATCATCGCCGCCGCCGTCCACAGTGGGCATCGCATTCGCGCAGAGCTGACACCTTGGCTCGCCATTCCTGACAAGGGCCGGCTGCGCGAGGAAGATCCGCTGACGGATTATTTCCTCACCGTCGCTGACACCACGGTCCGGGCCAATGTCTCGCGCTTTGAATGCGATCTCAATCGGCCGCGGGATATCTGCATCACCCGAGATCCGAAAAAGACGTGGGAGCTGCGCATCTGGGACGATGCTTTACCCGATCAACAGATCGAACGCAGCCGCGCGATCCACGATCGCTTCTATGCCGCCATGCGTCGGCTCTGCGACGACAAGATCGCACGCCACGGCCAAATCCTGCTGCTCGACATCCACAGCTATAATTTCAAACGCAACGGGCCCGGCGGCGAACCCGCCCCCGCCGAAAACAACCCCGATATCGATATTGGCGCAACCACGCTGGACAAGCCGGTCTATGGCGATCTGCTGGACGAATTTGCCGAGACGCTGCGCCGTGTGCCGGTGAACGGCACTGCGCCTTCAGTCGGCATCAACGTGCGCTGGAAAGACGGTGGCAATTTCCCCGAGTGGCTGCACGGCATCTATGGCGAGAAAGCCTGCGTGATGACGCTGGAATATAAGAAAATATTCATGGACGAATGGAGCGAGGAAGCGGACATTTTCGCGCTGCAGCATCTGCGCCAGGGACTGCTGCTGGCGGTCGAGGGTGCGCGTCAGACGCTCGCCAGGATCGCGTCATGAGCGCGGCGAAGATCGAGTTGCACCCGCAAACGCTGCGGATCGACGACAAGCTGGAGCGGCTGGAGGACGAGATCGACTGGCTCGGCCGTCTGACGCCCATCAACATCGACGCGATCTGGACGGGCTTTCGCGACAGCGGCTTCAAGACCGCGCCCGCCTTCGCATATGCTCCGTTGCCGGACAATCTCACGGACATGCGGCGCGATCTGCTATCGCTTCACTTCCACGACTTCGACAGCCCGATGTTCGAGGCGCTGCTGATCGAGAAACAGCGCGAGCTGGACCGGCAGCTGGAGCTCGTCCGATTTCGCGATCAGCCCGGCTTCGTGCTCGCCAGCCTCGATCTGTTCGGCAATGTCGCGCATCATCTGCTCGAAACCGCGCGGACGATCCGGGACACGGTGCCGATCATGGACGCCGGGCCGCGCGATGCCGACGCCGACGCGGTGATCGATTGCGCGCGCGAGGAGATGGCCGCCTATCGCAGCCGCACCGCAGATTTCCGGCCGAAGGTAGTGAAAAATCCCAACGCTGGTACGCAGCTTGTGACCATTCAGGGCAACCTGCATGTGGCGTGCGATTATGAGGTGGAGCGAACGCGGATCATTCCGCTCCTCGCCCATGAGATCGGCACGCACAGCGTTACCCGCCACAACGGCCGCATGCAGCCGCTGAAGGTGCTGGAATGCGGGCTGGCCGATTACGATCGCATGCAGGAAGGTCTGGCCGTGTTGGCCGAATATCTGTGCGGATATTTGCCCGCAGCGCGGCTGCGTGTGCTCGCCGCGCGCGTGGAGGCTGCGCATATGGCGATCGAGGAAGCTTCGATGGCGCAGATTTTTGCCGCGCTCTACGAAGATTACAAGCTTGGCGAACATGCCGCTTTCCACACCGCCTTGCGGGCAAAACGCGGCGGCGGCCTGACCAAGGATGCACTGTATCTGCGCGGCATCATGGAGGTGATGGACTATCTGGCAGGCGGCGGCGATTTCGAGATTTTGTTCGTAGGCAAGTTTGCACTGAAGCAGCTGCACACGCTGGAAAAGCTGATCGAGGACGGCCTTTTGCTGAAGCCCGATCTGCTGCCCCGCTATCTGGACGATCTAGATGCCATGAAGCGCCTGGACCGGGTGCGCACGCTCGACATTACGCAGTTGTATCAGGAGAGTTCCGAATCATGAAAATCGCATTTGCCGTCAACAAGGTCGAAACCGAGCAGGACAATTACACCACCATCCGGCTGGCGCGCAAAGCCAGCGCGCTGGGTCATGAGGTGGCGCTCATCGGGCTGGGCGATTTCATCTATGATGCCGAAGAAACGATCTGTGCCATGGCGACATTGGGCCAGCAGAAGAAGTTCAAGAATGACACGAACTATCTGAAGCATCTCCACGACAGCGAGAACGCCCCGCAGCGCATCTGCGTGGAGGATTACGACATCCTCATGCTGCGCTCCGACCCCGCCGAGGAACTGGGCGAGCGTGACTGGGCGCCGCCCGCGGGCCTGCTGTTCGCGCAGATCGCCGCTACGCATGGCGTGATCGTGCTCAATGATCCCGAACATCTCACCGACGCGGTAAACAAGACCTATTTCCAGAACTTTCCCGAGGAAGTGCGCGCCGCCACCTGCATTACGCGCGAGGCGGACGAGGTGAAGGCCTTCCTGAAAAAACACAAGGGCAAGGGCGTGATCAAGCCGCTGCAGGGATCGGGCGGGCAGGGCGTCTTCATCATCGACGAGAACAACAAGCAGAACCTGAACCAGATCATCGAGGCGGTGACCCGGGACGGCTATGCCATCATCCAGGAATATCTACCCGCCGCAGCCGATGGCGATATCCGCATGATCACGCTCAACGGGCGCCCGCTCAAGGTCGACGATACCTACGCCACCATGCACCGCTTTTCACAGAGCGAAGACATGCGCTCCAACATTTCGGCGGGTGGCGGCGTGGAAATGGTCAAGCCAACCGAAGAAATGCTGCGCGTGGCCGAGATCGTCGGTCCCAAGCTGATTGACGACGGCATGTATCTGGCCGGGCTCGATATCGCCGGCAACAAGATTATGGAGGTCAACGTCGATACGCCGGGCGGCCTCAGCTATATCGAAGACCTGACGGACGTCGATTTTTCACGCGTCATTATCGATGATCTGGAACGAAAGGTTCGGCTGCAGAAGCAATATGGTGGACGGCTTACCAACCGGCAATTGGCAGTGATCTGAGCGGGCCTGATTATTTGCCGAGCCTGGCCTTCAATTCGTCGATCCGCACCGAGGCTGCGGCCTTGGTCATGCCCTTCTCCGGCAATTCCAGCTTGGCCTCCTCGCACAATGTGGTCAGATAACTGGCCTGCGCTCCGGTCATCGGCTCGTCGCCCGTCGTCCAGTTCTCGGGATCCTTTTCCGCATTGTCCGCGGGGTGATCCTGAAGCTTGGGGTTTTCGATATGCTCGGTCATGGAACAGCCTTTCGTTTCTGATTTGTTCCAGTAAACCCGGCATGATGGATTCGGTTCCGCCAATTTTCCGGGTCTTCTTGACCCGCCCGGCACACTACCCTATATCCAACATTACCGCCCGATCGGGAAGGGTTCGCCGTCGCGCAGCGTCCCCATGAATTGATCGGCCGGTTTTACCGATGCGTATGCCAAAGCTGCAGGCCTTCCTGAAACAGGGAGTGTGCCTAGCGGCTTTTCGCGTTTTCGGTTCCCGGCGCTTGTAACATATTCTTGCGGCTCAACGAGGCACAATCACCCATGGCAACCAAGCTCCCCGACCCCGTCGTCGACATCCCCACGCGCAAGAAGCGCATCCGCAAGATTTTCGGGAATATCCACGAAGTCATCCAGATGCCCAACCTCATTGAGGTGCAGCGCGAGAGCTATGAGCAGTTCCTGCGCTCCGATGCGTCGATCGGCTATGTGTCGGGCCTGGAAAAGACGCTGCGCAGCGTGTTCCCGATCCGCGATTTCGCCGGCACGTCTGAGCTTGATTTCGTGCATTACGAGCTGGAGCCGCCCAAGTTCGACGTCGAGGAATGCCGCCAGCGGGGTATCACCTATGCCGCGCCGATGAAGGTGACGCTGCGTCTTATCGTATTCGAGGTTGATCCTGACACCGAAGCCCGCTCCGTGCTCGATATCAAGGAGCAGGACGTCTATATGGGCGACATGCCTCTGATGACCGGCAACGGCACCTTCTTCATCAACGGTACCGAGCGCGTCATCGTGTCGCAGATGCACCGTTCGCCGGGTGTGCTGTTCGATCATGACCGCGGCAAGACGCACTCGTCGGGTAAGTTCCTGTTCGCGGCGCGCGTGATCCCGTACCGCGGTTCGTGGCTGGATTTCGAATTCGACGCCAAGGACATCGTCAACGTCCGGATCGACCGCAAGCGCAAGCTGCCGGTCACCACGCTGCTCTATGCGCTCGGCATGGACGACGAGCAGATCCTGGATCAGTTCTACAAGCGTGTGACGTTCGAGCGCGCGCCCAAGAAGGACGGGGACGGCTGGAAGATTCCGTTTTTGGCCGACAATTGGCGCGGTCAGAAGCCGTCGTTCGATATCGTCGATTCCAAATCGGGCGAAGTCGTTTTCGCGGCCGGCCAGAAAATCACGCCGCGCGCCGCCAAAAAGGCCGCGAGCGACGGGTTGGAGACACTGCTGATCCCCACCGAGGAAATCTTTGGCCGCTACAGCGCCTATGATCTGATCAACGACAAGACCGGCGAAATCTACATCGAGGCGGGCGACGAAGTCACCGCCGAGAATCTGGAGAAGCTGGACAATGCCAAGATCAAGAAGCTCGATCTGCTCGACATCGACCACGTGTCGACCGGCGCCTGGATGCGCAACACGCTGAAGGCCGACAAGGCCGAGGACCGCGACATGGGCCTGGATGCGATTTATCGCGTCATGCGCCCCGGCGAGCCGCCGACCCGCGAAACAGCCGATGCGCTGTTTGAAGGCCTGTTTTTCGATCCCGAGCGCTACGATCTGTCGGCCGTGGGCCGCGTGAAGCTGAACATGCGCCTTGATCTGGATGCCGAGGATACGGTGACGACGCTGCGCAACGAGGACATCCTTGCGGTGATCACCGAGCTGGTGAACCTGAAGGACGGCAAGGGCGAAATCGACGACATCGACAATCTCGGCAACCGCCGCGTGCGGTCCGTCGGCGAGCTGCTGGAAAACCAGTACCGCGTCGGCCTGCTGCGCATGGAACGCGCCGTGAAGGAGCGGATGAGCTCGGTCGACGTGTCCACCGTGATGCCGAATGATCTGATCAACGCCAAGCCAGCGGTGGCTGCAGTGCGCGAATTCTTCGGCTCCTCCCAGCTGTCGCAGTTCATGGATCAGACCAATCCATTGAGCGAAGTCACCCACAAGCGCCGTGTGTCGGCGCTGGGGCCGGGCGGTCTTACGCGCGAGCGTGCGGGCTTCGAAGTGCGCGATGTTCACCCGACCCACTATGGCCGCATCTGCCCGATCGAGACGCCGGAAGGCCCGAACATCGGTCTGATCAACAGCCTCGCCTCGTTCAGCCGCGTCAACAAATACGGCTTCATCGAGACGCCCTACCGCAAGGTGATCGACGGCAAGGTGAGCGAAGAGGTGGTCTACCTCTCCGCCATGGAAGAGCAGAAGCACACCGTGGCACAGGCCAATGCGGAACTGACCGACGACGGCGCGTTCGTTGAGGAAATCGTCTCCAGCCGTCAGGCCGGCGACTTCCTGATGGCGCAGCGCGATCGGATCACGCTGATGGACGTCAGCCCCAAGCAGCTGGTGTCCGTCGGTGCCTCGCTCATTCCGTTTCTGGAAAATGATGACGCCAACCGCGCGCTGATGGGTGCCAACATGCAGCGTCAGGCCGTGCCGCTGGTGCGGGCCGAAGCGCCGCTGGTCGGCACCGGCATGGAAGGCACCGTGGCGCGCGATTCGGGCGCCGCGATCGGCGCCAAGCGCGCCGGTATCGTCGATCAGGTGGATGCCATGCGTATCGTGATCCGCGTGACGGGCGAAGTGGAGGCCGGCAAGTCCGGCGTCGATATCTACCGCCTGCAGAAGTTCCAGCGTTCCAATCAAAATACCTGCATCAACCAGCGCCCGCTGGTGAAGGTGGGCGAACATATCGCTACCGGCGACATCATCGCCGACGGTCCGTCGACGGAACTGGGCGAGCTGGCGCTGGGCAAGAACAGCCTGGTCGCGTTCATGCCATGGAACGGCTATAATTATGAGGACAGCATCCTCATCTCCGAACGCATTGTGAAGGACGACGTGTTCACCTCGATCCATATCGAGGAGTTCGAGGTGATGGCCCGCGACACCAAGCTTGGTCCGGAAGATATCACCCGCGATATCCCGAACGTCGGCGAGGAAGCGCTGCGCAACCTGGATGAGGCGGGCATCGTCTACATCGGTGCCGAAGTGCATCCCGGTGATATCCTGGCTGGCAAGATCACGCCAAAGGGCGAGTCGCCGATGACGCCGGAGGAGAAGCTCCTGCGCGCCATCTTCGGTGAAAAGGCGTCCGACGTGCGCGACACGTCTCTGCGTTTGCCGCCTGGCGTTGCCGGTACGGTGGTCGAGGTGCGCGTGTTCAACCGCCACGGCATCGACAAGGACGAGCGCGCTCTGGCCATCGAACGGGAAGAAATCGAACGCCTCGCCAAGGACCGCGAGGACGAGCGGGCCATTCTCAACCGTGCGACATACAACCGTCTGCGCGAGATGCTGATCGGCCAGACCGCCACCGCCGCGCCCAAGGGCGTGAAGAAGGGCAGCGATATCACCGAGGAGCTGCTCGACGAGACCGAGCGTCACGAATGGTGGAAGTTTGCCGTGGCCGACGACAAGATCCAGTCCGATCTGGAAGCGGTTAAAGCGCAGTACGACCAGGCGGTCAAACTGATCGTCGAGCGGTTTGAGGATCGGCGCGAGAAGCTGGAGCGCGGCGATGAGCTGGCACCCGGCGTGCTCAAGATGGTCAAAGTGTTCGTGGCGGTGAAGCGCAAGCTGCAGCCGGGCGACAAGATGGCCGGCCGTCACGGCAACAAGGGCGTGATTTCGCGCATCCTGCCGATAGAGGACATGCCGTTCCTGGAAGACGGAACGCACGCCGATATCGTGCTCAATCCGCTGGGCGTGCCGAGCCGTATGAATGTGGGTCAGATATTCGAGACGCATCTGGGCTGGGCCGCGCGCGGCATGGGCCAGCAGATCGCCAAAGCACTCGACGAATGGCGCCAGGCCAATCCCGATCCGGTGGCCGCCGCGCCGCCCGAAGCGGTACGCGAACGTCTGATGATCAGCTACGGTAAGGAATATCATGGTGAGATTTCCGAACGTTCGGATGCCGAGATCATCGACCTTGCCGAGCACACCACCTTTGGCGTTCCCATGGGCACTCCGGTGTTCGATGGCGCGCGCGAGGCGGACGTGTCCGAGATGCTGGAACGCGCCGGGCTCGATACCTCGGGTCAGGTGACGCTCTATGATGGCCGCACGGGGGATCGGTTCCACCGCAAGGTTACGGTGGGGTATATCTACATGCTCAAGCTGCATCACCTTGTGGATGACAAGATCCACGCACGCTCGATCGGGCCGTACTCGCTCGTCACGCAGCAGCCGCTGGGTGGCAAGGCGCAGTTCGGTGGACAGCGCTTTGGTGAGATGGAGGTCTGGGCGCTCCAGGCCTATGGCGCGGCGTACACGCTGCAGGAAATGCTAACGGTGAAATCGGACGACGTGATCGGCCGCACCAAGGTCTATGAGGCGATCGTCAAAGGTGACGACACGTTCGAGGCCGGCATTCCGGAGAGCTTCAACGTGCTCGTCAAGGAAATGCGCTCGCTGGGTCTCAACGTCGATCTGCATTCGCATGACGTGCCCGGAGAGGACGGGCCAGACGCCCTTCCGCAGGCGGCCGAATAAAGGTCGGGGCGGCTGTGGTGGCCGCCCTCCCCCACCGACCCTGACAGAATTTGAATGGGCCCTTGGCCCAACGAGGACAGCACATGAACGAACTGAGCAAATTCAACAATCCGGTCGCCAAGCCCGAGACGTTCGACGAGATCCAGATCGGTCTTGCGAGTCCCGAGCGCATTCGCAGCTGGTCCTTCGGCGAGATCAAGAAGCCGGAAACCATCAACTATC
>JBBSUT010000084.1:0-10534 GCA_038234155.1 Sphingomonadales bacterium | reverse complement strand
GCTGGGGGTCAGGCGATGCTGGGGGTCAGGCGACGTCGGGGAAGCCGATCTCCGGCTGGGTAAACAGCGCGCAGGCATCGTCGAAGCTCATCGGACGTCCGAAATAATAGCCCTGGATTTTCTTGGCGCCCAGCTTCTGGAGCAGTTTCAGCTCCTCCTCGGTTTCCACGCCCTCGGCCGTTGTCGACATGCCCAGGCTGTCCGCCATGGCCACCACGGCGCGGATGATGGCGATGCTTTCGGGCACGTTCCTGGCCGCGCCCTGCACGAAGCTGCGGTCCACCTTGATCGTTTCGAACCGGGTGCGGCTGAGATAGCCGAGCGAGGAATAGCCCGTGCCAAAATCGTCGAGCGACAATTTGATGCCCATGTCGATCACCCGCTGCAGCATCTGTTCGGCGATGCCGCCGCGCACGAAGATGCTTTCGGTGACCTCCAGCTCCAGTCGGCGGATCGGCAGGCCGCTCTGCGTCAGCGCCCCGTTCACCACGTCCAGGAAATTGGGCGTCATCAGCTGATCGGCCGAAATATTGACCGCCACCTTAATCATGTCCGGCCACTGCGCGGCATCCTGGCAGGCCTGCTCCAGCACCCACTGGCCGATCTCCGCAATCAGCCGCGTATCTTCCGCCAGCGGAATGAACTTGGCCGGGGAAACCGGCCCGAATTTCGCGCTGTTCCAGCGCAGCAGCGCTTCGAACCCGGTTACGGTATAGTCGACCGCGTCGACCACCGGCTGATATTGCAGATGCAGTTCGCCGCGCGACAGCGCTTGGCGCAGCTCCATCTCCATGACACGCCGTTCCTCGGCATCGGCGTGCAGGCTGGGCTGATAGAGGGTGTGGCTGCCGCCGCCGGCATCCTTGGAACGGTACAGCGCCAGATCGGCGCTGCGCATCAGCATCTCCACCGTCTTGCCATCGCGCGGACCGATCGCCGCGCCGACGCTGGCACCGATAAACAGCGTATGTTGGTCCACCTCATAGGGCAGGGACAGGCTTTCGATGATGCGTTCGGACAGGCGGGTGACATAGGCGCTGTCGCTGCCGTCCTTCACAACCACCGCGAATTCGTCCCCGCCCAGACGCCCGCATAGCTCGTTCTCGGACATGATCGCCTGCAGCCGCTTGGACACGCGGCTGAGCAGCCGATCGCCCACGGGATGGCCCAGTGTATCGTTGACCGCCTTGAACCGGTCCAGATCGATCATCAGAAAACAGCAGCGCGAGCGCCATTTGTCCGCATCGAGCATGGCCGCGCCCAGCGCCTCGTAAAGCTGCAGGCGGTTGGGCAGGCCGGTCAGCGTGTCGAACCGCGCCAGATGGGAAATTTTCTTCTGCGATTCCTGCTGCGCGGTCACGTCCGATCCCACGCCGCGGAAACCCAGGAAGCTCCCGTCCTCGCCCAGCCGCGGCGAGGCGGAGAGTTCCCACCAAAGCTTGCGCTTGTTGATGAACACCGGGACCAGCAGGTTGCTAAACGGCTCCCGGCGGTTCAGCTTTTCCGCCAGATCGTGCAGCGCAGCGGGGAAGTTTCCGCTCTCCCACGCTTCGCCAGCCATGAGCTGCAACAGCGGCAGCCCGTCAATTTCGGATGGTTCGTGGGCCAGGGCGTAGGCGAAACGCGGCGAGACGCGCGCCACGCGCCGCGCGGTATCGGTCTGCCACAGCCAGTCGGCCCCGCTGTCCTCGAACTCGCGCAGCAACAGGCTGACGGTTTCCGATTTCTCCTGCAAGCTTACGCGCGACAGATAGGCGGCGACATGCAGGCGCGCCCCCTGAATCGACGCCACGACCAGCAGGAACGCGATGCCCAGGCTGGAGGGCGCCATGATGTACGCGTGCTGCATGGAAAAGCCGATCGCCGCGCAGATGCCGGTGATCGAAACCAGAATGATCGTGGCCAGAGGCACGGCCGCCACCACGGTGGCCGATGCGATCAAAAGGAGGAGCAGAATGGTGTAGAGCGGCACCAGCATGTCCACCGTGCCGATGTGGGCCACCCACAGGAGGGCCGCGCCCCACAACAGGCTGGGCAGGATCGCCTGCAACTGAATGCGCTGCAGTTCGGCGAGCGACACGGTCTTGCGATCATCGAAATCGCCGCGCTTCATCCGGCGGAAGCAATCGAACTGGACCAATATCATGGCCGCTGACCATGCCAGCAACTCCAGCAGGCCGACGCGCCCGAATTCCACCATCACGGTGCCGGCCACCGCCAATATATTGGCGATCAGCCACAGCAGCGCGGTGGCGCGCATGCCGTGCAACTGCACAGCCCGCACATGACCCCAGTCGGTGTCGTCGGGTCGGGCAATGCCGAGCAACGCCCTGGTGGGGGCGGATTCGGGCAAATTCTTGGTTAAATGCAGCTCGGTCACGGGCAGCAGGATTAGCCGCGAGACCTTACCGAATGGTAAGCCTGAGGGTTAAAAATGCAGCCCGATCGTCCGGCCGCGCCGCTGGCAGGCGTTCAGGCCGCGATCGGATAGGGCTGGATCTCGCCCGAAAGATACTGATTGCGGGCCTTTGCCCGGCTCAGCTTGCCCGAACTGGTGCGCGGCAAGGCCCGCGGCGGCACCAGTTCGACCACGCAGTTCATGCCGATGACCGAACGGATTTTCTCACGAATGGCATCGCGCAGCCGCGCGCGTTCGGCATCGTCCGAGGTTCGGCACTGCACCAGCACCGCCGGGGTTTCTTCCCCGCCCGGCGTGGTGATGGCAAAGGCGGCGATGTCGCCGGCCTTGAACCCGGCCAGCTGCTCCACCGCCCACTCGATATCCTGCGGCCAGTGGTTCTTGCCGTTGATGATGATCATGTCCTTGGTGCGTCCGACGATATAGATATATCCGCCAGACAGATAGCCCATGTCACCCGTGTCCAGCCAGCCGTCGACCAGACAGGCCGCCGTCGCCGCGTCGTCGCGAAAATAGCCTTCCATGACCGACGGGCCCTTGCACCAGACCTTGCCGACCGAGCGTTCGGGCAGAAGCTCGCCCGAATCGCTGCGGATCTCGATTGTCATGCCCAGCACCGGCTTGCCGCAATTGACGATCGAGCGATAGCGCACCGGATTGCCGTCCTCGCCCATGCCGCCGCTGAGTTCGGTCTCCTCGACCAGCTCCACCACAATGCCTTCGCCCGGCGGCATGATCGATACCGCCAGCGTCGCTTCGGCCAGGCCGTAGCTCGGCAGGAAGGATATCGCATCGAAGCCTGCGGGCGAAAAGGCATCGGTAAACGCCTGCATCACCTCAGGGCGAATCATGTCCGCTCCATTGCCCGCCACGCGCCAGCGCGACAGATCGAACCGTTCCGATACCTTGGACTGGCTGCCGATGCGGCGCGCGCAGATGTCATAGCCAAAGGTGGGCGAGTAGCTCAGCACCGTGCCGTCCGCAGCCGAAATCATGTCGAGCCAGGCCAGCGGTCGCCGCGCGAAATCCTCGGTCTTGAGGTAATCGGTCGATACCTGATTGGCGACCGGCGACAACAGGCAGCCGACCAGTCCCATGTCGTGATACCAGGGCAGCCACGAAACGCAGCGATCGGACGACTGGAGCTCCATGCCATGCCCGTGCGCCGCCAGATTGCTGAGCACTGCGCTGTGCGACACCGAGACACCGTGCGGAAAGCGGGTCGAGCCGCTGGAATATTGCAGATAGGCGATGTCTTCCCCGGCAGCAGCGGGCAGATCGGCATCGCTTTGCGGCTCAGCGGCGAAATCTTCCCAGCTCATGGCGCGCACACCGCGGGCTTCGGCGGCCGCCGTGCCCATCTCGGACAGTTCGGCGGGGAAGAACAACAGCGTCGGATCGCACCCCTTTATCTGCACCGACAGCTGATCGACATAATGGTCGCGCCCGCCAAAACTGGTCGGCAACGGCAGCGGCACCGGCCATGCACCGGCATAGATGGCGCCAAAGAACAGCGCGGCGAACTGCGGTCCGGTTTCGGCAATCAGGGCAACGCGGTCGCGCGAGGCCACGCCCGCAGCGATAAGCCGCCGCGCGGCGGCCAACGCATCGATGCGCAGTTCGCAATAGGGATAAGCGCGCGCCAATTGCCCACGCATATCATGGAAATTCAAGCCAAGCCGCCCGCCCGCGGCATAATCCAGCGCCTCGCCCAGCGTCTCGAAATCCGAAAACCGCCGCGGCAGATCGTCGCGCGTGGGAGTTGCAACCAGTTCGCTCATAAATGTCTCAACCTCAGATCGACCGCTGCACGCCACCGGCGCGGTCACCCCCCCATAGTCATATGTCGCCCGATCGCGGGCCTGAATCCGGTCCATGCACTGCCCTATGCGGGCCTTACAAGTTCAAAATCCGGCCCGGTTATGGCAGGAAGGTGGCGTGCGTAAAAATGTGCGACGATCCGGCGAGCCGCGCCGCCCCCCGCCCCAGCTGGATGAGGAGCGGCTGCGCGATCTCGCGGTACGCTACGTTGGACGCTATGCCACCACGCGTTACAAACTGGGCGTCTATCTGGCGCGCAAGCTGCGGGAGCGCGGATGGGACGGTGAGCACCCGCCCGAAATCGACGTGCTCGTTGCCAGGATGGACGATCTCGGCTTTGTCGACGACGAGGCCTATGCCGGCGCCAAGGCGCGCTCGCTCACCGCGCGAGGCTACGGCATGCGGCGGATCGGCCAGGCGCTTTATGCGGCCGGGGTGGAAGAACCCGACCGGGCCGAAGCACAGGAAGAAGCCGCGGCCAAGGCCTTCGATGCGGCCCGGACGTTTGCCCGCAAACGCAGGATCGGCCCCTATGCCGAGCGATTGGCCGATCCCGACAAGCGCCGCAAGCAGCTGGCCGCGTTCATGCGGGCAGGCCACGGTTTCACGCTGGCCCGCAGCTTTGTCGATTCGCAGCCCGGCGCCATGCCCGAGCCGCAACCCGATTGATCCGGCCAAATTCTCCACGCGCAGAAAATGTCTTCGCGCGAAAGAAACTTCCGCGCAGAAATATGCAGCCGGTCGCTCCGGAATCGGTGGGCCGGGGGACGGACTTTATAAACTAACGGAATCGCACGCCTTGTGATACGCTGATAGCATAATACATATCAGTTTGGCGCTGCCGCTGCTGCATCCTGCCAGTCATGTATGGCGTAGACGGATCAGTTTAACGGGATGAATATCGGCTATTAAGGAGCGTTGAAGCGATGGCGCTGGAAGGCAGTTCGATCACAATGCAGCTCGGCGGAAGCGATAGCGACCAGGCAACGGATATCCTGCGCGCCAGCGGAGAGATCAAATGGTTCGATCGACGCCGCGGGTTCGGCTTCATCGTGCCGGCGGATGGCGGTGAGGATATCCTGATCCACTGCTCTACCATCGAGCCGCACGGTCGGCGCGACCTGCCCGAAGGCTGCGTGGTGGAATGCGAATTTCGCCATGGCCCCAAAGGCCGGCACGTCGTGACGCTGGTGTCGTTCGACCCCGATTGCGAAGAAGGGTGCGAGCAGGCCTCCCGGCAGCTGGAACGCAGACTGCATGCCATCGACAGCGACGCCGATTTTGTCCAAGCCAAGGTGAAATGGTTCAGCCGCGTGCGCGGTTACGGCTTCCTGGAATCGCCCGATGTGGATGAGGATATTTTCCTGCACATGGAAACGCTGCGAGAGGCCGGTTTTGGCCCGGCCAGTCCCGAAGACGCGCTGATGGTGCAGGTCGGCGAAGGCAAGAACGGCCCGCTGGCGGTCACCGTGCGCCAAGATCACCGCGCGGGAGAATGAAGCCATTCTGTCGCCGCTTCGCAGCGGCCGCGTTGCTTGCTCTGGCCGCTTGTTCCGCGCCCGCTACCCGCAGCAATACCGCGCCAGACCAGGTTGCAAGGGCTGACGGCTGCAATGCCGGGGCGCAGCTGCCTGCGTCCGATGCGGGGCTGCGTCAGGTGCGCCTATGTATCGATACGCGTGTCGATATGCAGCGCACCAGTCTGCCGTTCACTGCCGAGCTGGCGCAGACGCCGGCCGAGCAGGAGCGCGGCCTGATGTTCCGCACGGCGCTGGCGCCGGACCATGGCATGCTGTTCCCCTTTCCACGCGAAAAAGTGGCCAGTTTCTGGATGAAGAACACGGTCATCCCGCTCGATCTGCTTTTTATAAGGCGGGACGGGACGATCGAAAGCATTGCGGCCGACGCGGTGCCCTATGATCTGAAGCCGCACGCCAGCGGCGGCCCGGTGATCGCGGTGCTGGAATTGCCTGGCGGCATGGCCGCGCGCAAGGGCATCGCGCCGGGCGACGGCGTACGCTGGATCGCCAACGCGCCCTGATTCGAGCAGCGCCTGTGCTCTTTCGCCGGGGGTCGGAGCGGCGGGACGACCATGGCAAACTCCATTCCCCATTGCGCGCGCGGCCCCCGCCGCTTAATCGGTCGACCATGTCTTTTTTCGGAAAAATGTTCACCTGGTGGAACGGTGCCACCCTTGGCACCAGCCTGTTCAGTGCGCGCAACGGCGCGCGCGTGGGCGAGGATCACCTCGGCAACGTCTATTTCCGCATGAAGAAACCCGGCGACGGGCCCGAGCGGCGGTGGGTGATGTACAACGGCGCGAACGACGCCAGCCGGGTACCACCCGAATGGCATGGCTGGCTGCACGGCACGTTTGATGAGGAGCCGGAAAGCTATCTGCCGCCCGCGCGCATCTGGGAAAAGGAGGCGACCGGCAACCTGACTGGCACGCCGCGCGCCTATCGTCCGGCCGGTGCGTTGGAAAAGGGCGGCAAGCGCGCTCGCGCCACCGGCGATTACCAGGCTTGGACGCCCGGCGACGCATGATGCGGCGGTTGGTTCTTCTGGCGGGAGCCGGCGCGCTGCTGGCTGGCTGCTCGTCGCGCGATGATCTGCCCAAGGCGGAACCGACGGCGCGGGCCACCGCCACCCAGGACAAGGACGGCATCGCCCCGGTCACCGTAGGGATCGGCACCCCGATGGCCGAGCGCGTGGCCGTGATCGGCTTTCTCAACAAGCGCAACGGCAAAAGCCAGGACTATGAGCTGAAGCCGGGCGAATCGGTGCGTATCGGCAATCAGGCGATCATCCGCCTGCGCGCCTGCGAAAAGACAGCGCCGTGGGAAACCTACGCAGATGCCGGCGCCTTCGTGCAGCTGTTCGTCAACGCCAAGCGCAGCGGTCAGAGCGGGCCGGACAAATTCGGGCGGATCTTTTCCGGCTGGCTGTTCCAGAACCATCCGGCAGCCAATGTGGTCGAAAGCGGACTCTACGACGTCTGGGTCAAGGATTGTAAAATGAGTTTCCCGGGTGAGGAGGAAGCGCTCGACGGGGTCACCACCGGATCGCCCGCGGGTGCCAGCAAGCGATCGAGCGACGACCAGTCCCCGCGGACCGAGGAGGCGCCGGTCGACGGCGCCGTTCCCCCGGCGGACGATAGCGGCACCGCCATTTGATCTGCGATCCGGCGCGGATCGCCCGGTACGGCGCGCGCCAGCAGGGATAGATAGGCGGCCTGGCTGATCTCCACCGCGCCCAGCGTGGCCAGATGGTCGGTCATGAACTGGCAGTCGAGCAGCGCAAAGCCGCCCGCCCCGAGCCGCGCGACCAGCCATACCAGCGCCACCTTGGAGGCGTCGCTGGCCCGGCTGAACATGCTCTCGCCAAAAAACGCTTGGCCCAGCGCCAAGCCGTAGAGGCCGCCCACCAGCGCGCCGTCCCGCCAGCATTCCACGCTGTGCGCCAGCCCATGTTCGTGCAGAGCGGTGAACGCCGCTTCGATATCCGCGTTGATCCAGGTGTCGCGCCGATCGTCGGCAGCCTCGGCGCAGGCGGCGATCACCTGAGCGAACGCGCGGTCGGTGGTCACCGCAAACCGGTCCTGCCGGATCGTCTTGCGCAACGATCTGGAAAGCTGCAGCCCGGCGATCGGCAGGATCGCGCGGCGCTCCGGCTCGATCCAGAACGTATCGGGATCGTCGCGCGCGTCGGACATCGGGAAGACGCCGTTCGCATAGGCCATGACGAGAAGGTCGAGGTCGAGCGGCATCGCCGGACTATAGCGCATGCGCGTCATCTTTCCAGCGCCGCCGCCAACACACTTGCCCTCACCGGCCGCCGCCGCTAAAGCCGCGCGTTCAGGCGACGAGCCGACAATAGGAGTGTAGCTCAGCTGGTAGAGCGTCGGTCTCCAAAACCGAATGCCGTGGGTTCGAGTCCCTCCACTCCTGCCAGCTCTTTGGTTGCTTCTTGGCGAGAATCGACACCGGGCCGGTGCCGCAAGCAAGGGCGGATGCGCTTGCGCCTCTGATCAAACGTCGCTAAGGCGCTGGCTCTTCCGACATGCGGTCCTATATCGCTCCCGGACGCAAGCGTCCCGGAGCGATCCCGCTTATCCGGAAGACACGACGATTTTTTGAGGCCCGAGCAGGGCCGCGAGGGGCAGTGACGACGATGGCCAAGACCAATCCCGGAGAGTTTTTCCGCCAGGTGCGTACCGAGGTGTCGAAGGTCGTCTGGCCCACGCGCCAGGAGACGGTGCAGACCGCGATCATGGTGCTGATCATGACCACGATTCTGGCGGTGTTCTTCACCAGCGTCGATGCGCTCTTCAATGGCCTCGTCGGCTTCCTGCTCTCGCTCGCTAGCTGATCCAGAAGGAAACGCCCCACCCCATGCAACGCTGGTACATCATCCACGCCTATTCCGGCTTCGAGAACAAGGTGCGCGACGCGATCATCGCCGAGGCCGAACGCCTTGGTCTGTCGCAACTCGTCGAGGCTGTCGAGGTGCCGACCGAGACCGTGACCGAGGTACGCCGCGGCAAGAAGATCCAGTCCGAGCGGAAATTCTTCCCCGGCTATGTGCTGGCCAAGCTGGAAATGACGGACGACGTCTACCACGTGGTCAAGAACACGCCCAAGGTCACCGGATTCCTCGGCGCGACCAAGCCGCAGCCGATCACCGAAGCGGAAGCCGCGCGGATTTTGAACACCAAGGAAGAAGCCGCCAACGCGCCCAAGAAGCGCGTTTCGGTGGATTACGAAATCGGCGATCAGGTCAAGGTGCTCGACGGTCCTTTCGCCAGCTTCAACGGCGCGGTGGAAGAGCTCGATTTCGAGAAGAGCCGCGTCAAGGTTTCGGTTTCCATCTTCGGCCGCGCCACGCCGGTCGAGCTCGATTTCGAGCAGGTCGAACTGGCCAAGTAACGAGTTTCGCCTGCGCCTTCGGGTGCGGGACGATAGCCCTCCAGCCGGAGGGTCCGCGCGGGAGGTCGTCTCAAGGACGGCTGCTGGACCGCTTAATTGATCGGGCAAGGCCTTACGTGCCGCGCCCGGTAGAATGAAAGGAGGCCATCATGGCCAAGAAAGTAACGGGTTTTATCAACCTGCAGGTGCCCGCGGGCGCCGCCAATCCCTCCCCGCCGATCGGCCCTGCGCTGGGTCAGCGCGGCGTCAATATCATGGAATTCTGCAAGGCATTCAACGCCGCCACGCAGGAGCTTGAAAAAGGCATGCCGATCCCGACCAAGATCACGGTCTATGCGGATCGCAGCTTCACCTTCATCACCAAGACGCCGCCTGCGAGCTTTCTGATCAAGCGCGCCGCGAACCTGAAAAAGGGCTCGGGCACCACCGGCAAGGGCTTCATCGGAAAAATCAAGATGTCACAGCTCGCCGAAATCGCGGAGGCCAAGATGAAGGACCTCAACGCCAACGATATCGAAGCGGCAACGAAGATCATCGCGGGTTCTGCCACGTCGATGGGCCTCGAAGTGGTGGAGGGCTGAGATCATGACCAAGCAAACCAAGAAGCAGAAGGCGCTCGAGGGCAAGATGGACCGCGAGAAGCTGTACGGCGTCGATGATGCGATCAAGCTCGTCAAGGAACTGGCCACCGCCAAGTTCGACGAATCGATCGAGGTCGCGATGAATCTGGGCGTCGATCCGCGTCACGCCGATCAGATGGTGCGCGGCATGGTGTCGCTCCCCGCCGGTACGGGCAAGGAAATGAAGGTCGCGGTGTTCGCGCGCGGCGACAAGGCCGAGGCCGCCCTGGCCGCCGGTGCCGACAAGGTGGGCGCCGAGGACCTGATGGAAGACATGCAGGCCGGCAATCTCGATTATGACCGCGTCATCGCGACGCCGGACATGATGGGTGTGGTCGGCCGCCTCGGCAAGGTGCTGGGCCCCAAGGGCCTGATGCCAAACCCGAAGCTGGGCACCGTCACCCCCGATGTCGAGGGCGCCGTAAAGGCGGCCAAGGCCGGTCAGGTGCAGTTCCGCGTCGAAAAGGCCGGCATCATCCACGGTTCGCTAGGCAAAGCCAGCTTCCCCGATGCCGAGATACGCAAGAATTTCGACGCCTTCACCGATGCCATCGCCAAGGCCAAGCCAGCCGGCGCCAAGGGCAAATATGTCCAGAAGGTCGCGCTGAGTTCGTCGATGGGCCCCGGCGTAAAGATCGATCTGGCCGAAGTGCCGGGCGCGTAAAGACGCTACGCTTTCGCCCGAAGTGGTACTTCGGGCGAGGTTTTTGAGATGACGGAGAGGCCGGGTGGTGACGCCCGGCCTT
>JBBSUT010000083.1:0-10558 GCA_038234155.1 Sphingomonadales bacterium | reverse complement strand
CCTGAAAACTTGGCGTCCTGAAAGCTTGGCGTCCTGAAAGCTTGGCCGCCTGAAAACGATCGGCGATATGAAATCAGGGCTGCCTTGCAACGCAGCGCGCGCAGGCTAAAGCTGTCGGCATGCTGTGGAAGCCATCGCCCAATCACAATGAGCGCGCATTGCCGATCAGCATGCTGGTGCTGCACTATACCGGTATGAAGGATGCCGTGAGCGCGATCGCGCGGATGACCAGTGAAGAGGGCGGCGTTTCCGCGCATTACTGCATTACGGAAGAGGGCGAGATTGTGCAGATGGTGCGCGAGGAAGAGCGCGCCTGGCACGCAGGCCGCAGCTACTGGTGCGAGATTACCGACGTCAACAGCGCCAGCATCGGGATCGAGCTGGTCAATCCCGGTCATGAATGGGGTTACCGGCCGTTTCCCGAGGCGCAGATCGAGGCGCTGATCCCGCTGGTTTCGGAACTGGTGCAGCTCTATCATATCGAGCCATGCCATGTTGTCGGCCACAGCGACGTGGCGCCTGCGCGCAAGGAGGATCCGGGGGAGCTGTTCCCATGGGACCGGTTGGCCCGCGTCGGGCTGGCGATGGAGCGGCCTGACAAGGCGCATGTCGATCCGGGTTGGTCAGACGCCAGCTTTTTGACCGCGCTGGGCCGTTATGGATATGATGTAACCGACGGGCCGGCGGCTGTTCGCGCGTTCGAGCGGCGGTTCCGGCCCGAGCGCATCACCGGTGTGCCGGACGGGCAGCTGCGTGCCATGCTGCTCGCTTTGCTCTTGGAACGCGATCCGGAAAGCTATACCGGCTGATCGGTCAGGGGGCCGGGCAATCGCGGGCCGTTTTGGAAACGAAGCGGCGCGAGGAAAGTCCGGGCTCCACGGAAAACGGTGCCGGATAACGTCCGGCGGGTGCGCGTCCTTTGGGGGCGCATCAAGGGACAGTGCAACAGAAAGCAGGTCGCGCCGGGCTTCATGCCCTTAAAGCTTCGGCGGCGTGACAATGAAAGGGTGCGGTAAGAGCGCACCGCGCGCGTCGGCAACGGCCGCGGCACGGCAAACCCCACCGGGAGCAAGACCGAATAGGGGCGGCGCAGGGTGGCAACACCCGCTTCTTTCCGGAAGGCCGCCCGGGTTGGTCGCTCGAGCGGCGGAGCAATCCGCCGCCTAGAGGAATGATTGCCCAGTCTTCCGCAGGGGAGATGGACAAAACCCGGCTTACAGGCCCCCTGACAATCCGGCCCGGGCGGAACGCGGCGCGCCCCGCCCGGAACCGCGTTGAAATTTTATCATTTTCAGAAGCTATTGGGCGTCTTCCAGCAGCACCGACGGCGGCGGGCTGCCGGGTTGCAGATAATTGTCCTGGTCGATCTCCATCAGCGGCTTGATGAGTCCGTCGCGCAGATCATAAACCCAGCCGTGCAGCAGCAGCGGCTGCCCGCGCTCGAACGCGCCGCGCACGCTGTTCGATTGGGCCAGCGCCACCAGCTGATCCCGGACATTACATTCGACGAGGCGGTTTACCCGCTGTTCGTTCTCGCCCGCGCGGTCCACCTCGTCCTTGTGTGCGGTGTACACCTTCCCGGTGTTTTCCAGCCACTGCGCGATCGGGCCATCGACGCCGCCGTTCAACGTGGCCGCGATGCCGCCGCAGCCGTAATGACCGCACAGCACCACATGCTTCACCCGCAGCACATCGACCGCATATTGCACCACCGACATCAGATTGATGTCGTCATCGTGCACCACATTGGCGATGTTGCGGTGGATGAACAGCTCGCCGGGTTTGGTTTGCGTGATCTGGTCCGGGCTCACCCGGCTGTCCGAACATCCGATCCACAGGATCTCGGGCTTCTGGCCCATCGTCTGCTGCGAGAAGAAATCCGGGTTGCGCTCGCGCATTTCCTGCGACCAGGCGCGGTTGGACAGCAGCAGTTCCTTGTAGCTTATCATGAGTAGACCACCTTTTTCATGGGGGCTTGGATCAGCTCGTCCGTGCGCGAGCCGAATTCACCGCGAACCGATACAGCGATGTCGCGGAACGCGGCATTGCGGGCAAAGGCGTTGATGATATCGAAATTGTCCGGATCGACAAATTCGGCGCGGTTCAGGTTGATCACCACGGTGGCACCATCCGGAATGTCCCGCAGTTTTTTCTGCAGCTCGTATTTGTGGATGAAATACAGGTTGCGCCGGGCGCTGACGAGCCAGCTGTCTCCATCGTTCACCACGCTGATCGCGGTGCGGAAATTGCGCGCGACAACGAACACGAAACCGACGGCAAGGCCGATCATGATGCCGATGAGCAGATCGGTCAGCAGGATCGCGCCGACGGTAACCACGAACGGCACGAACTGGTGCCACCCCTGACGAAAGCGCTGCTTGTACAGCTCGATCCGCGTCAGCTTGTATCCGATATGCAACAGGATCGCAGCCAGCGCGGCCAGCGGGATGAGGTTGAGCACAACGGGGATGAGCAGGACGCTCAGCAGCAGCCAGAAGCCGTGCAGGATCGCGGAGGTCTTGGTGACGCCGCCGGCCTCCACATTGGCCGAACTGCGGATGATGACCGACGTGAGCGGCAACCCGCCGATGAGGCCGGAAACAAGGTTGCCGCCGCCCTGCGCCAACAGTTCGCGGTTCTTGTCGGTGGTGCGCCGGCGCGGATCGATCTCGTCGATCGCCTTTACGCTCAGCAGCGATTCCAGGCTGGCAACGATGGCGATGGTCAACGCCGTGGTCCATACCAGCGGCAGCCCGATCGCGCCAAAATCGGGCGTGGCGAACTGGCTGGCAAAATCCATGAGCCCGTCCGAAATCGGCACCTGCACCAGATGCGTCGGCGCAATGGCCAGACCGGGGGCGGCCGCGATAAATATCGCATTGGCCGCCACGCCGAATACCACCACCACCAGTGGCCCGGGCAGGAAGCGCAACAGGCCTTCGGCGGGCCGCGCCCTGTCCCACCAAAACAGGAAGCCGAGCGAGATTGCCGCCACGATTAGCGGGCCGGCGAGCAGCGATTCGGCCACGGCGTGGGGCACCGCCGACAACGTGTTGAACCCGTCGCTCTGCAGGAAGCTGAGGCTGCCCTCAAAATCGCCGTCGTAACCGATGGCGTGCGGGATTTGCTTGAGGATCAGGATCAATCCGATTGCGGCGAGCATGCCGGTGATGACCGAAGAGGGCACGAACTCGCTGAGCACACCGGTTCGGGTGAGCGAGAACAGCATCTGCATGACGCCGGCCAGGCAGACCGCGATCAGGAATGTCTCGTAGCTGGGCATTGCTTCGATCGCAGCGAGAACGATGACCGTGAGTCCGGCGGCGGGGCCGCTGACCGAAAGTTGCGATTTGGATAGCGCGCCGACGACGATACCGCCGACGATACCGGCTATCAGCCCGGAAAACAGCGGGGCGCCAGACGCCAGCGCGATGCCCAGACACAGCGGCAGCGCCACGAGCGCGACGACCATGGAGGCGGGGATATCCTGCCAGAGATGTTGGAGAAAGCTCGGTCTATTGGTCACAGAAATCCAGTCCGTGTTGGAGTGCGCGGAGGCTTTGGGTGGCCTATGGTGGACATCATATCGTCTTGATATAACAGCACATCGACTAACGACCGCGCGGGGCCGTGCATAGGCTAATCGTTCGCAATAGCGACAGGACGGTTTCGACCGACGATGAACGGTGAACGGCTTGTCCATGGATATCGCTGGCGAATGCGCCTATCTATGCCCGTGATGGCAAAAGCGAGACGATCGAACGACTGGGGTTTTCCCCGCTGGCGGGGCTATAGCGAAACGCGCGAGGCGGAGGCTGTTCGGCAGTGCGACCGTGTCGGCTGCGATGAGCGCGGCGATTGTCCGGCACCCAAATCGCCCAATAGCAAGGAACGCTGGTATTTTTGTCCCACGCATGCGGGCGAATATAATCGCAACTGGGACTATTTCGCCGGGCTCAACAAGGAAGAGGCGGAGCAGCGCGCGCGCGAGGAGAAGCGCGATGCAGGCGGCTATCAGGAGTCGGCGCATTACGCCTGGGCCGGTCCGGGCGACGGCAGCCGGAGCCGGGATGAGATGCGCGCGCTGGATTTGCTCGGGCTCGATCCGGACACCGATTTCGATGCTGCGAAGAAGGCCTGGCGGGAGCTCGCCAAGCGCACGCATCCCGACGTAAACCCCGGCAACAGCGCAGCTGCGGCCGAATTCCAGGCCGGACAGGCGGCCTATGACGTGCTCAAGTCCGCCGCGGAACGAAAGCAGTGGCAGCCGGGATGAAGCATCATGTCGATGCCAATTGGAGCCACGCTATTCTGATCTGCAAGAAATGTTCGAAGAAGCTGAACGGCGGCTTCGGCAGCGGCGGCGGGAACCATCTGGCAAAGGAATTGAAGAGGCGGCTTGGCTCGAAAAAGGGCCGCAAGGGCACGCTGGGCGTGATGGAGGTCCCGTGCCTCGACATCTGCCCGAAAAAGGCGGTCATGCTGGTCGACAGCCGCAAGCCCGGTGTGTGGCGTATCGTCCGCCCGGATGCGGACCTGGACGCGCTGGCCGCCGAGCTGAACGCAGCGCAGTAACGCCCCATCGCCATTGCCGCCGCCTTTCAAAGGGGCAGCAAGCCACCAGCATTTATCATCGGTTTCGGCGTCTTTCCCGCGCCGCTCGCTTTTCAAGGGGAGACCAGATTGCCTGTGCCCGACGGGCTGACTATCGGGTCACGATCAGGGCGGGCGGGTCAATGCGGGCTCTCACACCAGGCGCGCCGCCGTTTCGCGGATCAACGCGATCATATTGGGGATGCCCTGCGTGCGATTGCTGCTGAGCTGGTTTTTCAGATCGAACGGCGCCAGCGCCTGCGCGACATCGGCCTGCGCCACGGTTTGGGGCGTCTGATCCTGCACCGTTTTCAACACCAGCGCGATGATGCCCTTGGTGATCGCGGCATTGCTGTCGGCCAGGAAATGCAGCCGGCCATCGTCGGCGCGCGTGGGATAGACCCACACCGCTGCCGAACAGCCGCGCACCAGCGTGGCATCGGTTTTCAGCGCGTCGGGCATCGGCTCGAGCGCGCGACCAAGGTCGATCAGCAGGCGGTAGCGGTCGTCGGGATCGAGGAACGCATATTCCTCGCGGATGTCGGAGAGGCTGCGGTGGGTCATGGCCGTGCCGTAGCAGCGTGGCCGGGGAGGCGGAAGGGGATGGTGCAAATGAGGGGGAGGGGCAGGTAAGAGGCCGGTTCGCGCCTACAGCTCGATCCCGCTGGCGATGGCTTCCAGCTTGCGCACGCGTTCCTTGAGGTCGGCCACCTCGATCCGGGCATTGCCCGAGGGCGAGGGCAGATCACGCGGCGCAGCGGCACCGATTTCGGCATGTTTGAACTGCAGCCAGTCGCGCCAGCCGCGCAGGGCTATCAGCGAAACAGTGAGCAGGGCGGCAAAGCTGAGGCCTGCAATCATCAGCAACGATGTGGGATCGGTCAGCATGACGGTCTCCTCTTCGATCCTCGCGCAATCAGTTGTCGCGCAATTTGGCGATCTCGCGGTCCAGTTCGCGCGATCCATGTTCGTCGGTGATCAGCCGCTCCAGCACCGCGATGCGATCCTTCAGCTGCCGGACTTCGTCGCTGCTTTGCCGAGCGCCGGGATCGCGCGGGCGCGCGCTATCGCCGTCGACGTCCTGGAAGAACCCGTTCTTCGTCTTGTAATGCGCTCTCAAAACTTTGCCGATGGTCGCGATCAAGACGATCCCAAGAACCATCACGGTGATACTCCAAGGCATATTCGCGTCCTTTTTATTTGTTTACCAATTCAGGCGGGAGCGGCTGCTTCTTAATTGGCAGGTCCGCGCAGGCCATCGATCTCGTCGCGGAGCCGGTGGCTGCCGTCGGTCACGATCCGCTCAACATTGGCGAGCCGGTCCTTGACCGCGCCCAGTTCGGCCCGCAGCTGTGCGTTTTCCTGGCTGATCAGCTTGATCCGCTCGACCGTTTCATTGGTCTTTTGCGGATAGAGCGCCTTGCCCCATCCGTTTTCGAGCGGGTAGCCATTCTTGACCCGGAGGTGGGTGGTGAAAACCCATCCACCGATGGCGATGGCCGCAATGATAACGAAGCCCAGATTGTCGAAGAAGTCCATGATTTGCGTCCCCTGTTGGCGTCTCTTGCGAAAGTCTGTGCAATCAGCGCAGGCTTTCGATCTCGTTGGCGAGCGAGGTATTCTTGCTCGTATAATAGACTTCCATGTCGGCCAGTCGGCGATCAACATCACGGAAGCGCGAGCGGACTTCGCGGGCGGTACGGGTGGGCGACTGGCGCACGCCCTGCCAGAATTTGCGATCGTCCTGATCGATGTAGAGGTCGATCGGCTTTCTCGGCGCGGCCCAGGCGGCGGCGATATAGGCAATGAGGGTCCAGGGAAAACCGCCGGCCATGGTCAGGATAACGGTGGCAATTCGGATCCAGAGGACATCGACCCCGGTATAATCCGCGATCCCCGAGCAGACGCCTTTCCATTTGGCATTTTGCTTGTCGAGATAAAATTTGGTGTGCGTGCCGGCCATGTCAGCGGTTCCTTTCCAGCGAGCGAATGTCATCAAGAGTGCGCCGCGTATCGTCCTGCTCGAGACGGGTTGGGCGCCAGTCCGGGTTGTCGGCGGCGATGATGCGCTCGATCGTTTCGATGCGCTCTTCATAACGCCGGGCCGTATCGTAAAGATCGGACAGCAGTTTTTCATCATCATTGGTCAGCGTGGTGCCGGTCTTCCACTTGGTTATATAATGAAAGACAAGCCACGGCAGCGCGATGAAAATGGCGACGATTGCGAATATGCCTTCCATCGGATCAGCCTTCCTTGTTCATGGCTTGCTTCATCGCTTCCAGCTCGTCGTCGACCTGGTCATTCGATTCCAGCGCCGCGATCTGATCGCCGAGCGACTTGGGGCCATCCGAGCCCAGGCGCAGCGCGTCGGCGCGGCCCTGTGCCTCGTCCACCCGGCGCTCCAGAACATCGAAGCGCGAGAAGGCGTCCTTCACCTTTTCGCCGTTGTACATGGAGCGCAGGCGCACCTGGTTTTCCGCGCTTTCCAGCCGGGTCATGATGTTGTTCTGCCGGCTGCGGGCATCCTGCAGCTTGTTCTGCAGATTCTGGATGTCGAGTTCGGATGCCTTCAGCGCATCTTCCAGCACCTTGATCTCGGCGCGCAGCTGTTCGCCCATGTCACCGGCCTTGCGCTTTTCGACGAGCGCGGCCTTGGCCAGATCCTCGCGGTCCTTGGACAAGGCGAGCTGCGCCTTTTCCGTCCAGTCCTGCTGCAGGTTGTCGAGCTTGTCGATATGCCGGCGCAGCTCCTTCTGATCGGCGATGGTGCGGGCGGCCGATGCGCGCACTTCGACCAGCGTTTCCTCCATCTCCAGAATGATCATGCGGATCATCTTGGCCGGGTCTTCGGACCGGTCCAGGATTTCGGTGACGTTGGCGGCAACGATGTCACGGGTGCGGGAGAAGATACTCATAAATGATACTCCGTTGTGAGGAATGCGGGCGGGGGCGCTTACGCCAGATAGCTTGCGGTCGGTCCACCAGGCTGGGTCTGCCCGATTGCCGACATGAGCGACGGACCGAGCGCGTTCAGCAAGATGATCGACGCCAATAGCATGACCGCGAGTGCTCCCGCCGCCAGTCGCTGCGATGTGTGATGGCGCATGAAACGCTCCCTGGATGAAGTTGTTTTCCATTTGGCGATAGCATTGCGAGAAGCGTGCCAAAGCCGAAATACCCCGGAATTGCTGGGAATTTTAAAAATCCCACCCTCCGCGATGCGGTTTCCGTTGCGAGGTGTTGGTGAAATATGCCATTAATTGGGCATGGAACGCGACAGCCAGTTTATCGGACAATCCGGCGCCTTTCTTGACGCGGTCGAGCGGGCGTCCCGCGCGGCCGAGCTCAATCGCCCGGTTCTGGTCATCGGCGAGCGCGGCACCGGCAAGGAACTGATTGCCGAGCGGCTGCATCGTCTGTCCCCGCGCTGGGGCGGTCCGCTGGTCACGATGAACTGCGCCGCGCTGCCGGAAACGCTGATCGAAGCGGAGCTGTTCGGGCATGAACAGGGCGCGTTCACCGGCGCGACGCGCGCGCGCATAGGACGGTTTGAGGAAGCCGACGGCGGCACGCTGTTCCTCGATGAGCTCGGCACGCTGTCGATGGCCGCGCAGGAACGCCTGCTGCGCGCCGTGGAATATGGCGAGATCACGCGCATCGGAGCATCGCGCCCGGTACGAGTGGATGTGCGCATCGTGGCCGCCACCAATGCCCATCTGCCTGCAATGGTGGCGGAAAACCGTTTCCGCGCCGATCTGCTCGACCGGTTGAGTTTCGAGGTGGTCACCCTGCCGCCGCTGCGCGCACGCGAAGGCGATGTGCCCGTGCTTTCGGATTATTTCGGGCGGCGTATGGCGGCGGAAATCGGCTGGGAAAGCTGGCCCGGTTTCGGCCGGCTCGCGGGCGAGGCGCTGGAGCGCCATCCCTGGCCCGGCAATGTGCGCGAATTGCGCAACGTGGTGGAACGCGCGGTCTATCGCTGGGCCGAGCAGGACGGACCGGTGGACCACATCATTTTTGATCCGTTCAATTCGCCGTGGCGTCCGCAACCGGAAGCGATGATGCACGAGGGACGTTCGCGCAAGGATCTGTCGGACAGCGTGGCCGATCCTGCGCCGGAAGCAGCCAGCACCGATCTGGGCGCGATCGACGATCTGAAGGCGGCGACCGAGGCTTATGAACGGATGATCGTGGAACATGCGCTGGCGGCGCACCGTTACAACCAGCGGCAGACCGCCAAGGCGCTGGGGCTGAGCTACGATCAGCTGCGTCACTGCGTCAAAAAGCACGATCTGGCCGTTTGACCGCGCAGTAGCGAGAGACGGCAGCGAGAGACCGTCGCGAGAGACCGTCGAGAGAGACGGGACGGAGATACGTACGGAAACGCGGTTTCGAAACGCGGGCCGGAACCGGAACAAATGCGTCCGTCTGCCATTGGTCTCACGACAGTTCAGTCTCGACCAAACACGGAGATACCCCGCATGGCTTTTCAGCTTCCCGCGCTTCCCTATTCCAAGACCGCCTTTGGCGACGTCATCAGCGAAGAGACGTTCGATTATCATCACGGCAAGCACCATAAGGCGTATGTCGAGAAGACCAATGCCGCGCTGGAGAAAGCCGGAATGTCGGGCAAGAAGCTGAGCGAGGTCGTGCTGAACGCGAAGTCTCAGGGCGACAAGGGCCTGTTCAACAACAGCGCGCAGGTGTGGAACCACAGCTTCTACTGGGAATGCCTGGCACCGGAAGGCGGCAAGCCGTCGGGCGAACTGAAGGACGTGCTGGAGCGCGATTTCGGTTCGGTCGATGATTTCAAGAAGAAGTTCAAGGAGGAGGCGACCGGCCATTTCGCCAGCGGCTGGGCGTGGCTTGTGATGGACGGCGACAAGCTGGAGATCACCAGCTTCCACGATGCCGACTCGCCGATCGCGCACCAGGGCAAGAAGCCTCTCTTCACGCTCGATGTGTGGGAGCATGCCTATTATCTCGATTATCAGAACGCGCGTCCTGACTATATCGATGCGTTGCTCGATCATGCGGTGAACTGGGATTTCGTTGCCAAGAACCTGGACGGCAACGGCATGGACCGCGCCGATCAGGCGGGCTGACTTTCTGAGGCTTTGAACAACGAAGGGTCGTCCCGGTGGGGCGGCCCATTTTCTTGCGCTTCCTCCTGCCCATGCGCCTTGAAGCTCCGCGAGGGTCCATTAGGGGCGCGCCGTTCTGCCCGCGTTGTGCATGCCGGCGATCTCCGGCTTACCCATGACAATCGGCCGTTCGCCAGGGATGATGGCGCTATCCCTGCGGGGGAACGTCGGTCGCCGCTTCCAACTCGTCGGTCACCTTGAGCCCGTGCTTCATCAGCATCGGCACATTGGCCAGCGCGAAAACAAAGGTCAGCCCGGTGACACCCCAGACCTTGAGCGTCAGCCAGGTATCGAAATCGAACAGCGCGATGATCGCCTCGTTGGCCAAGGCGAGGAAGGCGAAGAATAGCGCCCAATTGCGCGAAAGCTTCATCCAGCCCTCGTGCGACAAGCCTTCGAACGCATATTCCAGGAGATAGCGGATCGCCGGTTTTCCGCGCAGGAGACCGGCGAAAATCGTAAGCGCGAACAGCGCGTAAATGCCGGTGGGCTTGTGCTGGATGAAGCTGGGATCGCCAAAATAGATGGTCAGCCCGCCAAAGCCGATCACCAGCACTGCGGACAGCCACAGCATCGGCGATATCTTGCCCAGCAGCCATTTCGACAGGATCAGCGCCACCACGATCGCGGCCATGAATACGCCGGTTCCGTAGATCGCGGCCGACACCGGATTGTCGCTGGGATCGAAGAATTTATACGACACGAAAAAAAGCAGCAGCGGCCCGAAATCGAGCGCGAAGCTCAATAGGCCATTCTTCTTTTTCGGCGGCGCGGCGCGTGCGGGCGTCGGTTCGGCTTGCGCGTCGCTCATTGCGTATCT
>JBBSUT010000082.1:0-10573 GCA_038234155.1 Sphingomonadales bacterium | reverse complement strand
TTGCCGTTGCCGCAGACGATCTGCGCCGATCCGGCGCTGCGGATATCGCAATCGGCCTCTCCGCCAATGGCGATCGAGCCGGTGCCGCTGTTCTCCACCTTGGCGAATTCCTTCACCTCGATCGCGCTCGTCGCCGGGCCGCTGTGGTTGAGATCCAGCCGATCCAGCACCATGGAAGCCGCCTTGAGCGTGGCCGGGCCGCTCAGCTGCACATGCCCTTCGCGCGCGCTTCCGCCGCCCACCGACACCACGCCGGTGCCGGCCACGTTCACGTAGAACTGGTCTGCCTTGACCGTGCCGATCGCGATCACGCCGCCGCCGACCAGCGATACCCGCGCCGAGCGATCGTCGAGCGAGGCGACCGACAATTTGCCGTTGCCGCGCAGGCGCAGCTCGGACAATTTGCGCGTGGACAGGCGCACCACCAGCGGTCCGGTGATATCGGCATTATCGCGCCCGGTCCGCACCGGTGACAGCAGGCTGGCCGTCAGCGTGTCGCCGCGCCGCACCAGCCGCACCCGGTCAAGCTGGTCCTGCGTCCCCTCCGCCTTTGCACCGGGCGAGGCACCGGTGGCCACGTCCACAACGATATTGCCTTCAACCGCGATCCGCTCGAACCCGCCCAGCACGAAGCTGCGCTCTTTGGCCGATGCCGGCGCCGCGATCAGCAGCATGGCGGCCAGCCCCGTCGCTATCACCCGCACGATTGTCGCTCCAATATTGTCCATATGGCGCATCATGCCAAACATCGCGCGGCGCGGCAAAGCTTTCTGCAAAAACCGGTCCATCCCGCAACAGCCTGTACCGGCCAGCCTCTACCGGTCAGCCTCTACCGGACAGCCTGTAACGAAATGTGACGGCGGCCGTCAGCGCCGGCAGCGCACCGTGCCCGATCCCATGGTCGAGACGTCGCAGGCGGCGTTGCCGGTCACCACGACATTGCCCGATCCCATGATGCTGGCATCCACCTTGCCGTCCGATCGCAGCTTCACATTGCCCGATCCCGCCACCGACACGTCGGCGCGTTCGCTGTTCAGCGCGCCCGCATCGATATCGCCGGAACCGGCCACCGAGATGTCGCTCGCCTTTGCCAGCCCGGCCAGGCGCATGGTGCCCGATCCGGCCATGGTCGCGTCCAGCTTGTCGGCTTGAACCCGCGCCACGTCGAGCGCGCCGGACCCCGCCATGGTCAGCTTCAGCGCCGGACCGGACATGGCGTCGATCGCGATCGGGCCGGAACCGGCCGCGGTCACCGTCTTCAGCGCGGGGCCGGTGACATAGATCGTGGCGCGCGCCTTGTCGGACCAGCGGCCGCCGCCCCGTCCGATGCTAAGCGTCCCGTCCTTCAGCCGGTATTTCAAATGGGCGAGCAGTTCGGGCGACCCCTCCGCGCGGATGCTGTGGGGCGCCCCGGCCGTGAACCGGATCGCGTCGGGGCCGACCACGGTCAGCTCGTCGAACGGAGCAAGCGTCGTCACCTGCGCCGGAACCGGCTGACCGTCGGCCAGGCCGTCCGATCCGATGCTCGACAGGCTGTCCGCCGCATCGAAAACAGAATAGCCGCAGCCCGAAAGCGTCAGCAGCGCACCCGCCAGGGGAATGGCCATCAATTTGTACCGCATAGATCGATCCTATCACTGTGTTAGGTATGTAATACAACGATGCGGGCGGCGCGGCAAGCGTCCTTTGTCGACGCGTCACAGTCGCCGGCAGAATCTGGCGCTGGCAGAATCTGGTGCTGGCAGAAACCGGGCACGGGGGCGGAACGTGGCCACGAAAAAGGGCGCCCGCAGGCGCCCTTTCGTCATCATAACCGCCTTGCGGCCTGTATTTCCGCTCTGCGATCAGGCCTCGTCGGGCTGATCATAATATTGCGGCGCGGCCTCGTTCAGGATGTCGCGAATTTTCTGCAGCGCTGCCGGCTCGTCAGTCTTTTCCATCGCCGCCAGCTCGCGTGCGAGACGGCTGGAAGCCGCTTCGAAAATCTGCCGCTCGGAATAACTCTGCTCGGGCTGATCGTCGGGACGGAACAGATCGCGCGTCACTTCGGCAATCGATACCAGATCGCCCGAATTGATCTTGGCTTCATATTCCTGCGCCCGGCGCGACCACATGGTGCGCTTCACCTTGGGCTTGCCCTTGAGCGTTTCCATAGCCTGCCTGAGCGTCTTGTCGCTCGACAGCTTGCGCATGCCTACGCTCTCGGCCTTGTTCATAGGCACCCGCAGCGTCATTTTTTCTTTCTCGAACCGCAGCACATACAGCTCCAGCTGCATGCCCGCGATCTCTTCATTCTGGAGCTCCACGACGCGGCCCACACCATGTTTGGGATAGACCACATAATCGCCGACATCGAAGAGAATCGCACTGGACGCCATAAATCCACCTTTCACGAAGGGACGAGCGCAAGGCACGCCGGGGCGGGACGCGTTGCTAGGCTCATGGGAGAATGATATTACCCGTATACGGGAACCCACCGCGAATGGACGCATCGTCGCGCCATCCGCTTCGACGCGGTCCCTAGCAGTTCCGACAGATAATTTCCAGCCCCTGTTCGATAGGAACAGCGGCGCACCACAAGTCAGGTCGGCGAATGCCGTAAAGTGGCGGTCGATCAGTCGCCCTGGCCAGGCTCGGGCGAGAAGAATTTGTCGAACTTGTCCTCCATGCCCTTGAACGCGTCAGCGTCTTCCGGCGCATCGCGGCTGACGGTGATATTGGGCCAATCGGCGCTGAACTTGGTGTTGATTTCCAGCATCTTCTCGAGACCATCCTCGGTGTCAGGCAGGATCGCCTCGGCCGGGCATTCCGGCTCGCACACGCCGCAGTCGATGCACTCGCTCGGGTTGATCACCAGCATGTTCTCTCCCTCGTAAAAGCAATCGACGGGGCAGACCTCAACGCAGTCCATATATTTGCATTTGATGCAGGCTTCGGTGACGACATAGGTCATGGACGGCGGCTCCGGCGGTTCTTTTGAGGGTTAGCCCCTGCTATGGCGGGCGGCGCTTCCAAGTCAATGCCCCGCGCGCCCTCACCTACTGGCAACGTCACGACATCGCCCGCGCGCACGCACATGCTCACCCCGTCGATGTGGCGGTCGATGTAGCGGCCGTTGAGGCGGACATGCCCCGCGCCCAGGATCGCCTGTGCGCGGACGCGGCTTTTGCTGAGCCTGAGATACCAGAGAAGCTTGTCGATCCGCAGCTCGGGCTGCATTCAGCGGCGGCCCGTAAGCGCCGCCAACTGCTCGGCCAGGGCGCTCTGCACCGGCTTTTCCCTGGGCGGCGGCGGCGGCGCGCCCTTGGGGTCATCGCCCCCTGGGCCGCGGCCCTTGTCCGGCCGCTTCTGCCCGCCGTGCCCCTTGCGCGCCTGCTCCCGGCCCGGCTTGGGCAACCCGACCCAGCGATAGCGCAGTACCGGATGGACGGCGCGCGCCTGCGGAGACGGGACGGCACCCGCGGGCGCCTCGTCAGCCGCCGCTTCGGGCGTGGCGGGATCTTGGGCCGCGGCGGTATCTTCGGCGGCAGGTGGTTCTTCCGGGTTTTCTGCCGGGTTCTCTGCCGGGTTCTCTGCCGGGCTCTCCCCTGGGCTCTCTGGGGGGCTCACTTCAGGGCTCACGTCGGGGTTCTCTGCGGCAGGGTGGAACTCGACCGGCGGCTCCTGACCGGTTCCGGTTTCAGGCGCGGTTCCCGGCGGCACGTCCGGCGCGGATGGCGTGTCGATCACCGGATCGGCGGCAGCGGCGTCCGCCCTCGACATCGAACGCTCGTCCGGGGCGGCCGGCACAACCTCGACCGCTCCATCCCCGCCCTTGTCATCCAAGCCCGCTCCACCCGCGCCGGCTCCGGCCCCGGCAGGCTTCGCGGGCGGCAGCCGACGAAAACCTGCGTCGCGCATCAGCATGTCAAAACCCGGCTCGCTGAGACCGAGCGAGGTGGGCAGCGCCAGATCGATGTCGAAATCGCGCGCCTGGCCCCGCGCCTCATGCGCTTTTTTCGCGAGCCGCTCGACCAGATCGATCCGCAGATGTTCGGTTCCGAAGCGGCGATAGCCCGCATTGCGGCAATCGCGCGCATCGGCGAAGCGCCAGTCGGTCAGATGCACGGCGCTTTCCGGCGGCAGATCGGGCATCGCCTTGCCGGTCATCACAGCATCGAGCGCACTGCGCCAGCGCGCCGCGCCGGGCTTGAGCGCCAGATGATGGTAGATATCGAGCGCGCCGAACACGATCCCCGCCTTGCGCGCGGCGGCCCGCTGATCCTTGTCCAGCCCATGTACGGCGTCCGCCACGTCGGCGCGCGCGGCCACGCCGCCCTGTTCGGCCAGCTGGACCGCGAGCGCCCGCACCGGCGGCGGCGCGTGCACGCTCTGCGACAAGGCCAGCAGCGCGGTTACCCCGCCCAGATGCTTTTCGATCCGCGATGTCAGCCAGCCTTCGGCCCGGGTCACAACGGCGGCCAGGTCTCCGCCCTCCAGGCCGTTCAGCGCCTTGGCCGGTTTGAACACCGGCTGCAGCAAGGTTTTGCCCGGCTCGAGCAAGCCCAGCTCGCCGCCGCGCCACATAATGGCGGGTCGCCCGGCGGCGTTTGCCTCCAGCGTGAAATCGGCATCATCCGATGCGGCCAGTTCGCCCGCTTTCTGCGTCATCAATCCTCCGAGATGTCGTTCCGCGGCCGCCAACAGCAGGCGACTTTCGCTGGCACCCGCGCCGGGCACCGGCCGGAACCGGAAACCGTCGAGCGTGCCGATCTCCTCTCCATCAACCAGCACCGTGCCGGATTCGTCAAGTGAAACGGGCAGAAGCGTGGCATCCTTGCCCATCTTGCGCAGCAGAACCGAGGTTCGCCGGTCGACAAAACGCTGGCGCAGCCGGTCGTGCAGCGCGTCGGACAATTTCTGTTCCAGCGCGCGGGTGCGCTCCGCCATGTCAGCGCGGTCCTCCACCCAGTCGGGCCGATGCGTGATATAGGACCAGGTCCGCGTCGCCGCGATCTTCTGCGCCAGCGCCTCGACATCGCCGCGCATATCGTCCAGCCGCGCGATTTCCTGCGCCACCATCGCGCGCGGCAGGGCTCCCGCGGCGAGATACGGCCACAGCCGGGTGACGAAGCGGGCATGATGATCGGGCCCAACCTGGCGGAAATCGGGCAGCGATGCCGCCGCCCACAGCCGCCGCAGCCCCTTGGCCCCCCCCACGGCGGCCATCACTTCGGCGCTGTCGGTCAACCGCTTCAGCACGGCCAGATCGACCGCTTCGGGCGCGGCCTTCAGCACCGGATCGCCGGGCTTGGCCTCCAGATCACCGATCAGCGTGCCGACATCGGTGAAGCGCGGCTCGCTCTCGCGCCAGTAAAGATGCTCCAGCGGTTTGAACCGGTGCTCCTCGATCGCCGCAATCTCTTCGGGCGTGAACTCCCCGCCCTTGCCTGTCAGCACCCCGAACGTACCGTCGGTCTGGTGGCGTCCGGCGCGCCCCGCGATCTGTGCCATTTCCGGCACCGTCAGCCGCCGCCGCCGGTGCCCGTCGAACTTGTGCAGCGAGGCAAAGGCGACGTGGCGCACATCGAGGTTGAGCCCCATGCCAATGGCATCGGTCGCCACCAGATAATCAACCTCGCCCTCTTGGAACATCCGCACCTGCGCGTTGCGGGTGGAGGGTGAAAGCGCCCCCATCACCACCGCCGCGCCGCCCGCGAAGCGCCGCAGCATTTCGGCCACGGCATAAACCTCCTCGACAGAGAAGGCGACGATGGCGCTGCGGCGCGGCAGGCGGGACAGCTTTTTGGCTCCGGCATAGCTCAGCGTGGAAAAGCGCGGGCGGGTGACGATCTGTGCTTCGGGCAGGAGATGCCGGATCACCGGGCGCAGCATGTCCGATCCCAGGATCATCGTCTCCTCGCGGCCACGCGCGCGCAGCAGCCGGTCGGTGAACACATGGCCGCGCTCCGGATCGGCGCCCAGTTGCGCCTCGTCCAGCGCGACGAATCCCAGTTCCCTGTCGAGCGGCATCGATTCGGCGGTGCACAGAAACCAGCGCGCGTCGGGCGGCTCGATCTTCTCCTCTCCGGTGATCAGCGCGACGCGGTTTGCGCCCTTCATCGCGCACACCCGGTCGTACACCTCGCGCGCCAGGAGCCGCAGCGGGAAGCCGATCATGCCGCTGGAATGCGCGGTCAGCCGCTCGACTGCGAGGTGGGTCTTGCCGGTGTTGGTGGGCCCAAGAACGGCAGTGATCGGGGATGTGTCGAACTCGGCCATCTGGTGGTGACCAAGATCGGGCGCTCGCACGGTAAATGCAAGCGAAGCAGTTTGCGCCGTCTGCAACGCCCGGCAATGTCTTTCGTCCCGAACCTGCTGAAGGGCGCTCGCCGAACGCGCGCCGAGCCATGTCCAGGAGCCTCCTGCGACAGGCTCAGGACGTACCAAGCTTTGCTGTCTCACTCCCGCACCATGGCCATTCGTTCCACACCCCGTCGCCCCAGCGGCACAGCTCATCGCAAGCGCTCGTCACTCCACCGCCGATTAAATTGACTTTAACCCTGATCCGCCACAGTCGCAGGCACATTGGAGGCCGAACGGTGCAGGTGCCGTTCGCGAAAGGGTTCGGGGTTGTTCAAGGAACGCGAAGAGTTTCCGATCGGCGGAGCGGGCGCGGCAGCGCTTTCGCTCGGCAATGCGGTTGCGTTCGGCGCCCCCGCCCCCAATAAGTTCCGCGAGCGCGTCAACGCGCTGCCGCTGTTCGAACTGTCGGTCGATCTGGGCGCGGATATCGGATCGGTCCGCTGGTGGCGCGGCCTGTTCACGCTGATCCTGCTGGCGGCGATCGCTGTTGTGCTTCATCCCGGTTTTCAGCCAATCTACGGGGCGCAGGCCGACACGCTGGTCGGCGATCGGTTCGAGGAGTCGCGCGCCTATATGATCATGCCGCTCGCTTATGGCGCGGACAGCGGGCGCCACATGGCCGCCACCGATGCCGTCGCCGCGCTGAAGGCCAGCCCGGAACGTCCGCAGATCGACATGACCGCCACCCTGGGCCGGGGCGACAGTTTTGAGCGCGTGCTCAAGCGCGCCGGCGTGGGCGGATCGGATGCCGGCGCCGTCACGGCGATGATCGGCCAGGCGATGGACCTCTCCGATATCGAGCCGGGCACCCGCATCGACATGGTGCTGGGCCGCCGGACGTCGAAAACCCAGCCCCGCCCTCTCGAAACGCTCGCCTTTCGCGCGCGCTTCGATCTCAACCTTGCCGTCGGGCGTGTCGATGGCACGCTGCGATTGAAGCGCGATCCGATCAAGGTGGACGATACCCCGCTGCGCGTGCGCGGCACCGTGGGCGGGTCGCTCTATCGCTCCGCCCGCGCCGCCGGCGCACCGGCCGAGGCAGTACAGAAATATCTCCAGGTGATCGCCGGACAGCTGAATATCGGTTCGATCCGGTCGACCGACGCATTTGATCTGGTGCTGGATTATCGCCGTGCGGAAACCGGCGAGGTGGAAGTTGGCGATCTGCGCTATGCCGGTTTGACGCGCGACGGACAGGACAGGGCGCAGATGCTGCGCTGGACCACGGGCGGCACAACGCAGTGGTTCGAGGCGTCCGGCGTCGGCAAGACCCGCGGCGAGATGCTGCGTCCGGTCAGCGGCGCGGTCACCTCCGGTTTCGGCCGCCGCTTCCATCCGGTGCTCGGCTATGCCCGGATGCACAGCGGCGTCGATCTGCGCGCCCATTATGGCGATCCGATCTTTGCCGTGGCCGACGCTGTGGTGACCTATTCCGGGCGCCACGGCGGACACGGCAATTTCGTCAAGCTGCAGCACAGCGGCGGCATCGCCACCGGCTATGCCCATATGAGCCGCATCGCGGCGCGCAACGGACAGCGCGTGCGGCGCGGCCAGATCATCGGCTATGTCGGCTCCACCGGCCTGTCCACCGGGCCGCATCTTCATTACGAACTCTATCGCGGCGGGCGTGCGGTAAACCCGTTCTCGATCACATATATCGAGCGCGCACAGCTTTCGGGCGCGGAGCTTGCCAATTTCAAGGCAGTGCTGCGCAACTTGATGGCGGTCAAGCCGGGCGCGGCGCTCGGTCAGCTCACCACGGCGCGCAGCGACACCGCCCCGGCGCGCGAGATCGACCGACTGGGATCGCGCCGATCGGCCTGAAACCGATCGGCGGTTGAGGCGCGCGCGGGGAGGGTTTAAGCAGCGGGCTTCCGGCGCGCATCCCGCTTTGCCGGGCGCTCCGGGAGAGACCCATGTCTGACGCCGCCTACCCCGCCGCGCGCCTGCGCCGCACCCGCTCCGCCGCCTGGAGCCGCGACATGGTGCGCGAAAACCGGCTGCATCCGAGCGACCTGATCTGGCCGCTGTTCCTCGCCAATGGTGACCGCGAGGAGCCGGTGGCCAGCCTGCCCGGCGTCTCCCGCATGCCGCTCGCGGGTCTGGCCGACAAAGCCAGGCAGGCGATCGATCTGGGCATCCCGTGCCTTGCCCTGTTCCCCAATACGCCGCACGATCTGCGCAGCGAAGACGGCGAGGAGGCCGCCAATCCCGATAATCTGATGTGCCGCGCAATCCGCGCGATCAAGGATGCGGTGGGCGATGCGATTGGCGTGCTGACCGATGTCGCGCTCGATCCCTATACCAGCCACGGACAGGACGGGCTGCTGGACCCGGCGGGCTATGTCGTCAACGACGCCACCGTCGACGCGCTGGTGCAACAGGCGCTGAACCAGGCCGCCGCGGGGTCGGACATCGTGGCGCCGTCGGACATGATGGACGGCCGCATCGGCGCGATCCGCGAGGCGCTGGAGCAGGAGGGCCATGCCAACGTCCAGATCATGGCCTATGCCGCCAAATATGCCTCCGCTTTCTACGGCCCGTTCCGCGACGCCGTCGGCTCGGGCGGGCTCTTGAAGGGCGACAAGAAAAGCTACCAGCTGGACCCGGCCAACAGTGCCGAGGCGATGCGCGAGATCGCCATGGACGTTGCCGAGGGCGCGGACAGCGTCATGGTAAAGCCCGGCCTGCCCTATCTGGACATCGTGCGCATGGCGGCCGACCGCTTCGCGCTGCCGGTCTACGCTTATATGGTGTCGGGCGAATATGCGATGATCGAGGCAATGGCCGCGGCCGGCGTGGGTGAACGCGATACGCTGCTCATCGAGATCCTCACCGGCTTCAAGCGCGCCGGGGCCAGCGGGGTGCTGAGCTATCACGCGCCGGTTGCGGCGAAGCTGCTTGGGTGAAGCGGATGGAACCGGCAATCCTTCCCGCCTGCGGGAAGGGGAAATAGGATCATGGCCGCCGCCTTAGGCCCGGCCGCTCAAATCGCCGCAGCCGCCGCCCCTGCCGGCCGGCGCTGGCTGTTTGTCGTCACGATCCTGACCGGCAGTTTCCTGCTGTTTCTGGTGCAGCCGATGCTGGCACGCATGGCCTTGCCCCGGCTTGGCGGAGCGCCGGCGGTCTGGAACAGTGCGATGCTGGTGTATCAGGCGCTTCTGCTGGCTGGCTATGCCTATGCGCACCGGATTGCGGCGCTGCGCCGTCGCAAGCAGGCCGGCCTGCACGTCCTGCTGTTTGCGCTGGCGATGCTGTGGCTGCCGGTCGGACTGGCCGGGTTTCAGCCGCCCGGCGACGGCACCACCGCGATCTGGGTGCCGTGGCTGCTGCTGGCATCGATCGGGCCGCTGTTCTTCATGGTGTCGGCGCAGGCGCCGCTGATGCAGCGCTGGTATGCGCTGTCCGGTCAGGAAGGGGAGCCTTATGCCCTCTACGCCGCATCCAGCTTCGGCAGTTTCGCGGGACTGATGGCCTATCCTCTGCTGGCCGAGCCGATGTTCAGCCTGAACGCGCAAAGCCATCTGTGGTCGGTGCTGTACATCGGCCTGCTGCTGCTGGTGACGGGCTGCGGATGGGCCCTGGTGCGCGCGGCGCCGCAAGCAGAAGGCCTGGCTGCGCAGCCGTTGCGGGCGGCATCGCAGCTCGGCGAACCGGCGGCTGCACCCGCGCCCGGCTGGAGCGAAAAACGCCGCTGGATCGTGCTGGCGGCGGTCCCGTCCGGCCTGATGCTGTCGGCCACCACCTATCTCACCACCGATCTGGTGGCGATGCCGCTGATCGGGGCGATCCCGCTGGGGCTTTATCTGCTCAGCTTCACCGTGGCCTTTGCCAGCTGGCGCGGGCCAACCGACGTCATCACCCTGCTCACTCCGGCCGCGCTGCTGCTCGGCGGCGGGCTCACCTATCTTACGCCGGGTGGATCGGTGCTGCTGCCACTGGGCGCCAGCCTGCTGCTGCTGTTTGCGGTCTCCGTGGCGCTGCACGGGCGGATGTACGCCGCGCGGCCGTCGCCCGAGCATCTGACGCTATTCTATCTGATGATGTCGGTCGGCGGCGTGATCGGCGGTCTGTTCTGCGCGCTGATCGCGCCGATGCTGTTCGACTGGACGTGGGAGCATCCCATCCTGATCCTGGCCGCCGCCGTGCTGATTCCGCAGCGTCGGCTGTTCTCGCTGGGCGAGGAGGACACGTTCGGCGCGGCCGGCCTGCGCCGGATTGCGCTTGG
>JBBSUT010000081.1:0-10810 GCA_038234155.1 Sphingomonadales bacterium | reverse complement strand
GCGCTGGCGTCGGCCACCGCCATGCTGTCCGGCCTGTCGAGCTGCGCGGGCATCGTGCAGGTGCCCAAGCGCGAGCCGCGCCTGAAACAATTCGGTTTCGCGCGGCTGTCCGAGACGCAGCTGCTGGCGATTCTGGTGGGCGAGGACGGCAGCGTGGAAAACCGCATCGTCGATCCGCCGCCGGGCGTGACCGACGCGGCGCTGGCCGAGGCATCCAATTATCTGACGCGGCATCTGGCGGGGATGACCTTGTCGGCCGCAATCGAGCGGATCGATAGCGATATTCGCGACCGCAGGCAGGCGCTCGACCACGCCAGCGCCGATCTTGTGCGCCAGGGCCTGGCCATATGGAGCCACGATGGCGGCGACCGGCAGGTGCTGATCGTGCGCGGCCAGGCGCGGCTGCTCGACGAAAGCAGCGCCGCTGATCTGGACCGGGTGCGCCAGCTGCTCGACGAGATCGAGAGCGAGGAGGAGATTGCCCGGCTGATCGACAGCGCGCGCGAGGCCGCGGCGACCAAGATCTTCATCGGATCGGAGAACAAGCTGTTCTCGCTCAGCGGGTCCTCGGTCATCGCCGCGCCATATAAGGACAGCGCCGGAAAGATCGTCGGCGTGGTCGGCGTGATCGGGCCCACGCGCTTGAACTATGCGCGGATCGTGCCCATGGTGGATTTTACCGCGCGGGCGCTGTCACGCCTTGTCGATTGACCGTCCGCGTTTCGCCCCACGTGATCCTTCCCACATGATCTTGCCACATGATCTTCCAAGCGATCGAAAGACCGAAATTTCCCATGACCGACGAACATTCCATCGATGAAGCCGCCGAAAACGAACTGAAAGGCGTTCCCGGGGACCTGCGCGAGGAGACCGCGGGGTCCGCGCCCGAACTGCAGGAGCACGACCGGCTGGCCGAGCTGGAAAACCAGCTCGTCGAGGCCAGGCAGAATGTGCTTTATGCACAGGCCGAAACCCAGAACGTCCGCCGCCGCGCCGAAAAGGATGCCGCCGATGCGCGCAACTATGCCGCCACCGGCTTTGCGCGCGACGTGTTGTCAGTGAACGACAATCTGCAGCGCGCGCTCGACGCGATCCCGAACGAGGTGCGCGATGAGGAGAAATGGCGCGGCCTCATCACCGGCATCGAAGCCACCGGCCGCGAGCTGGAGAATGTGTTCGGCAAGCATGGCATCACCCGCGTGGCCGCCAAGGGGCTGCCGCTCGATCCCAACGTCCACCAGGCGATGATGGAAATGCCGAGCGACGAGGAGCCCGGCACGGTCGTGCAGGAAATCCAGGCCGGCTACATGATCAAGGACCGTCTGCTGCGCCCCGCGCTGGTCGGCGTCGCAAAAAAAGGCGATTGAGCGCGGGCTGTCCGTTGCCGGGCCGCAACGAACGGTTTGTCATATACGGGCCGTAACGAACTGGCTGTAACGAACAGGAGCGTTTTTCCATGTCTCATCTGACCGCGTCTTTTCACCGCCGTGCATTCATCGGCGGCAGTGTCATGGCGTCGGCGGTGCTGTTGCTGCCCGGCTGCCAGTCGATCCCGGGCTTTAGCCTGAACGAGGCGGTGCGGCGGTTGCTGACGCTCAGTTCCAGGAGCGCCTTTGCGCAGCTGCTGCAACCGGGCGGCTTTTACGACAATGAGCTGGATCGCCTGCCGCTGCCTGGCCAATTTGGCGAAGGCGGCGCGATCATCGGCGCGGTGCTGCGCAGCGGCGCGTTCCGGCAGCAGTTGCAACGTCAGCTGAGCATCGCCGCGGCGCAGGGGGCCGAGCGGGCCGCCCCGCTGGTGGCAGACGCGATCCGCGGCGCCAGCTTCACCGATGCCACCGCCATCCTGCGCGGCGGCCCCAGCGCGGCGACCGATTTTCTGCGCGGGCGTCTGGGCACCGCGCTTGTCACCGCGATGCTGCCCGAGGTCGGCGGCGCGTTGCGGCTGGCCCAGAACGATGTAGTGTCCCGGGCAATCCGTGCGGTCAGCGGCGTCGATGTGCAGGGCATTGCAACCAGCGTCTCGCGCGCGGCCGATACCGTCATCTGGAACGCCATTGGCCGCGAGGAAGCGGCCATCCGCGCCAACCCGCGCGCCACCAACGATCCGCTGCTGATCGGCGCGCTAGGGCTGGGCGGGGCGCTCTAGTTCCGGGGCTTGTGCGCTGGTTCGACGCAAACCTTGCCGTGGCAGCACTTGTTAACGCGTTGTTGCTAGGCCGATTCTCATGATTGCCAATTTTCAGGATCTGGAGGCTGCCACCCGCCCCCATGTGATCGCTTCGCAGGAAGCGAACCGCTGGCGCGGACGCTCGATCGACCGCTTCGCACGCGCCGAGCAGCGGCTCAGCCAATTGCTGATACTGGCGTCAAGCCTGCCCGCCTATCGCAACGAAAAGCAACTGCTTCCCAAGCTGGTAGGACAGAAATTTGCCCGCCTTCTGGAGCTTCAGAACAAGCCCGGTCCGCTCCAGAACGACCATCTCAAGGCCCGCCTCGAACAAATGGCGGAGTTTCATCCGTTGCGGGGCCTGCTCTGCCATGGCGAAATGACCGTTGCGTTGCTGGAAAGCGGCGACTGGCAGATCGGACTCGAGACATTGTGCTGCGAGGACGGCAAGCCGGTCGTCCGGTCGCTTTCGCTGACCAGGGAACGGGCAGAATTGCTCGCTGACCGGTTGGACAGGTGCGTAAATGACCTGGGGTCGGCCATGGGCCAGGTGCGAAAAGCTCTCGATCCGAACGCCATCCCAGCTGCGGTCCAGCCGGTCGCGCTGCCCGTCTGACGCTGAGCCTTTATCCACAGCTTTCTACCGGCTCGCGCTGACAGACGGCGCGCGAGCGGCTAGGTTGACGGGCAGTTTCCCCGCAGCCGCAGCCCGGAGCGCCCGCCCATGAAATTCTTCGTAGATACCGCCGACACATCCGAAATTGCCGACCTTGCCGAGACCGGCCTGCTCGACGGCGTCACCACCAATCCGTCGCTGATCAAAAAGGCCGGGCGCGATTTCAAGGAGGTCGTGGCCGAAATCTGCGGTCTCGTCGAGGGACCGGTCAGCGCCGAGGTGGTCGCGCTCGATCATGACGGCATGATGCGCGAGGCCGAAACGCTGCGCAAGATCGCCGACAATGTGTGCATCAAGGTGCCGCTGACGATGGACGGTCTGAAGACCTGCAAGAAGCTGACGAGCCAAGGCACCATGGTCAATGTCACGCTGTGTTTTTCGGCCAATCAGGCGCTGCTCGCGGCAAAATCGGGCGCGACATTCATATCGCCGTTCGTGGGCCGGCTCGACGACAATGGTTCGGACGGGATGAAACTGATCGACGATATCCGGCTGATCTACGACAATTATCTGTTCGAGACCGAGATCCTCGTCGCATCGATCCGCAATCCCATCCATGTGCTGGAAAGCGCGCGCATCGGCGCGGATGTCGCCACCATGCCGCCGTCCGTGATCCGCAGCCTGTTCCATCATGTGCTGACCGACAATGGCATCGCGGCGTTCACGAAGGACTGGGAAGCCACCGGCCAGTCGATCGGCTGAGCGCTTGCGCGTGTACCGGCGTCTGACGGCGCGTGCTGCGCGGCCGGTTGTTCCAGCCGGAGCAGCGGCGATCACGGTTGCGCATTATCCTGCGGGCGTTTAGTGTTCCCGCTCTGTTCAGGGGGGAATTGTCGTGGATCCGATCATCACCATCGTCGCCGTCATCGCCGCGTTGCTGCTCGGCGCGGTGCTCGGCTGGGCGTTGGCCAAGCGCGGCGGGGACGACGGCAAGGCCGCGCTGGAGTTGCTCCGGATGCAGCTCGACGGGGTGTCGCGCGAGCGGGACGACGCCAAGGCGGAGATGGGCCAGGTGCGCGCCGAACTGGCGGGCGTGCGCGAACGCGCCGAGACCGACCGGAACGCACTCGCCAGCCTGAAAGCGGGGCAGGTGGAGCGGGAAAACGCGTACACGATTCGGCTGCAGGAACTGCGAGAGATCAACGATGACGCAAAGAAAGCGCTCAGCGCGCAGTTCAGCGAAATCGGCGGAAAACTGCTTGGCGAGGCGCAGGAGCGCTTCCTCAAGCGCGCGGACGAGCGGTTCAACCAGCAGGGCGACCGCAACGAGGAGAAGATCAAACAACTGCTCGCGCCGGTCGGCGAACGGCTGAAGAGTTATGAGGATCAGGTCGGCAAGATCGAAAAGGAGCGGACCGAGGCCTATGGCACGCTGACCGGGCTGATCGGCGAGATGAAGGAAGGCCAGCAGCGTGTGCAGAACGAGGCGGCGCGGCTGGTCAACAGTCTGCGCAACGCTCCGAAGGCACGCGGACGCTGGGGCGAGCAGCAGCTCAAGAACGTGCTGGAAACCTGCGGCCTGGCGGAACACACCGATTTCGTGCTCGAGCACAGCATCACGACCGAAGACGGACGGCTGCGCCCCGATGCCGTGGTAAAAATCCCGGGTGGCCGGTCGCTGGTGATCGACGCCAAGGTGTCGCTCAACGATTATCAGGATGCGTTCGGAGCGGAGGACGAGGACGTCCGGGCCGCCTTCATGACGCGCCATTGCGTGTCGATGAAAAACCATATCGATGGTCTCAGCCGCAAGGCCTATTGGGACCAGTTCGATGACTCGCCGGATTTCGTTGTCATGTTCGTGCCGGGCGAGCATTTCCTCGCGGCCGCGCTGGAGCATCAGCCGGATTTATGGAATTATGCGTTCGAAAAGAAGATATTGCTGGCCACACCTACCAATTTGGTTGCGATTGCACGGACCGTGGCGGACGTTTGGCGGCAGGACGGGCTGGCGCGTGAGGCCAAGCAGATTGGCCAGCTCGGCAAGGAAATGTACGAGCGGTTGGCCACGGCGGCCGAACATCTGAAACGCATGGGATCGGGCCTGAATTCCGCCGTCGGCAACTACAACAAATTCGTCGGCAGCTTTGAGCGTAACGTGCTGGCCACCGGACGAAGGTTCAAGGAATTGAACATCGAGACCGGCAAGAAGGAGCTGGAGGACGTCCCCGAACTCGACGCGCTCCCACGCTATGGCGATGTGGAGCAGGCGCAGGAGGAAGAAGTCCGCGACGCCGCAGAATAAGGGGTGCAACCGGGCGCGGCTCGGGGCGCGCAATAGCAGCCGGAACTGGCGTCGGACGGCGTCGTTGCCCCGGACGGTGCCGATCAAAAAGCCTTTGCGGTGCGGATAATCCGTAAGCGGGTCTTGCGACTGGGGCAGCGCGAACGGGGCAGACCACTGCGCTGGGCTGGAGCCCAAGGCGTGGGCAGCTGCCCGATTATAAGCCGCCCCGATAATCAATAGGCTGGGGCGAATACGGCGGCGCGGCCATCGGGGGCGCTCAGGATCATGTTGCCGTTGGGTGCGTAGCGGACGGCGCCCAGACGGCGATACCGGTCGCCCACCGGCTGCGCTTCGGCGGCGCTCAGCAGATCGAGCATGGCGCGTTCCTGCCCCATCAGCCGCGGGGCGCAGGCCATGCGCGTGGTGCGGGCGGGGCCGAAGCTGATCGCCATGCCGTCCAGCACATAATCCGCGTTGAAGCTGTTGCAGCCGGTCGATCCGCTGACGCCGCGTCCGTCAAAGTTGAGCATGGCCGCGCGGCCCTCTGCCGACATGCCGTTGATCGAGAGCAGCGCCCAGCGCGTGCCGGCCAGCGGCCGCGCATCATAGGCCGCATTGCCCGCGGCGTCGCCGTACCGGTCATTTCCGTACCCGTTGTTGTTGTAGCCGTTATCGCCGTTGCCGTTTTGGCCATAGCCGTTGTCGCCATAAGGCTGGTTCGCGGGATTTGCCGGATAGCCCTGATCGCCGTAGCCCTGATCGCCATAGCCCTGATCGCCATAGCCCTGATTGCCATAGCCCTGATTGCCGTAGCCATCGTTGGTCGGATAACCGCCGCCGCCAGTGGGATCACCGCCATAACGATCACCGCCATATTGGTTCCCATAGGGATCCAGCGTCTGACAGGCGGACAGGGCAAGGGCGGCCAGCGGCAGCAGAAAAATGGTCTTGGTCATGGCGGCAGAACGTTCCGCTACCGCAACAGTTCCCCCGCGCGCCGCGCCGTTACGCCCGGCGCAGCTGGCTCAGCACCTCATAGGCCATCACCGCGGCGGCGACGGCGGCGTTCAGGCTGTCGGCCCGCCCCATCATCGGCATGCGCACCAGCAGATCGCATGCCGCCGCATAGGCATCCGGCAGGCCGCGGGCCTCGTTGCCCGTCAGGATGAACACCGGCGGGGCATAGGCGGGGGCCTGATAATCGGTCTCGGTCTGCAGGCTGGTGCCGACGAGCTGGCCCGGGCCGGCGCGCAGCCATGTCAGGAAATCCGCGCCGTTCGCCCGCGCGATTTTTTGCGTGAACAGCGCGCCCATGCTCGCGCGCACGGCCTCGACCGAAAAGGGGTCCGTGCAATCGTCGAGCAGGATAAGTCCGCCGGCACCCACCGCGTCGCCGGTGCGCAGCATGGTGCCCAGATTGCCCGGATCACGGATTTCCTGCGCCACCAGCCAGATCGGCGCGGTGGCCCGGTCAATCGCGTCCAGCGACGTTGGCAGATCGGCGAATACGCCCAGCACCGTTTGCGGATTGGATTTGCCCGACAGCTTTTCCAGAATATCGACCGATGTCTCGATCACCTCTCCGCCGCCCGCCTGCACCGCGCGCTCCAATGCGTCGATCAGCGGATGCGGTTCGGCGCGATCGGACAGCACCAGCGTTTCGGGCACATGGCCCGCGTCCAGCGCCTCGGTCAGGATACGCAAACCCTCGGCCAGGAAACGTCCCTCGCGCCGACGATGTTTCTTGTCGCGCAGGGCCTTGATGCGTTTGACCGTCAGGTTGGAGAACCCGGTGATGACGTGACGCTCGGTCATGGCGCGGCTATTCGCCGAAGCCGTCCAGCACCAGCCCGACCAGCTTTTCGCAATAGAGCGCGGCGTCCGGGCCCTCCACCTTGATCGCGATGTCGCTGCCCTTGGCCGCGCCCAGCATCATCAGGCCCATGATCGATCCGCCCGGCACGCTCTGTCCGTCCTTCAGCACATGCACCGCGACATCGTCCGGCATCCGCGCGACCAGGCCGACGAATTTGGCGCTAGCCCGCGCGTGCAGGCCCTTGTCGTTGACGATGGTGACGGACCGCTCGGCGGTGTCGCTCATGTGTCCGAATCCAGCAGCTCGGAGGCAACCGAGATATATTTGCGCCCTGCTTCCCTGGCCGCGGCCACCGCCTCGCCGATCGGCAGGCAGCGGCGCGCGCTATCGAGCCGGATCAACATGGGCAGGTTAACGCCCGCAATCACCTCGACGCGCCCTTTTTCCAGCAGCGATATCGCCAAATTGGAGGGAGTGCCGCCGAACAGATCCGTGAGGATGATCGCGCCGCTGCCGTCATCGACATCGGCCACCGCCTCACCGATTTCGCGGCGGCGCACCTCCATATCGTCGTTGGGGCCGATGCAGATCGTGGCGACCCGCTCCTGCCGGCCGACCACATGCTGCATGGCCACCAGGAATGCGGTCGCCAGATTGCCGTGGGTTACCAGGACGATACCGATCATGACTGCGTGTTGTCCTCCCGGGACGATGGGCTGGTTGGCCGGGCCGGATCGCCGGGCTCCTGCGCCGCTGCGCCGGAATTTCCGCCATTCCCGAAATTTTCCAGACTGTCCACCGGGCGCGAGTCTAGATTGCGATGGCCGACCGACGGGCTATAGCCGTTGGCGTGGAGCATCGCGGCAAATGCCTCGGCGAAGCAGACCGAGCGGTGACGACCGCCGGTGCAGCCGAAGGCGATGTTGACATAAGCTTTGCCCTGCGCCTGATATTTGGGCAGCAGGAACAGCACCAGATCGCGGATGCGGGCAAAGGCGGTGTCGAAATCCTCGTCGCCCGTCACATAGTCGCACACGCGCTTGTCCAGCCCGGTGAGCGGCCGCAGGTCGGGCTGCCAGTGCGGATTGCGCAGAAAGCGCAGATCGAAGATCAGATCGGCATTGTGCGGCACCCCGCGCGAAAAGCCGAAGCTGGTGACCGAGAGGGTGGTGCCGCGTGAATGGCCGTCCTCATAACGTTCGCGCACGAGCCGCTTCAGGTCGTTGATGGCAAAACCGGTGGTGTCGATCACCATCTCCGCCCAGCGCCGCAGCGGCTCCATCAGCGATCGTTCCTGCGCGATGCCGTCGGCGGCGGGGCGATCCTGCGCCATCGGGTGCGGGCGGCGCGTTTCGGCGAAGCGGCGCTCCAGCTCGTTGCCCTGACAATCCAGGAACAGCGTCTCGACCTGCAGGCCATTGCCCTCGTTCAGCCGCTTGACCTGCGCGATCAGATCCTGCGGGGCGAACCCGCGCGTGCGGCTGTCAAAGCCCAGCGCCAGCGACACCTCGCTCGGCCCGCGCCCGGCGGACGGCGGGGTTTCCAGCAGGCGGCCGACCAACCGGATCGGCAGATTGTCGACCGTTTCCCAGCCCATATCCTCGAGCTGGTTGAGCACCGTCGATTTGCCCGCGCCGGACAGGCCGGTGACCAGCAGGATCGATTTGGGGGGCAGGGGATCGCTCATGGCTGCGCACGATCTTTAGGCCCGCGGGCCGCCGGGTCAACCGTGTCGGCCCCCGCTTTCATCAGCCGGCGCATCCATCAGTCAGCGCGGCCATCACCCAGCGCATCCATCAGCCGGCGCAGCGCCCATTCCAGCTTGATGGCGGCGCTCGGCTCAAACGGACGCAGGCGTAGTTGCGGCACCGATACGCCCTGCCAGACGCGCGTTTCGGGATGCGGCAGACGCTCGGGCGTCTGGTCGAGCGAAACCGCCAGACGCAGCGGGGCGGGCGCCGAGGCGGGGCATGCAACAATGCCGATCCCGCGCAGCTCGATCTTCCTCGCCAGCGCGGCGGGCGCGGATGCCAGCAGATCGCCGCCCGCGCGCCGCAGCACCGTCTGATCGTCGGCGATGAGCAGCGCACCGCGATCGATCAGGCGCAGCGCCAGATCGGATTTGCCGCTGCCCGGCCGCCCGATCAGGAGCACCGCCATGCCTTCCAGCGCGACAGCTGTGCCATGAACGCGCTCCCCCTCGGTCATGCCGCGCTCCCCCTCGGTCATGCCGTTTCGGCCGCGCGGGGCAGGCGGATCTCGAAACAGCCGCCTTGCCGGTTGTCGATCCGGTCCACCGCGCGAATGGTGCCCTGATGCCCCTCCACGATGGTGCGCGCGATGGCCAGGCCAAGCCCGCTGTGCTTGCCAAATGCTTCGCCAACGGGGCGGCGGCTGTGGAAACGCTCGAACACCGCATCGCGCTGACCGGACGGCACGCCGGGCCCTTCATCCATCACCCGCACCAGCACCTCTCGCGCCGTCTTGCTGGCCAGGATTTCCACGGTGCCGCCAGCCGGAGAGAAGGAGACGGCGTTGTCGATCAGATTTTCAAGCACGCGCTCCAGCCGCACCCCTTCGCCCATCACCGGCGCCGTGTCTCCGGCCGGGCGTACGAAGCGGATGGTGACCGCGCCGCCGGCTGCGCGGGCGCGCCGTGCTTCGAGCAGTTGGTCGATCATGGCGGCGATATCGACGCGCTCGAACTTGGCGCGTGACAGCTGCGAATCGACCCGGCTGGCCTCGCTGATATCGCTGATCAGCCGGTCGAGACGGCGCACGTCGCTCGATGCGATATCGGTCAGTTTGCGGCGCAGCGCCGGATCGTCGATCCGCTCGAGCGATTCCAGCGCCGAGCGGAGCGAAGCCAGCGGGTTCTTTACCTCGTGCGCCACGTCGGCGGCAAACGCCTCGGTCGCGTCGATCCGGTCACGCAGGGCATTGGACATGTCGGACACCGCGCGCGCCAACATGCCGATCTCGTCGCGGCGGGAGGGCAAGCGGGGGATCGAGACCTCGCGCGCGAAGCCCAGCCGCACCTTGACCGCATTGCGCGCCAAAAGCCGCAGCGGGCGTACGATGGTGCGCGCCAGAAACAATGACAGCCAGATCGAGATCAGCAGCACCGCGGCCGAGAAGATCGCGATGGTCAGCCGCTCCTCCCGGATGATGCCGCGAATGTCGGCCGCGCGCGTGGTCAGCAGCACTGCGCCGCCGCCGCCCTGATCGCCAGATGCCGCGCCCGCCATGCCCTGCGCCGCGCTGAGCACATACGCACCGTCCGGCCCCTGCCGGGCGATACTGGCGGCGCCGCTGCCCGCCAGCGCAATCTCTGGCCAGCCGGACGCGTTATCGGGCACGGGATCGGCATATCCGGGCGGCGCATCGGTGCCCACCAGCGCGTCGGTCACCCGGTCCACTTCGCGCGCGAAAATACGGCGGAAGGGTATTTGATCCACCTGCGCCACGTCGTAAGTCGGCGGGGCTAGGGCGAAGCTGTCGTCGGTCTTGGTGCCGTCAGCGCCATAAATGCGCACGCGGCCCACCAGCGATTGCGCGCTATCGACCAGATAGGCGCCGCGCGTGGCAGCGGGCAGGCGGGGCAGAGTGCGCGCGATCGCCTCGGCCTCGCGCTGGAGGGCCTCGCTGCGGATCTGGACGAGCTGCGAGCGGTAGCTGTCGAGAAAGAACAATCCGCCCGCCAGCAGCACCACGGCAAAGACGTTGACCGCCAGGATGCGCGTGGTCAGCGACATCCGGCGCGACCAGCCCAGCGTCAGTCCGGCCGGCTCATTCTGCGGAGAAGCGATAGCCAGCTCCGTACAGCGTATCGATCGCCTCGAAACCGGGGTCCACCTCGCGAAATTTGCGGCGCAGGCGCTTGATATGGCTGTCGATCGTGCGATCATCGACATAGACATC
>JBBSUT010000080.1:0-10906 GCA_038234155.1 Sphingomonadales bacterium | reverse complement strand
GACGCAACTGGACCTCCTGGAGTACGCCAGCACTCGTGATGCTGCGCTTTCGTCCCGATCCACGCTCGGCCACCGCCATTCGCTCTGCCGATCCCGGCTGGTATCGTGAATATATGGCGGACGGCAACGCAATGCCGGACGGTGCTTCATCTGTGGCGAATGCCAAGGAGTTGAATTGAACGAACATGTCACAGCCGCGCCGGGCCGCGAATCGGCGCCCTCGGCTCCTCTGTCAACGGGGCACTCCCTCCTCGATCTCGTCCTGCTGTCGCTCGACGACGATCAGGCGCAGGAGGTTGTGTCTATCAATCTCAAGGGCAAAAGTGAAATTGCCGACCATATGGTCATCGCCAGCGGCCGCTCCACGCGGCAGGTGGCTTCGATGGCACAGAAGCTGGCCGAAAAGATCAAGAAGGCCGGTGGCCGTGCGCGCATCGAGGGACTGCCCAATGCTGACTGGGTGCTGCTGGATGCCGACGACGTGATCGTGCATCTGTTCCGGCCCGAAGTGCGGAGCTTTTACAATCTGGAACGCATGTGGGCGTTCGAGGGATCGGGCGACGTCGGCCAGGCCTGAGCCGTCGCCGGACAGCGCTGCCTGTTCCGCCGCCATATCCGGTTTCGGTCCCGCCATGCGTCATCGCCGTATGAGAGGAGGCCAGCGTGCTGTTGCACATCGTCGCCCGCGGCAAGATCGGGCGATCGCCCGAAGCCCAGTTGGTAGATCGCTATCTGGTGCGACTGCAATGGCCTGTCAAAATTAGCGAGTTGCCGGATCGCGGCGGAAGGCTGCCCGATCCGCTGGCCCAATCCCGCTCCGTCATGCTCGATGAAACAGGCGCAACACTCTCATCGCGTGCGCTTGCCGACCAGTTGGCCCGCTGGCGCGACGACGGCGTGCGCGAAACCCGCTTCCTGATCGGCGCCGCCGACGGGTTCGACGATGCCGATCGGTTGGGTGCGGATCTTCTCCTGTCCTTCGGCAAGGCCACATGGCCGCATCTGCTGGCGCGCGCGATGCTGGCGGAACAGCTCTACCGCGCCACATCTATCCTTGCCGGCCACCCTTATCACAGGGAAGGGTAGGACGGTGAAACGCGCGCTTCCCCTGATCGTTGCCCTGCCGCTGCTGATCGGCGGTGCCAGTTTGCCAGCTACCGCGCCGCGTTCCGTCGCCGACGCAACGGCAGACTCGGCCGCCGCCGACAGCCGCAGCGACGATCTGCGCCTGCAGTCTGAGCGTGCCGAACGCACGGTAGCGCTCACTGCGGCGCGCCGCCGGACGCTCGAGCGGCAGATCGCCGGGGCCGAAGCGGACATCGCTGCCGCGCGTCTGCGGCTGGAGGCGATCGCACGCAGCAGCGCAGCGGCCGAACGCCGTCTCGCCATCGCGCGCGGCCCCTTGATGCGTCTTGGCGGCGCGCTGGAACGCTTTTCGCGCCAGCCTGCCGGTACAGCGCTGCTGCGGCCTGGCACGCTCGACGATCTGGTGCATGTGCGCGCGATTTTGGACAGCACCCTGCCCAGAATTGAGCGGCGCACGCTGGCGGCACGGACCGCGCTGCGCCGGACCGCTGCGCTGCGCATCGCCCGCGCGGCCGAGCTGGAAGCGATCACCCGGGCCAGCGCCGGGCTGGAGGATCGCCGCCGGCAGCTGGCGCTCAGCGAGATCGAACAGTCGCGCGCGGCGCAGCTATTGCAGACGGGCGCCGTGCGCGAACGCAGCCGCGCCCTGGCTCTGGGCGAGGAGGCGCGCGATATCGTGGCAACCGAGCGGCAGGACCGCGCGGCCGGTGCCGTGCTTGCAACGCTATCGGCGCTGCCGCCGCCGCCGGTTCGCGGCGCGCCGACCAAAGGCGCAGGCCGGTCGCCCTACCGGTTGCCGGTGGCTGGCACGGTGTTGACCGGCTTCGGTGAGGCCAGTTCCAGCGGATACCGTGCGCGCGGCGTCACCATTGCCGCCCTCCCCGGGGCAGAGGTAACCGCGCCCGCCGCCGGGGTGGTGCGGTTCGCCGGGCACTATCGCAGCTATGGTGATATCGTAATCATCGATCATGGCAACGGCTGGACCAGCTTGCTCACCGGTCTGGCGCGCACGGGGGTTTCGCCCGGCAGCCGGTTGCGTGCAGGAGAGCCATTGGGCAGCGTGGCCGGTCCGCTGACGCTGGAACTGCGGCGCAGGGGCCGTCCGGTGGATGTGGCGGCCATGCTCTGAGCGGCCGCGGCGCTGACTGTTCACCGGCGCTACAGACAGTTGCGGTTAATCCGTTTGGAAAGCAGCACGCCATGGCTCTATATCGGGCGCAGGCAATTTTTTCCCCACCCCTCAGCCCGAAGGCCCATATCCGTCCATGAACAGCCGCTTTCTCCGCTCACTCGCCCTTGTTGGCGCCGTGTCCCTGCTGCCGATCTCCACCGCTGCGATGTCGCAAGTCGATGCGAGCTCGGCGCGCGAAATCGGCGATATTATCGGCGTGATGCAGCGGATCAAGGCGTTCTACGTAGACGATGTCGATGACGACAAGCTGATCGAAGGGGCGATTTCCGGCATGCTCTCCAGCCTGGACCCGCACAGTTCCTACCTGAACGAGCGCGCGTTCCAGGATCTGATGACCCAGACAGAAGGCGAATATGGCGGCCTGGGCCTCACAGTCACGCTGGAGGACGATGCCGTCAAGGTCATCGCGCCCACCGCCGACACCCCCGCCGACAAGGCCGGGATCAAGGCGGGCGATTATATCACCCATCTGAACGGCAAACTGATCTATGGCGGCACGCTAGACGATGCGGTGGAGGAGATGCGCGGTGCGCCGGGCACTGACATCACCCTCACGATCTTCCGTCCGGGCCGGGACAAGCCGTTCGATGTTACCCTTACCCGCGCGATCATCGATCTGCAGCCGGTGAAATGGGCGGTCGACGGCAACGTCGGTGTGATCACCGTGACCACCTTCACCGATGGAGCGGGCAAGGACGTGGTCGACGCGATGAAGGCGGTCGAGACCAAGCTGGGGCGCAAGCCACTGGGCTATATCCTCGATCTGCGGTCCAATCCGGGCGGGCTTCTGGATGAGGCAGTGAATATCTCGGACGTGTTCCTGAACGATGGAGAGATCGTGTCCCAGCGTGGCCGGCGCCGCGCCGATACGCTGAAATTCTTCGCCAAGCCGGGCGATTATGCGCAAGGCCTGCCGGTCATCGTGCTGATTGATGCAGGTTCGGCCTCGGCGTCCGAAATCGTGGCGGGCGCATTGCAGGATCGTCATCGCGCGCTCGTGATGGGGGAGCGCAGCTTTGGCAAGGGATCGGTGCAGACCATCGTGCCGCTGAGCAACGACACTGGCCTGCGCCTGACCACCGCGCGATATTTCACCCCCTCCGGCCGATCGGTGCAAGAGGGCGGGATCGATCCCGACATTCGCGTGCCGCAGCTGAGTGATCCGGACTACGCCTCGCGCACGCGCATCCGCGAATCCGATCTGCGCCGCCATCTGATCAACGAGCTGGCAGCAGACGACAAATCGCTGGAGCAGGATCAGAAGGATGATCCTCGTTTTGCCATGACGGCCGAAGAGTTAAAGAAACAGGGTATCGAGGATTTCCAGCTCCATTACGCCCTGGAGACGATCGAGCGGCTGGGTCCGTCGGCGCAGGCCAAGGCCGCGGTGCCCAGGGCCAAGGTTCCCGCCAAGGCTGGCGCAAACTGATGAGGCGGGGCGCGTGATGAGCGGATTGCCCACGGCGCGCTGGCTGGCGCTGCTGATTCCCGCGGCGCTGCTTGGCGGCGCCTATGTTGGGCAATATGCCTTTGATCTGTATCCGTGCGAAATGTGCTGGTGGCAGCGTTGGCCCCATTTCGCCGCAGTGGCGTTGGCGCTGCTGAGCTTCGCTGTCAAAGACGGTGCTTCGCGGGTCGCGGTCTTGCTGGCGGCTGTCGCCATCGCCATATCCGGCGTGATCGGCGGCTTCCATGCAGGGGTGGAATATGGCTGGTGGGAGGGCCTCACCACCTGTTCCTCCACGATCGATGCAGGCGCGGGCAGCTATCTCGATGCGATCATGAACGCGCCCGTCATCCGATGTGATCAGGTGCAGTGGTCGCTGTTTGGCCTGTCGCTGGCGGGCTATAATTGCATCATCTCGCTGATCGGAGCAGTGACAGTCGCGACCATGGCCATGCGAAAGGCGAGCATATGAGCGGCAGGCGCAAACATATAGAGAGCATGATCCGGGTAGATCAGGCGGGGGAGTTCGGGGCCACACGGATCTACGCCGGCCAACTGGCGGTGATGGGAGATCGCACGCCCGCGGCCCGATCGATCGCGCATATGGCCACGCAGGAAGCGCGGCATAAGTCTGAATTCGACGCGCTGATGGCCCGGCGCGGTGTGCGGCCCACGGCGCTGCATCCGATCTGGGACCGCGCCGGTTTCCTGCTGGGCGCGGTGACCGCCACCATATCGCCCGAAGCGGCCATGGCCTGCACGGCAGCCGTGGAAACCGAAATCGATCGCCATTACAGCCAGCAACTGGACGAGCTGGGGCAGGACGATCCGGAACTATCGGCCATGATTGCGGATTTCAGAGAGGAAGAGCTGGAGCACCGGGATACGGCGCTGGCATCGGGCGCCGAAAGCGCACCGGGCTATCCGCTGCTGAGCGGCCTGATACGGCTTGGTTGCCGCGCCGCCATCGCGGCATCGAAACGCATTTAAGCCGGCGTTCACCGCTCGGAGCACACCACGCAAAGACGAAACAACGCGGCCGACACGGTCACAGAAGGAGCGGGCATGACGATCAAGGCTGTATTTCTGACGATGGCGGGCGCGGGATTGGGGCTCGGCTTCGCGCTGCCCGCACGCGCGCAGGATAATGCCGGTGACCGCGTGCAGGTGCTGGCCGTTTACGGCGAGGATGCCTGTCCGCAGAGCACCGACGAGGAAATCGTGGTCTGCAAACGTTATGACGAGAGCGAGCGCTATCGCATTCCGCCCGATCTGCGCTCCAGTGATGATCCGTCCAACGTGGCGTGGACCGAACGGGTTCGCGCAATCGAAACGGTGGGCCGCAGCGGCATCAACAGTTGTTCGGCGACCGGCGCGGGCGGCTTCACCGGCTGTACGCAACAGTTGATCCAGGAAGCCTATGCCGATCGTGCCGGCGGCACCGATATCCAGGCCGGGCGACTGGTTGAGGAAGCGCGCGGACGCAGGCTGGCAACGATCGATGCCGATGCCGCCGAGACCGAGCGTCTGGTGCAGGCCGAGCTGGCGGCACGTGACGAGCGGGAGCGGCGGGCCGCGGCGATTGCGGCAGGCCAGGACCCCGACGCTGTGGCAGATCCAGATGCTCCGTTGCCAACGCCCTGAACGGCGCCGAGCATACACCCCGCCTCAACCGAGACGGGATTCCAGCAGGAACTCATCGTCGCGGTGACGGCCGACCCAGAAGTCAATATCGGCAATCTTGTTGAAGCCATAGCGGGCGTAGAACGCCTGCGCGCGGGTGTTTTGGGCCCAAACGGATAACTGCACGGCATCGGCGCCGCGCCTTCGGGCCTGCGCCATTGCCCAGGCCATCAGCATTGCGCCGATGCCTTCACCGGTGCGTCCGGGCGCGGTATAGAGCTGGCCAAGTGCGATCGGTCGGGCCGCGTTGCTATGCGCGCCATAGGGGCTGTCCAGCGCCAGCTTGCAAAACCCGGCCAGCCCGTCCGCATCCTCCGCTAACTGATGCAACAGCCGCGGGTGGGCTATTTCAGCGGCGACGCGATCGTCACTATAGGCACCGGCCAGAAATGCATCGAGATCCTGGGGATCGTAGAGATGTTCGAAGGCGGCGCGAAAACTGGACCGGCCAAGTTCGGCCAGCCGCACGGCATCGTCAGAGCGTGCACCGCGTAAGATCATCGCTTTTGCGCGCCGCTCAGGCAAGTATCGCGCGCGCTCGGGTCCTGTCGTGCCAGGCATTCATCCTGGGATAGTCGTCCAGCGTAAGTTCGAGCCATTTGTGCGCGGCGATCCAGGGGGAACAGGGCATATCGGACAAAACAAATTCGGCTCCAATATATCCGCCTTGGCTCAGCTGCCGCTCGAGCAGGAAGATGGATATCTTATATCCGATGGGCTTGGCCGCGGTGTAGAAATCGATCACGAAGGGGCAGACCAATCGCGCTGGTTGGGCACCATGCGGGTGACCATGGGGGCATCGAAGCCCTGCGCGCCGATCGTCACTTCCTGCGCGCCCTTCTTGCCGCTGGCGGCCACACATGCGGCAATCTCGAACATTTCGCCGCGCGCCTCGTCGCTCAAGGCGTCCCACGACGCGCGGTCAACGATCGGGTTGACCCCGCCCGACTGCCATACCCCCAGATCGCGATAATATTTCATGCGCTCCGTGCAGGTCAGCAGCCGGGCCTGCTGTACATGCACTTCCTGCTCCGCAGCCTGCGTGGGGACGGGGCCCAGCGGGGTCATCGCGCTGTCGTCTTTGAACTCTTCCGATTTCATGACAGCGGACTGGTCGCAAGCACTGAGCCCGGATGCCAATAGCACCGCAGCCCATAGGGTCTTCTTGATCACTCGATCGTCCTCTCGCAGCATCGCCGTTGCCCCATGATCGATACCGTGCAGCAATTGGCGCGCATTCTCAAGCGCGATACGCCGAATCCAGCGCCTTTTTGGCGGCGCGGTACTCCTGCTCGATGCGATCGACCAGATCGGCCACGCTGCTCTTGCTCTTGACCGCGCCGATGCCCTGGCCCGAACCCCATATGTCCTTCCAGGCCTTGACCTTGCTGTTGCCCCCCGATCCGAAGTTCATCTTGCTCGGGTCGCTCTCGGGCAGATTTTCCGGATCGAGCCCGGCCGCCTCGATAGACTGGCGCAGATAATTGCCGTGCACACCGGTAAAGAGGTTGGAGTAGACAATGTCGGACGCATTGGCGGCGACGATATTGTCTTTGTAACTATCGTCGGCATTGGCCTCGTCGGTCGAGATGAAGGCCGATCCGATATAGGCGAAATCTGCGCCCATCGCCTGCGCCGCCAGCACCGACTGGCCGTGCGCGATGGAACCCGAGAGCGCCACCGGACCATCGAACCAGCCGCGAATTTCCTGCATGAGCGCAAATGGCGACAAGGTGCCGGCATGGCCGCCGGCGCCCGCAGCCACGGGAATCAAGCCGTCCGCGCCCTTCTCGATAGCTTTGTGGGCGAAACGATCGTTGATCACGTCGTGCATCACGATGCCGCCCCATGCGTGGATCGCGGCGTTCACCTCTTCGCGCGCGCCGAGCGAACTGATCGTCAGTGGCACTTTCCACTTGGCGCAGGTCTGCAGGTCCTCTTCCAGCCGATTGTTGGTCTTGTGGACAATCTGGTTGACCGCATAGGGCGCGGCTGGCCGATCCGGATGGTCACGGTTGTGCGCGGCCAGTTCTTCGGTGATGCGGTGCAGCCATTCGTCGAGCTGGCTCTGCGGCCGCGCATTGAGCGCTGGAAAACTGCCGACCACACCGGCCTTGCACTGGGCGATTACCAGTTCCGGGCTGGAGACGATGAACAGCGGCGAACCGATGACGGGCAGGCGAAGAGTGTCGAACAAGGGCGAGGGAAGGGACATGCGCGCTCCAGATCAATGGGGGCCGGGTCAGTGGCGGATTGAAATGGGGTTAAAGCCCATGGCGCGCAGGCTGTCAAAAGCTGCGTCGAACCGGCCGATCTCAACATAAATTTTACCAATGATGCCTAACCCTCGATATCGCAGCTTACGGAGCGTTCCATGGTTTTTCGCACGATCTATATCAGCAGCGTCAGGACGGCGCCGGACGCAAGCGTGGTTGCCGACATCCTGAGCGTGTCGCAGAGCAACAATCGCCGCGATGGATTGACCGGATTGCTGATCTTCGACGGCCAGCGCTTCCTGCAATATATCGAAGGTCCCGAGGACCGGGTGCGCGCACGGATTGCCAAGATCCGTGCCGATTGGCGCCATCACGCCCTCGTCATCCTGAGCGAACGGACAACCGATCGGCGCCAGTTCGGCGGCTGGGATATGGCCGGGCATGTGGTGGGCCGCGGCGAGACGCTGGCCCAATGCGTGGCGCGGCAGACCGGTGGGTGCGACGCGGAGGTTGCCGACGAACTAGTGGGATTCGCGCAGATTCGCAGCCGGGCCGCCTGACATGCCAAACTGGCGCAGCATCGTTTCGAACATAGCGACATAGGCGGGCGCACTGCGCTGCACGGTGAAGCGGGCGGCGCTGGTCATCATCGCGGCGCGGTCCGGTGTCAGTCCCCGCAGCCGATCCATCGCGCGCGCTAGAGCGGCAGGATCGCGCACCGGCACAAGCAGCCCGTTCGTCCCGAGCAATGACTTTATTCCTGGCGCACTGTCGGTGGCGGCGATCGGCAGGCCGGCCGCCAGCGCCTCGACCAGCACAGCGGGCAATCCCTCGTAATCGGACGCAAGCGCAAAGGCGTTCGCTTCGGCGAAGCAGGCGGCGGGATCATCCACCTGACCGGCAAGGCGGATGTCGACGTCGTGACGGTCGATCTGCTGCTGCAGACGACCGCGCAAGGGACCATTACCCACGATCGTCAGCCGGTCCCCCTTACGCGCAATGCGGGCAAACGCCTCGATCAGCAGCGGCACGTTCTTTTGCGGGGCGAGCCGCCCGACGCTCAGCATCCTGAACCCGGGCAGCGGCGGCGCGGTGGACCGGGCGCCGTGCAACTGATCGAGCCGCTGCGCATCGGCCGCAGGATTGGCGACAACCGCTCGCTGCGCGGCGGCTATCCCGATCCGCGCCAGCAGCTGCCAGCTTGCCGCATCGGGCGCGGCGAACCGGTCCGTCCAGAGCGCCTGGGTGCGCAGCCATTGCCGTGCGGCGGCGCTGAGAATGGGCTGGTCCGGGTGATACGGCGTATTGGACAGCTTCATGGCAAATGGCACGCGGCGCAACGCGGGCCGGCGCTTGGCCAGCATGAAGGGCAGGGCGTAGCTTTGCCCTCCGGCGAATAGGATGTCGGGCGCGAACGAAGCCGCCTGTTCGTCTAATCTCCGGGCCAATCGCTGGACCAGATCGAGAGCGCTGCCATCTGGCACGGTCAGGCAACGCACGTCATGACCCAGGCTCCGCCAGCTATCGGCCAGCCGCATCAAAGCGCGCTCCGATCCGCCGCGATACTCTCCGTAATGACCGGTCAGGATACGCATGGACGGGCGGGGTGGTTTAAGACGCGGGCTGCGGGGCCGAGGCCGCGGCTTTTTGGGCAGCCTCGCGCACGCGTTTTTTACGCTGCGCCGCTATCCGCTCCGCCGCGCGCTGCCGTGCGCGGGTGGAGCGCCGCTCGAGCAGCACCTTGAGCATCGCCACGATCGGATCCGCCAGTGCCAGGCCGAGCAGTCCGAACAATGCGCCGAACAGTATTTGCGCGCCGAGCACCAGAGCGGGCGCCAGATCGACGGCCTTTTTCGCGACATAGGGCACGATCACATAGCCATCGACCCCCTGCACCACGAGATAGACGAACAGCGCATATAATCCGGTGTTGGTATCCGTCGAAAATCCCACCAATATGATGAGCGCACCCGAAATGATGGCGCCGATATTGGGCAGGAAGGCGAGTAGCCCCGTCAATATGCCAAGCAGCGCGGCCATCGGCACGCCGCCCGCCCACAGCAGCGCCCAAGTGCCGATGCCCTCCACCGCCATGCCGATCAGCCGTCCGGCCATCAGACGGCGCAGCGTCCACCCGATTTTCTGCATGGTGCCGTAGAAATGCTCGCGCTCGGCCATCGGGAGCAGCCAGGCCACGCCATGTTCGTACAGACGGGGTTCGGCGGCGAAGAAGATCGCCAACACCAGCATCATCGCAATCCCAGCGACGGCGCCCACGAAGCTGGTAACCGCGGCGGTCACCCGCCCGATCGAACTGAACGCCTGATTGGCGAACCCCATCAGATCGTCGGGCGAAAAGGCAAAGCCCAGCGATCGCGCGTAGACGCCGGCGGCATCAAGCTGGGCAACCATCACCTCCTGCAGCGAGCCGGCCTGCGCGGTGAGTTCGGTGCCCATGCGGAAGATTGTCCAAAGGATGAAGGCAGTGGCCGCCAGCACAACGATCGTCAGCCGCAGACCGCGCGGCCACGGTAGGACGCGGCCGAGCAGCCGGGCGCCGCCGTCTAGCATGGATGCGACCACGATGCCGCCGAAGATCAGCAGGATCGGCTGGGCCAGATAGGCCGCCAGCGCGAAGGCGACGATGGTGCCGAGCCAAACCAGCGCGCGCTTGAATTCGCTGCGCAGGACGGGATCGTAAAGTTCGGTAGGACCGACCGCCTCGATGTGGAGGTCGGTGCCTTCCGGTTCGCTCACCGGCTTGGCTCCAGCGCGGGCGACGCGCCATCTTTTGGCGGTGCGATCATGCGCGGATGCAGGGTTCGCCAGCCACGCCCGTCACGCAGCGACGGCCACCAGCTGAGCGGATTCCAGGTTTCGCTGCCATCCAGCGAGAAGGTGATGAACTCGGCCCGCCCACCGATATTCTCGACCGGTACGGGGCCACCCAGACCCTCGGGCAGGGCGACGCGGCTGTCCGCGCTGTTGTCCCGGTTGTCGCCCATCAGGTAGACATGATCGGCGGGCACGAGGACCGGCGCCACATTGTCGTTGATCGAACGGCGGGCATCCAGAATCTCGTAGGTTGCGCCGTTGGGCAAGGTCTCGCGCACGGTGTTGACATAGCACAGCATCTGGCCGTTCGGGCCGGGCTGCAGGGCACCTGGAAACTCCCCGGCGGAACAGGGGTTGTTCGCGTCAACCGGCAGCGGGCGGGCTGCGACCGATTCCTGCGGCACCGGGGTGCCGTTGAGAATGATCTGTCCCTCGCGCACTTCGATG
>JBBSUT010000079.1:0-11117 GCA_038234155.1 Sphingomonadales bacterium | reverse complement strand
CGCATGGCTGCTGGCCCTGATGAAGTCCGCAGGCTGGCTCCCTAATCACGTCATCGCGCTTCGCATGCGCTGTGACCCCCTGGGTTTGGCCGCCCCCCGGTCTAACCGGTTCGTCATCACTACTCAGCTACTCCTACGCCAGCTTGCCGCCGAGCATTGCCTAACGGCGCGGACAACGGTCACGCGGCGGACGCCGCGTTGCGCGTCATCACCGCCCAGGCGATACCCACTGTCTTGTTTGCGAGCGCTACGACCACGATCTTGGCCGGCTTGCGATCGAGAAGCTACGCCATCCAGCGCTGGCGCGCGGCATTCTCGCGCGCCATTCGAATCGCCGCCGTCGCGCCGACCACGAGTAGCCTACGCAATTAGCCGTTGCCCCGCGTGCTGATCCCGCCGAGCCGCTCCTTGCCGCCGGAGCTGTGCGGTTGAGGTGTCAGCCCTAACCACGCTGCGAACTGCCGCCCGGATCGAACCCTGCCTCGATCCCATGTTCGGCTATGCAAGCAGCTCTGACAATCGCATATCAAGCGCTTGGGCCATCTTTTGCAGATTTACCGCGTTACATTTCGCTCGCCGCGTTCGATCCGACCCATAATTTCGCGTCGTTCGAAGCGCATGTCGATGCCGGTGTGCGAGAGACGGCACCGACGACGGCCTAATTCTCCCGCCTTAACGGTCTGTCCGGCGCGGTCACCGACATGATTCGGCCGAACGTCCCGAAAGGGTCGCCCGGCCAAATTTCTGTTTTGAGTAAATTTTCTCGACTGGTCCGGTTAGCGGTTGTCGTCCTGCTTTCCGTTGGGCGAGCCATCGTTGCCGCCATTGCCGAAGCCATTATTGCCCTTGCGACGCTTGTCCTTCTTGGTCTTGTCGCCTTCGTCGTTGCAGCAGCAAGTGCTCGGAGGAGCAGGCGAATCGCCTGCGCCGCTGACATATTGAAGTTCGTTGGGGAAAAGATCGCGCATCATAGTGCTCCTGTTCGAGGTCTTGCTTCGTTAAGCAGGAGCCCATCGGGGGTTTTCCTGCTGCGGTAAGCAAGGAATTGCCGTCACGATTGCGATTGCGCAAACGTGGAAACCGCGTTGTTCCGAAAGAAGACTGGTACCGCCAAAAGTGTTAAATAATTAACGCCCCAATAATTGCACGTCCACGAACGGCGGTTAACCGTGATATCTTTCACGCCGTACCCGGCCCATTCGTGCGCGGGCAGAACGATCAAGCTCGATCGCGCCTTCGGGATCGTAAATCAATTGCCACCATTGGTCGTGACCATCGAGAAAATGATAGAGCTCTTTAGCATGCTCTTCGACCGGCAAGCGCTCGATTCGGACACGGCCATCCCGGGCATATTTCGCCGCATAGTTAGCGAGGTCTAGATCGGGGTCGAGGCGGAACATGGGAAGGGCCATTATGAGAGGGCGAGTTCGCATCCTACCCAAAATCTTTTGCGCTCTGGTTAAAAAGCCACACGGCAAAAAAGTCTGAGAGACTTCTGTGGCAGTCGCGTGCTGTGCAAGAAGTTTTGATCCGATCCGCGTGCGATCGAGTGCGGTCTTCTATGGTGCCCTTACGAAGGGAGGGCCCGTTGCGGAGCTCTGTTCGCCGGGAGCGCTCGGCGATCCTCGACCAGTTCCATGCGCGCGCCGACCAGCCGATAGACGATGTCTGCCCGTTCGACCAAGATTGGGCGGTGGGCAATGATGACGCGGGTCAATGGTAACCGAGCGACCACATCCGCAATGGCGCGTTCCGTGTCCTCGTCAAGATTGGCCGTTCCCTCATCAAGGAAAAGCGCGTCGGGATACCGATAAAGCGCGCGCGCCAATATGACCCGCTGGCGCTGCCCCGATGAAAGGGCGGCGCCCATGTCGCCGATCAGGCTTTGATAGGCCATCGGCATGTCGGTGATGGTGCTATGGATATGCGCCAATCTGGCCGCCGCCTCGATCCGCGCCATATCTGCGGACTCGTCGAAGAAACTGATATTGTCGGCGAGCGTGCCGGTCAGCAGCTGATCGTCCTGCAGCACCGCGCCGATGCGATTGCGCCAGGAGGCAAAATTGGAGGGACCCAGCGGTTGTCCATCAACAAGCAATTTGCCTTTCGTTGGGCTGAGCAGACCGAGCATGATGCGCATGAGCGTGGTCTTGCCCGCACCCGATTCTCCCACGATTGCGACAAAGCTGCCTGCAGGGATGTCGAACGACATATCATTGAGCACAGGGCTGTCGTCAGAACTGTAGGAGAAACCTATCTTCTCGATCCGCATGGCGGGCGGCAGCGCGTTTGCCGCCCTGGGCATGGCCGGCAGCAGATCCTCTTTTTTCTCTCCGACAATGTCTGAAAGCCGTTCGAGATGGACATTCAGCAGCCGCCAGCGCTCGACATGGTCAAACATCGCGATCGCGCTATCCATAAAGCTCGATCGGTAGGCGAGGAAGGCCAGCATCACACCGATGGTGAGTTCATCGGCTATGACCGATAGCGCGGCAATGTACACGACCAGCAGTAATTGGCCGTTGGCGATCGCCGATTCCGCGAGCCGCGTCCAAATCTTGTAGATCTGCGAACGGTAATTGGCCGTGACGACTTCGGCATAGCGATTTCGCCACCCGTTTTCGCGCATCGACTCGTGGACATGCAGCTTGATTGCGCGCATCCCGCGCATCGTTTCCATCAGATAGGTATCTTCGTTGGCGTCGGCGACGATCTCCTCCTCCGTGCGGCGGCGGACGGCGGGAAAGATCATGATCCGGAAAACCATGTAAAGCAGAGTCGCGCCGACCACGATCAGCATCAGACGTACGTCGATCACGGCCATGACGATGAGCGTGGTGATCGCCAGAAACGCATCGATAAATGCGTTAACCAGACCTTGCGTCAGCAGCGACTGAATAGGTCCAACGGAGCCCAGTCGAGACATCAGATCGCCTACATGACGGCTTTCGAAATAGCTCATCGGCAGGCGCAACATATGCCGCACGACATTGCCTCCAAGCTGGAAGGAAATCGACTGGCCGAGTGTGGTCACCACCCATGACCGTAGACTGCGAACCATGATATTGAGAAGGTAGACGACCCCGAACCCAACCACCAGCAAGGCTAGGAGTCCGGTGTCACTTTGCCCGATTGCCTCGTCGATGGTAAGCTGCATGAAGAACGGCAAGGCGAGCGCGGTCAACTGCAGCAGCAGTGATAGCGCCAGAACCTGCATCATCGCGCCCTTGTAATTGGTCAGCTTGCTCCACAGATCGCCGATCCGCGTGCGCACCCGGGCATCGATAGGCTTGAACGCGGGCGACGGCGTCAGCTCCAGGGCAACCCCGGTAAAATGCAGCCCGAGTTTGTCGAGCGACATCGTAACCCGGCCGATCGCAGGATCGAGTATCACCCCATTGCGCCCGCTCACCTGCTCCAGCACGACGAAATGGTTAAGATCCCAGTGCAGCACCGCCGGGAGCTGGAGCTTGGAAAGCTCGTCCATTTCGAGTCGCAACGCGCGGGGGGCTAGTTCCAGGCTGGAGGCGACATTGACCAGCTGGGCCAGCGTCGCACCCTTCATCGAGGTTGGAAATTGTCGTCTCAGGCCGCCCACGTTCACGCGATGCCCGTAATGCGCTGCGATCATTGCCACGCAGGTCAGCCCACATTCCGCCGCTTCCGACTGCAGCATCGGACGAGTTGGCGACAGCCAAGGCCATTCGAACGCGCTCATTTGCGCACCGCTTTCAAGATTGGTTCGAAGAAGACTTCCCACAAATTGCGTTTTTCTAGCAACAAATTTGCCTGCAATGTCATGCCCCCGCGAAGCGGTTGCTGGGCGATGCGATCGCTGAAACCATCGTCATCCAACCGTACTCTTATTCGAAACAGGGGAACGCCGCTTGCAGTTTGCTCGATCCCGACGGGATCGGTCGGCACCTGCGACACCCAGGTAACGGTACCGTGACCGGAACCATATTTCTGATAGGGAAACGCATCGAACAAAAGGCGCACATCCTGCCCCGGTTTCACGAAACCTATGGCGCGCGAGGGAGCGTAGAGCTGCACCTCGAGCTTGCTGTTTTTCGGGATTACCGTCACCGCCGCCGATGTTGGTTGCGTCCGCTGTCCCGGTCGCACCGCAATATCGCCAATCGTGCCGGAAATCGGGGCCGTCAGGACGAGCTTATCCTGTCGCAACAGTCCCAGTTTCTGTTCGGCGAGAGCGGCGCGCTGCGCCGAGATTTCGGATTTGGACCGCACGGCGCCAATCATGCTGGTTGAACGCTGCGCGTCGAGCGAAAGCAGCGTTTCCTGCTCGCTTATAACCCGCTCGTTGAGGTTCTCCAGTTCCAGTTTGCGAGCAATGATTTCGCTTTGCGTTTCTTCGACTTGCCGCTGCGTTCCCGCGCCTTCCTTGCTAAGTCGCTTGGCCCGGCTGTAATCGCTTTCGGCCAAATCCACCTGTTTGCGCTTGAGTTCTGATTGGCGCTGGAGCGAGTCAATGGCGTTGGCCAGATTGGTTTTCTGGTTTGCGAAACCTCCCACCTCACTGTCGCCAAGCGTCTCGGCGAGCTGCTCCTGACGCTCAAGTTCACGATCCTGCCGCTCGATCTCGGCAAGCCGGCCGGTCATCCCCTCGCCAGTAGCGTCACGTCCTTGCGAGATCGAGATCGTCAGCAGAGGATCGCCCTCATTGACCGACTGCCCCTCCTCAACTTGGACCTCCCTGACCTCGGCACTCTCCGGAGGCATGACGCGGGCGATGCCCTCGGAATGCGTCACGACACCTTGGATCTGCACCTTCGTCGAATATTCGCCGAAAGAAAGGAACAGGATCAAGATGGTGGTGAGCCCGACCGCGATTATAGTGTAGATTCGTGCACTCGGCGGCGTAGCCGCAATGACGACGCCGGTCAGACGGTTCCTGTTAGCCTCGATTACCTCCTGCCGGAATAACTTGGTCGTCATGGATTGCGCATACCCGATCGTTCAATCGACCGGATTAGCCAGCATTCCTCAAGCCATGGTTAAGATCTTGAAGCTTCGGTTAATCCTTAATCTGCTTTGCCGAAATTTTAACGCTCGAAGGCTAGAAGTTTCAGCATGGCGAACATGAACGCAACCGGGTGGCGGGAACGCCATGCAAGGCTACTTGCAACAGCGGGATTAGTGACGGCTCTGGGCGCTTGCGCTCCGCCGATCGAACTCACCGTGGCTCCCGCCATCTATTCGGAAAACTGGCGCGCTTCAGATGGTCCGCAACGAAGCGATAACACGGCCCTGTCGTGGGGGGCGTTCGCCTCGCCTGAAATGGAACGACTGATCGTGCTTGCGCGGCGCAGTAATTCGGACGTCAACATCGCGCTCGCGCGCGTCTATCAAGTACGCGGAGCTCTGGGTGTGGCCCGATCCGCGCTATTTCCTACACTGGATGCCGGGCTTGGCGTGGATAGCAATTTCGACGATCTGCGCGGCAGCGGTGGCAAGGGGAGAGACAGCGCCTTCGGCAATCTCGATATTGCTTATGAAATCGATATTTTCGGCGCTGCCAGTGCGGACAGGAAAGCGGCGCGCGCGCGCCTGGAGGCGGCCGGATATGATCTAAAAGCTTTAACGCTTCTTATCGAAAGCGAGCTGGCCAACGCCTATATCGCTCATGGAGCGCTTTCGGACCGCATCGCGCTGGTCGAGCGATCGCTCGAAAACGCGCGCGAGCTTGAACGCATCGTCCGCATTCGCAGGCGCGAGGGGATCGCAAGCGACGTCGATGTCGGGTTACAATCGATAGAGGGACGCAAGCTTGCAGCCGAGCGATCGACGTTAATCGAAGAACGCGATCTGGTGCGCAATGGCATTGCTGTACTAATCGGACGCGAAGCCCCTCAGTTTCAACTCGGCAACACGGGGCTGGGGGATCTTATCGTACCGCATTTCGCGGCAGTCCAACCCGGCGAATTGCTCGCTAGAAGGCCCGATATCCGCGCGGCGGAAAACAGGGTTTCGGCCGCAGATGGCGATGTAGAAGTTGCGCGCAAGGCGTTCCTGCCGGGACTGCGCGTATCGGCATCGGGCTTTGCCAGTGCGGCGGGCGTCAACGTGCTGAATCTCGGTTTATCGGCGATTGCCAGCCTGGTGGCGCCGATCTTCGATGGCGGGCGACGCCGCGGTGATTTGCTGACAGCCCGGGGGCGGCAATACGAGTCAATCGAGTTGTTTCGAAAATCTCTCTTGGAATCCCTGGCAGAAACGCAGAACGCACTCACGGCGATTGAAAGGTCCGGCGAGCGCGCGGCAATTTACTCCGCGACAAAGAACGAAGTGGCGCGCACAGCTGCACTGGCGAGGATTCAATATATCGAGGGTGCCGCCGATTCCCGCACCGTCATCGATGCGGAGCAAAATCTTTTGGATATCGAGGACGCCTATGTGCGCTCGAGGCAAGCGCAGTTAAACTCCGCCGTCGCTCTATTCAGGGCCATGGGCGGCCAGCCATCGACTTAGGCCCTGTTGCCATAAGATTTGAGCCATAGCCTTGCTGAGGCGAGGTTGATGAAGCTGGCGAAGGACAGCGCGGTCTTGTCATAGCGCGTGGCGATGCGGCGGGCCTGCTTGCGCTTGTTGAATATGCGCTCGACACGATTGGTCCAGACAGACCAATGTGGACGCAAGCTTGATAGCAGCACTCATATATGAAACTCCTAAAAGAAGGCTATTGCAAGTCATTCGCATTGACGAGTGGAGTGTGTCGCGGTAGGTGCCCGGCCGTGACTCGTAACACCATCCGAAACTGGTTTCTGATCCATAAGTGGAGCGGTCTGATTGCTACAGCATCCCTTTTGATGCTGTGCGTGACAGGTCTTCCTTTGATCTTCGCTGCGGAGATTGAGGCAGCGATGGGAAGCGAGACCGCTGGCGCATTGTCCGGCCCGCCATCGGCTAAGGCAGGCCTTCCACTGGACGAGATCGTGGCACAGGCGCTGATTGGTAATCCGGGCGAGGTGCCGCTGTTCATCGGCTTTAGCCAGGATAGCCCACTTATCACGGTGACGCTTGGGTCCACGCCGGACGCCGCAGGCAAGGACATGTCGCTCCTCTATTTTGATCGGACGACCGGGGCATCACTTGGTCCCGCACCGATCAATCCGATTACCGACTTCCTGCTTGAGCTCCATACCGACCTGTTTCTCGGATTGCCCGGAATGCTGTTCCTGGGTCTTATGGGCGTGCTGTTCGTGATGGCACTGATTTCCGGCACGGTGCTCTACGCGCCTTTCATGCGGCGCTTGGCCTTTGGCACGGTTCGGCGCGGCCGAAGTGAGCGGGTAAAGCGGCTCGATCAACATAATCTCGTCGGCATCGTGGCGCTCGCCTGGATGCTGGTAATCGGCCTCACCGGGGCAATCAACGCATTTGCGGATCCGCTGACAGACCGCTGGCGGGAGCATGAGCTAGCGGGCATGACCCGCGCCTATACCAACGCACCGCGGCTCGTCCCCGCCGACTATGGATCGATCGACCGAGCCATGGCCGCGGCTGTAACGGCGCTACCGGGCCGCAGCCCGCAATTTATTGGTTTCCCCGGCGGCGCATGGTCGACAGGCCATCATTACGCGATTTTCTTTCAGGGTGACAGCAAGCTGACCCAGAACCTTCTTACCCCCGCGCTCGTCGACGCCCGCACCGGGCGATTCAGCGATGCCCGTAATATGCCGGCCCTCAATCAAGCGCTGATGATGTCAAAACCGCTGCATTTCGGCGATTATGGCGGGCTGCCGCTCAAGATCATCTGGGCGATGATGACACTCGCGACCATCTGGGTGCTTTGGACTGGCTTTCTGCTGTGGTGGCGGCGTGGGCGCGGCCAAACCGATCGGCGCGTGGACGAAATCTCTGACGGCGGTCGCCGCTCGGTATCGGTGTGAACCGATGGTCTCGCTCTCTTGCGCAGATATTTATCGCGCCACTCGCCATTGGCGCCGCAATAATCGCGGGTCTCATATTGGGGCTGACCGGCGACGGGATCGGCGACATGGCCGCTTGGGTCCTCACCGCGATCGCGCCGCTCGTGCTCCTTTATGCACTCAGGCGCTCCACACTCTCTCCCAATCCGCAAAACAGAAACGGCCATTAATGAATCTTATCTTTGCACGATCCTCGCTGCTCATTCTTGCGATATCGCTCGCCAGCGCGGCGCAGGCCCAAAACGCCGGAAATGACGAAATCGTCGTGACCGCGCAGCGCGACAATGCGACCTTGATTACAAATGGCGGCGATCTGGGTGTGTTTGGTGACAAGGCCGCCGAGGATCTGCCGTTCAATCTTCGCACCTATGACGAGACGCTGATCCTGAACCAGCAGCCGCAAACGTTGGGCGACGTGCTGGAGAATGATCCCACGATCCGCACGAGTTACGGCTTCGGCAATGCCGCTGAGCTGTTTGTCATTCGCGGGTTCCCATTGTTTGGGGACGATATTGGTCTGAACGGTCTCTATGGCATCACGCCGCGCCAGCTAGTGGCACCCGAGCTGCTTGAAAGCGTGCAGGTGCTGAACGGTGCGAGCGCCTTCCTGAACGGCGCTGCGCCGGGCGGAAGCGGTCTGGGCGGCAGCGTCAACTTGCAACTGAAGCGCGCCGGGCGGGAAGAGCTTAACCGCGTCACCGCCAGCTATGAGCAGTCGAATCGTTTTGGCGGCGGCATCGATATCGCTCGGCGCTTTGGTGTGGGGGACGAATGGGGCGTGCGCATCAACGCTTCATATCGTGACGGCGAAACCGCGGTCGACCGGGAAAGTAGGCGGACCGCTGTGGTTGGCGGCGGGCTCGACTATGATGGCGGCCCTTTCCGCGCAGCGCTGGACATTGCCTGGCAGAATATCAGGGTTGATCGGCTGCGGCCCAAGGTTACGATCGCGAGCGGCGCAGTGCCCGCCGTGCCGAAAGCCGACGCCAATTATGCGCAGGACTTCACCTATACCGATCTGCGGGATGTGTTCGGCACGCTCAGCCTTGAATATGATCTGGCCGACAACGCCTTGCTCTACGGCCGCGCCGGCGCGCGAGATGGGCGGGAAGATGGTATTTACGGCAATCTCACCGTGCTGGATACTGCAACAGGCGCGGCAAATGGCAGTGCCCTCTATGTGCCGCGTACCGATAATAATGAGGCGATCGAGGCGGGCCTGCGTGTGAAGCTCGGCCAAGCGGTGACGCATGAGTTCAACATCGGTGGCAATGCCAGCTGGCAGGTCAACCGCAACGCTTACGATTTCCTCTATGGGCCGGGCTTTGCGGGCTTCGCGACCAATCTCTACGATACCCCGCAGGTGCCTTTGCCGAGCTCGACATTGGTTGGCGGTCATCTGGACGCCCCTTTCCCGATCGCACGGGCGCGGCTCGCCAGTGCCTTTGCGTCGGATAATGTTGGCTTCTGGGGTGATCGCATTCTGATCACTGGCGGGCTTCGCCTGCAGACCATCGATGTCAAAAGCTACAGTTATGCCACCGGCGCGCTCGATACCGAATATCATGAGGATGCGGTGACGCCGGTCGCCGGCCTGGTCGTGAAGCCAGTGGACGGCGTCTCGCTCTACGCCAATCGCATTGAGGCGCTGCAGCAGGGCCCGACGGCGCCGCTCGATCCCAGCTTGGTGACCAATCCGGGCGCTGTCCTCGCGCCTCGCCGCTCTGTACAATATGAGATAGGCGGCAAGTTGCAGGTCGGTAGCATCTTTCTGGGCTTGGCTGGCTACCATATCGAGCGGCGTGGCGAGGGCATACTTAGCGATGGCAGCTTCGGCTATCTGGGTGACCAGCGCCACCAAGGCCTAGAATTCACCATCAACGGCGATCTGGCGCGTGGCCTACGGTTGATCGGCGGCGCCTCTTACACCGACGCCGAGCTGATCGGCGGCGGCAAGGTGCCTGGTGTACCGGAATATACCGCCAATGCAGACATCGAATGGGACGTGGGCTTAGTGCCAGGCCTCACGCTCACGGGCCGCATGATCCACACTGGCGAGCAATGGGTGGATGCGGCCAACACGCTGAAGATCGATAGCTGGACGCGTTTCGATTTAGGGGCGCGCTATGTCCTCGCTGCAGGCGATGTTCCGGTAACGCTGCGCGTTTCGGCGGAAAATGTCGCGAGTGAACGCTATTGGGCGTCCGCATTCGACAGCTTCTCCAGCGCATTGCTGCAAGGCAGTCCGCGCGCCGTGAAAGCGTCCATCACCGCCGGGTTCTAGAGCGGAGGCGGCGCTGGCTGAACTTTTGCGTAACAGCTTCTCATACCACTGGAAATTGAAGCTGGCAAAAATCAAGGGCAGCTTTCTCTGATTAGAAATTGATAGGAGCCATTCCGCAAGCGGCCCGGATCCAGTCGCGCTGCCACGCGCCCCAATTATCGTCGTTCAATCTCACTACCATCCGTCTCGAAACACGCACTTCATCCATTTGTCCAACGAGCGCTTCTGCTGAGCGGATTTGATGCGCCGAGACGCCCATTGGCAGGATACCTGCTGATCTTTGGATGCCAATAGGGCGTTGATAGATAGCTGCGATTCCGACTGTAAGCTGGGAACAAAATGGTTGCCGACGCTGTTGGGAGGGCATCAATTACAGAACGAAGGATTGCATCATGAACGAGAATGTTATTTCTGCTGTGTTCGACAGTCGCAACGAGGCCGAGCGTGCCGTTAACGACCTGCGGTCAGCAAGCATAAGCGACAGCGCGATCAGCATCGTGGCACGCCATGATGGTGAACATACCACGACCACTGACGGTGCTGGTGAAGAGGTGACGAAGGACGTGGTTGGCACGGCGGCCGCGGGTGCCGGAGTGGGAGCTCTTCTTGGTATCGCAGCGCTTGCAATACCGGGGGTTGGACCCTTCGTGGCCGCGGGTGCAATTGCTCAAGCTGCTATAGGCGGTGCAGCCATTACGGGCACGGCCATTGGCGCAGCTGCCGGCGGGCTAGCAGGCGCGTTTGAGGATCATGGCGTATCATCTGAGGATGCTGGTTATTATGAAGGCCGGGTCAACGACGGCGGTACATTTGTGTCGGTCGATACATCTGCCGGCGGCGTCGATACCTCGCGTGCTCGCGATATCCTGTACAGTGCTGGAGGT
>JBBSUT010000078.1:0-11155 GCA_038234155.1 Sphingomonadales bacterium | reverse complement strand
AACCGGATCTGGCCGAACGGTCCGCACAGCGCCTTGAGCGCCTTGATACCGCCCGACGCTTCGGCCGGGAAGAATTTGAAATGGGTAAGCCCCAGGTCCAGCCCGCGCATGATGTCGCCGGCATTGGCGATGCCGGGCAGAAACGGGATATGCGCATGCAGCGCGGCCTTGCCGAGCGATTCGGTGAGCCCGGGCGAGACGATGAACTCGGCCCCGGCGGCGATGGAGCGCTCCAGCCCTCGGGCGTCCAACACCGTGCCCGCACCCACGATCGCCCCGTTGACCTGCTTCATCTCGGCGATGGCGTTCAGCGCCGCCTCGGTGCGCAAGGTGACTTCCAGCACGCGCAGGCCGCCCGCCACCAGCGCCTCGGCGACCGGGCGGGCAGCGGCGACATCGTCGATCACCAGCACGGGGATGACGGGCGCGGTCCGCATGATGGTTTCGATCGATGTCATGGCATATCCTTTGCAAGTTGACTGGCGGCAAATGCGGCCGCGGCGCCGAACAGGCCCGGCTCCGGGTGGGTGATGAGCTTGACCGGCTGGCGCTCCATCAGCGACTGGAACCGGCCTTTTGCGGCAAAGCGTTCGGCAAAGCCGGATTTGGGCAGAAAATCGGTCAGCCGCGCGCCCAGCCCTCCGGCCAGCACGACCGGCCCCGGCCCATGGGTCAGCGCGATATCGCCGACCACCGCGCCAAAGCACAGACAGAAGCGATCGAGCGCGGCCTCGGCCATGCTGTCCCGGCCCGCCAGCGCGGCGGTCCACAGCGCCGTGTCATCGCCGCGCGGCATGTCGCGTCCCTCAACCTTGGCGAGCACCTCCCAGATCGCGCGCAGGCCCGGCCCGGCGACGACGCGCTCCACCGACACGCGGTTGTGGCTCTTGCGCAGATGCGCCAGCAGCTTGTCCTCAACCTCGTCCAGCGGCGCGAAATCGCTGTGGCCGCCCTCGGTCGGCAACACGCTGACCTGGCCGGCGTGACGCAAGAGGATCGCGACGCCCAGCCCGGTGCCGGGGCCGACAACGCTGACCACACCCTCGTCCGGCAGCGGCCCGGCCGGTCCGGTGACATGCAGCAGATGCTCCTCGCCCACGGCGGCCACCGCATGCGCGACCGCCTCGAAATCATTGAGCAGCACATGGCTGTCGAGCTTCAGCTTGGTGTCGATCAGCGACGGCCGGACGATCCAGGGATTGTTGGTGAACTTGATCACCTCGACGCGGATCGCGGCGGCGATGGCGATGGCGGCGTGGCGCGGCATGGGCGCTGCCAGCGTCTCGCCATATGCCTCCCACGCGATCTGCAGGCTGGCATGGTCGGCCGCGCGCATCTTGGTGGCCTCACCCAGCGAGACGACGCGGCCGTCTTCCACCTCGGCGATGGCGAAGCGGGCGTGGGTGCCCCCGATATCGGCAACAACAATGCGCATGATCTACAACCCCGCCTCCGCCAGCATCGCCGATCCGCCGCGCTCGGCCTCATCGGCATGCGCGCGCATCATGGCAAACAGCTCGCGGCCCAGACCGAGATTGCCGGGATGCGCGGGCGCGTGATCGCGCGCCGCCCACTCCACCGCATCGACCTTGGCCTCGACGACGCCTTCGCGGGCGCAGAGGCGCACCACGTCTCCGTCGCGCAATTTGCCGATCGGCCCGCCGCCCAGGGCTTCGGGGGAAAGATGGATCGCGGCCGGTACCTTGCCGCTCGCGCCCGACATGCGCCCGTCGGTCAGCAGCGCAACGCGAAAGCCGCGGTCCTGCAGGACGCCCAGAGATGGTGTCAGCTTGTGCAGCTCGGGCATGCCATTGGCCTTGGGGCCCTGATGGCGCACCACCACCACGACATCGCAGTCCAGTGCGCCCGCCTCGAATGCGGCGCGCACATCGTCCTGTTGCTCGAAGACGCGGCACGGGGCCTCGATTGTCCAGCGATCCTCGTCCACCGCGCTCGTCTTCATGATGCAGCGGCCCAGATTGCCGCGCATCAGCGCCAGCCCGCCGGTGCCCTGGAACGGCGCACTGGCGGGCCGCAGCATGGCATCGTCCCCGCTGCTGTGCGGCGCGGGCTTCCATTCCAGACCCGCGCCACCAGCCGCCAGAAACGGCTCGTCGGCATAAGCGGTCAGGTCCGATCGCCAAACGGTCATGACATCGGGATGCAGATAGCCGCCGCCGATCAGCTCGCGGATAACATAGCCCATGCCGCCGGCCGCCTGGAAATGGTTCACGTCGCCCGAGCCATTGGGATAGATCCGGCTGAGCAGCGGCACCGCGCCGGCCAGATCGGCAAAGTCCTGCCAATCCACGCTGATGCCGGCGGCGCGCGCAAAGGCGGGAATATGGATGGTGTGGTTGGTCGATCCGCCGGTGGCCAGCAGGCCGACGATGGCGTTCACGATCGCCTTTTCGTCAACGACGCGGCCGACGGGGCGATAATCATCGCCCTCAGCTCCGATCTCGGTCACACGGTGAACTGCCGCGCGGGTAAGTTCCTGGCGTATTTTCGTGCCGGGATTGGGAAAAGCCGCACCCGGAACGTGCAGGCCCATCACCTCCATCATCATCTGGTTGCTGTTGGCGGTACCATAAAAGGTGCAGGTACCCGCGCTGTGGTAACTTTCGCTCTCCGCCTCGAGCAGTTCGTCGCGGCCCACCTTGCCCTCGGCAAAGAGCTGGCGCACGCGCTGCTTTTCCTTGTTGGGCAGGCCGGACGGCATCGGTCCGGCGGGCACGAAGATCGTCGGCAGATGGCCAAAGCGCAGCGCCGCGATCAGCAGCCCGGGCACGATCTTGTCGCAGATGCCGAGCATCAGCGCGCCCTCGAACATCGCATGGCTGAGGCCAACGGCGGCGCTCATCGCAATGGTATCGCGGCTGAACAGCGACAGCTCCATGCCGTCCTGGCCCTGCGTAACGCCGTCGCACATCGCCGGCACCCCGCCCGCGACCTGCGCGGTGGCACCTTTTTCGCGCGCAAAAACCTTCATCTGCTCGGGATAGCGATAATAAGGCGCGTGGGCGGACAGCATGTCGTTATAGGCGCTGACGATGGCCAGATTGGTGGCGCGCGCCTGCCGGATCGTTGCCTTGTCCTCGCCGGACGCTGCAAACGCATGGGCAAGGTTGCCGCAGCTCAGCACCGATCGCCGTGTACCCTCCTCGCGCTGCCGATCGATCAGCTCCAGATAGCGCAGGCGGCCATCGCGTGATTTGGCGATGATCCGTTCGGTGACTTGGGCAACCTTGGGATGAAGGGTCATGGATCAGGGTCCTTCGTAGATCGTGATGGGGCGCTCCAGCTGCGCCAGGAAACGCGCGATTGGCAGGCCGGACGCCTCACCCTCATCGATCGCGCGGTCGAGCACGGCGCGCTTCTCATTGCCCGCGATCACCAGCACGATGCTGCGTGCGTTGGAGATGCACGGCACCGACAGCGTGATGCGCGAAACCGGCGCTTCGGGGGGCAGCGGATCGGGACGCACGCGCACCGCCTTGGCCTGCGCAGGCGGCGCGAACGCCCGCTCGTAATCGGGCCCGGGGAAGACGCTGGCGAAATGCCCGTCGGTGCCCATGCCCAGCCAGATCATGTCGAGCGGGAATTTCAGCTTGTCGACAATGCCGCGCGCCTCGACCGCGGCCTGCGCCTCGTCGGTCCCGGTCTCGAACAGCGGCATGATGGTGGCGCCGGTATCGCCAAACACACGGCGCAGCGCGGCGATGTTGGACAGTGCGCTGTCGTCGCCCACGATCCGGTCGTCCGCCGGGATGATCGACACCTTGGCCCAGCCGATTCCAGTACGCGACAGTTTCTCGTAAACCGGAAACGGGCTGGACCCGCCGGACAGCGCGATCAGCGCCTGTCCGCGCTCCAGCAGCGCCGCGCGGATAATCCTGGTCACGTCGGCGGATATTTTTTCACGCAGCGCGTCGACCGTCTCGAATCTCTTGCGGTCAATCATGCCAGCTGACCCCGTCGCGCTCGGTCAAGGCGATCGCGGCGCTGGGCCCCCAGCCCCCGGCATTGTAGCTTTTGGGCATCTTGCCGCTGGCCTTCCAGGTCTCGCGGATGTCATCGATCCATTTCCACTGCGCCTCCACTTCGTCACGCCGCACGAACAGCGTCTGATCGCCCTCCACCAGATCCAGCAGAAGCCGCTCATAAGCGATGCGCCGCCTTGTGCCGGCGAAGGCCTGGCTGAGCGAGAGGTCCAGCGGCACCTCGCGCAGGACGATCTTGTCGCGGTCGATCCCCGGTTCCTTGGCCATTACCAGCAGCCGCACATATTCCTCCGGCTGCAGCCGGATGATCAGCGTGTTGGCCTCCAGCTTCCCCTCGCGCCCGACAAAGATGTTGTGCGGCACCGGCTTGAACTGCACCACGATCTCGCTGCGCCGATCGGCCATGCGCTTGCCGGTGCGCAGATAGAAAGGCACGCCCTGCCAGCGCCAGTTGTCGACATAGGCTTTGAGCGCGACAAAGGTTTCGGTTCCGGAAGCGCCGCCAAGATCGTCGGCGTAACTCTTGACCGGCTCGCCCTTCACCGCGCCGTCGCCATATTGGCCGGTCACGCTGTCACCCTCCGGCACCGGGCGCAGAGCGCGCAGCACCTTGACCTTTTCATCGCGGATCGCGGTCGCATCGAACGCGCCGGGCGGCTCCATGGCGATCAGCGCCAGCAGCTGCAGCATGTGGTTCTGCACCATGTCGCGCAGCGCGCCGGTATCGTCGTAGAAATCCGCGCGCCCCTCCAGGCCCACCGTTTCGGTTACCGTGATCTGCACGTGATCGATGTTGTTGGAATTCCACACCGGCTCGAACAGCATGTTGGCAAAACGCAGCGCCATCAGGTTCTGCACGGTCTCCTTGCCCAGATAATGATCGATACGAAACGTCCGCTCTTCGGGAAAAACGGCGGCAACGGCATCGTTGATCTGGGCGGAACTTTCATAATCGATGCCAAGCGGCTTTTCGAGACCAATGCGAACGTTCTCGCCCGCAAGCCCGGCCGATTGCAGGCCCTTGATCGTCGGTTCGAACAGGAACGGCGCGGTCGACAGGAAGATGGCGAGCCCACAGCTGATATCGCCCACCTTGGCCGCCAGATCGTCAAACCCCTCGATCGTCGACGCGTCGAGCGGCTGGTAATAAAGCCGCGCGATAAAGCTGGCGATCGCGCCGTCGTCCTTGCGGTCCGTCGGCAGGAACTCGTCCAGTGCCGCCTGCGCCATGGCGCGAAAACCCGCGTCGTTCAGCGCGCTGCGGGCGGTGCCAAATATCTTCAGGTTCGGCGCAATCAGCGCATCGGCATGCAGCGCATATAGCGATGGCAGCAGCATCCGCTTGGACAGATCCCCCGTCGCGCCGAACAGGATGAGGTTCTGACAGCGCTGGTCGCCATCCGAAGTCATGGGGTCGGAAATCGTATCTACTCCCTGGAAGAGGTTGCGCGGATCGGCGGCATCTGACGTGTCGCTCTGGCCGGTTTCGCTATGCTTGTAGCAACCTTGTTCAACTTCGCCCGAAAAATCCAGCTTGGCGGTGCGCCATCGCCTGTGGCAACCGGCTTGGCCAGTACCGGAACCGTCTTCCTTTATATGCACGGCAGCGCGCAGCCACTCGGAGCCAAACTCATGGACCAGCCGGAACAGACCGCCGCGACGCTGATCGCCGGTGCATCAACCATTGTGGTCAAGGTTGGCAGTTCGCTGCTGATCGAGCGGGTGACAGCCCGTCCGCGCGTGGCCTGGCTGCATGCGCTGGCCGAAGATCTGGCGGCCCTGCGGGCGGGCGGCCAGCAGATCGTGGTGGTAACCTCCGGCGCGATGGCGTTCGGCTGGCCGCGTCTGGGGCTCGATCGTTCCGATGTCGTGACCGAGCGGCAGGCAGCGGCGGCGGCCGGGCAAACGCTGCTGATGCGCGCGTGGGACAATGCGCTGGGCCCGCACGATATTGTCGCCGCGCAGCTGCTGCTGTCGATCGGCGATATCGAGGCGGAGCGGCGCGGCGCCAACGCGCGCGGCACGCTGCACACGCTGCTGGCCTGCGGGGCGATGCCGGTGATCAACGAGAATGATTCGGTCGCCACCGAAGAGCTGCGCTTTGGCGACAACGACCGGCTGAGCGCGAGCGTCGCGCAGCTGGCGGGCGCGGACCTCCTCATCCTGCTGTCCGACGTCGAAGGGCTGTTTTCCGCCGATCCCTCGGAAGATCCAGCGGCCGAACATCTGCCCTTTATTGCCGCCATCACGCCGCAGACTGAGGCGATGGCGGGGGTCAGCACATCGGGCGTCGGCACCGGCGGCATGGCCACCAAGATCGCCGCAGCGCGCTTTGCCGCGGAAAACGCCTGCGCCACGATCATCGCCAGCGGACAGGCCGCGCACCCGATCGAACGGCTGCGGGCGGGGGCGCGGGCCACCGTGGTTGCGGGCAAACGGTAAAAGCGGGGCCGGCCTTTATACGATCCTGTTCCCCTGCGAAGACGGTGGACATCGATAGCCCCCACCCAGCCGCGCTCCTGCCATCGCGGGAGCATGGAACGATAACGAACAAAAAAACCTTCCTGCACGCAATTTTTTTGCTTGTTCTCAAGCTTCGATGATATAGAGCGCCTCTCAGCGGCATGGGGCCGCAGGACAAGGATAAGCATCGCATGACGGCATCGGCCGCCATTTTTGATCGTCAAACGGATGTCGGCTACGCCGCCGTCCTCGTTGCGCTCGTAGTATTTCTTATTCCCGACCAGGAGGGGCGCCCTTAAGCTGACACCGGCTCAAAGGACCAGAGATCGCCTCGCTCCCACAAGGACGCGGGGTTTTTTATTGGTCCTTTTCACCATCATCAGCGGGACATAGACATGACCGACCATAATTCCTCAAAGCGTTCCGACGCCATCACCAAGGGCCCGGCCAGGGCCCCCGCGCGCGCCATGCTGCGCGGCGCGGGTTTCACCGACAAGGACATGGCCCAGCCGATGGTGGCGGTGGTCAACACCTGGTCCACCGTCACTCCTTGTAATATGCACCTCAATCTGCTGGCAGAACCGATCCGCAAGGGCCTGCGCGATGGCGGCTGCACGCCGGTCGATTTCAACACCATCGTGGTGTCGGACGGCATCACCATGGGCGGCGAGGGTATGCGCGCCTCGCTGATCAGCCGCGAGGTGATCGCCGATTCGATCGAGCTGGCGGTCAAGGGCCACAGCCTGGACGCCGCGGTCATCATGGTCGGTTGCGACAAGACCATCCCCGCCGCCGCGATGGCGCTGGCGCGGCTCGATATCCCCGGCCTGATTTTCTATGGCGGCACGATAATGCCCGGCAATATCAAGGGCAAGGATCTGTCGATCCAGGACGTGTTCGAGGCGGTCGGCGCGCACGCCAAGGGCGATATGTCCGATGCGCAGCTGGACGCGGTCGAGCGCGCGGCCTGCCCCGGCGCGGGCGCGTGCGGCGGTCAGTTCACTGCCAACACCATGGCGATGGCGATGGCATTTCTGGGGCTTTCTCCGATGGGATCGGGCGATCCGCCTGCGATCAGCAAGCAAAAGGGCCATGAGGCACAGCGCTGCGGGCGCCTCGCGGCCAGGCTGGCCTATGACAAGACGAGCGCCAGAAGCTTCATTACCGAAGCGAGCCTGCGTAACGCGGCCACCGCGGTCGTCGCCACCGGGGGCTCCACCAACGCGGTGCTGCATCTGCCCGCGATCGCGGCGGAAGCGGGCGTGCCCTTCTCGATCGAGCTGTTCGACGAGCTGACGCGCTCGGTTCCCGTCATCACCGATCTGAAGCCCGGCGGCCAATATCTGGCGCGCGACCTGTATGAGGCGGGCGGTACGCGGCTGGTCGGCAAGCGTCTGGCCGAGGCCGGGATCATCACCGACGCCGAGACGGTGAGCGGCAGGATGCTGTTCGCCGAGCTCGACGATTTTAAAGAAGCGAGCGGCCAGCAGGTGGTCAAATCCGTCGCCAATCCCGTCAAGAAATTTGGCGGCCTGCGCATTCTTTACGGCGATCTGGCGCCCGATGGTGCCGTCCTGAAAACCGCCGCCGAGGGCGCGCTCAGTTTCACCGGCCCCGCCAAAGTGTTCGAGGGCGAGGACGCCGCATTCGCCGCCGTCAACGATCGCCTCATCGTCGCGGGTGATGTCGTCGTCATCCGCTATGAAGGCCCGCGCGGCGGCCCCGGCATGCGCGAAATGCTGGCGACCACCGCTGCGCTCGCAGGCCAAGGCTTGGCGGGCGATGTCGCGCTGATCACCGATGGGCGTTTCTCCGGGGCGAGCCACGGCTTCGTTATCGGCCATGTTTCGCCCGAAGCCGCGCGCGGCGGACCGATCGGGTTGGTCCAGACCGGCGATATCGTGACCATCGACGCCGAAGCGCGCCGCATCGATGTCGATTGCGACTGGGATGCGCGGCGCGCCGCCCACACCCCGCGCCCGCCCAACAAGATGGGCGGCGTGTTCGACAAATATGCGCGGCTGGTGTCGTCCGCCGCGATCGGCGCGGTCACGATCGAGACCGATGCCCCCATGCCCACGCCGTCAGGATCTTCTCCCGTCAAATCCAAGGAATCGATTGCATGAAAGTCTACACCGAAAAGGATGCCAACCCGGCCGCCGTCAAGGACGCGCCCGTCGCCGTCATCGGCTATGGCAGCCAGGGGCGCGCCCATGCGCTGAACCTGCACGAAAGCGGTTGCGACGTGATCGTGGGACTGCGCTCCGGCAGCAGTACCGCCGAAAAGGCCAAGGCCGACGGCCTGAAGGTGATGACCGTGGCCGAAGCGACCAAAGCCGCCAGGCTGATCGCCATCCTGACCCCGGACATGAGCCATGAGGCGATCTTCGACACCGAGATCGCGCCCAATCTGTCCGAGGGCGATGCCGTGCTCGTCGCGCATGGTTTCACCGTGCTCTACGGTCGCATCCGTCCCGCCGACAATGTCGACGTGATCATGGTCGCGCCCAAGGGCCCCGGCGATCTGGTGCGGCGCGAATATCAGCGCCAGCGCGGCGTGCCCGCGCTGATCGCGGTGCATCAGGACGCCAGCGGCAAGGCCAAGGAACGCGCATTGGCCTATGCCGCGTTGATCGGCGGCGCGACCGCCGGGGTCTTGGAAACCACGTTCAAGGAAGAGACCGAGACCGATCTGTTCGGCGAGCAGGCCGTGCTGTGCGGCGGCGCGACCGAGCTGGTGCTGGCCGGTTACGAAACGCTGGTGAATGCCGGCTATCAGCCCGAGATCGCCTATTATGAGTGCCTGCACGAGCTCAAGCTGATCGTCGATCTGCTGTACGAGGGCGGCCTCAGCAAGATGCACGAATTCATCTCCGAAACCGCGATCTACGGCGATCTCGTGTCCGGCCCGCGCGTCGTCAATGACGAAACCCGCGCGCGCATGAAAGACGTGCTGACCGACATTCAGGACGGCACATTCGCGCATAACTGGATCCTGGAAAATCAGGCCGGAAAGACGCGCTACAACAAGCTGCTCGAAAATGATCTGAACCACCCGATCGAGAAGACCGGCAGGGAGCTGCGCGCATTGATGCCGTGGCTGCAGGCCGGTTCGAACACGGCCGCAAACTGAGCCGATACGCTCCAAGCCAACAGGAACCGATCCCCATGTCCACCGCTCCAGCCCCGATCGCCGAAACCGGCATCGCAGACGAACCCAAACTCGCCGCCCGCACCGGCGCCGAGCTGGTGGTCGACACGCTGGAGCGGCTGGGCGTGACATCGGTGTTCGGCTATCCCGGCGGCGCGATCATGCCGGTCTATGACGCGCTGGCCCGCGGCAAGGTGAAACATTATCTGGTCCGGCACGAACAGGCCGCGTCGTTCGCAGCCGACGCGGTGGGCCGGATGACGGGGCGCGCGGGCGTGTGCATCGCCACCAGCGGACCCGGGGCTACCAACCTCATCACCGGCATCGCCAACGCATTCATGGACTCGGTGCCGCTGGTCGCGATCACCGGGCAGGTCGCGCAGCCGCTGATGGGCACCGACGCGTTTCAGGAGATCGACATCTTCGGCCTGACGCTGCCGATCGTGAAACACAGCGTCGTCATCCGCGATGCGCGCGATATTCCCGCCGCGCTCACCGAAGCTTTTGCCATTGCCGAAGGCGGCCGTCCCGGCCCGGTGCTGGTCGATTTGCCCAAGGATGTGCAGCAGGCCGTGTGCGCTGAGTGGGATGAGCCCGAGGAAGGCGATGATCTGCGCCCCTCCCCCTCGCCCGAAAGCCTGGAGCGGGCCGAAAAACTGATCGCGGCGGCAAAGAAACCGCTATTCTATCTGGGCGGCGGCGTGGCACGCGCCAACGCCACCGAACTGGTGCGCGAAATATCGGAACGCACCGGCATCCCTGCCGTCGCCACGCTGCAGGGCCTGGGCGTGCTGCCGGTCGAGCATGAGAATTTCGTCGGGATGCTGGGCATGCACGGCGGGCGCGCGGCCAATATGGCAGTGCAGGGTTCGGACCTGTTAATCGTGATCGGTGCGCGTTTCGATGACCGCGCCACCGGCCACCTCGCCAGCTTCGCGCCGCATGCGTCCGTCGTCCATATCGACACCGATGCCGCCGAGTTCGGCAAAATCCGCCACGCCCACGCTGCCATGTGCGGCGATTTGAAGCGCTGCCTGCGCGCGATCGCATTCACCCCGGGCGACATATCCGACTGGCAGACCGAAACGCGCCGGCTCAAGTCCGATCACGCGCCGCGCTATGATGCGCCCGGCAACGGCGTGTTCGCGCCGGAACTGCTGAAAAAACTGTCCGAGCGCGCCGGAGACAGCTTCGTCGCCGCCTGCGATGTCGGCCAGCACCAGATGTGGGTCGCGCAGCATTGCCGCTTCTCGCGTCCGCGGGCGCATCTCACGAGCGGGGGTCTGGGCGCGATGGGTTATGGCCTGCCCGCCGCGATCGGCGCAAAAGTGGCCGAACCCGACGCCTGCGTGGTCTGCGTGTCGGGCGACGGCAGCTTCATGATGAACATTCAGGAGCTGGCGACGCTGCGGCGCTACAATATCCCGGTCAAGATCGTGCTGCTCGACAACAGCATGCTGGGCCTCGTTCGCCAGTGGCAGGAACTGTTTTTCGAGGGCAATTATTCCGAAGTCGATCTCAGCGACAATCCCGATTT
>JBBSUT010000077.1:0-11198 GCA_038234155.1 Sphingomonadales bacterium | reverse complement strand
GGATCAGGCTTTGCTCGACCGACCGGGCGGGAGTCTGATAGGCGGTTTTCTTAACGTTCAGCCTCATGAGGGACTTTTATGCGCGCCACCGCCCTATTCGCCTTGTTCGCCGCCGCGCCGCTCGCGCTTGCCGCCTGTTCGGGCAAGAGCGACGAGGATATTGCGCGGGAAAACAACAGCTATCTGCCCGCCGACGCTCCGCCGACGGCTAAAGAGCGGCCGATCGTGCTCGATGCGCTGGCTGCGGCGGATTTCGCGGAGCGGCTGGGTACAGGTGAGATCTGCCGTTTCACCGGCGCGGATGGCCGGTTGCTGTTCGCCGCGTCCGCCGCCGCCGATGCGGGGGAAAAAGGCCGCGGGCTGCTCAAGCTTGCCGGCGATTTTCGAACCCTACGCGCGGATCGGATCGGCGGCGCGGACCTGCTGCGGCAGGGCGGTGCTTATGGCGACGGCAATGTGACCGCCGCGGTGCAGGGCGGCGGCACGGGAACGGCTACGCTGGAAGTATCGATCAGCGATGGCAACAGCGCCAGCTTTGACGGCGGGCAATGGCGCTGCGGCGTCTGATAGGATCGCCGCTTTAAAAACGCCGGGGCAAGGGCTATCTTGCCAGACATGACCCGTTTGTACGCGCTCGCCGCTTCCGCCCTTTTGCTCACCTCCTGCGCCAAGACCGTTCCGGTCGATGATTTCACACCGGACCAGAGCGTGGCCGAACTGGCCGAGGTGCGCTCCGGCGGATCGCTGGGCGCTTCGCCATCGCAGGCCACGGCGGCGCGCGGCGCGGCGGCCCTCAACCTGCAGCCGGTGACGGTGGCCAATTTCAATGGCACGATGGAAGCGGGCCGGGGCTGTACCTACACCTCGGCGGCGGACGAGCTGCTGCTGGTGTCGACCGCAAGCCTGGGCCCCAATTCGCGGCCGCAGGCGGTGGTGCGGCTGCCCAAGGGCGTGGTGCAGCTGGAAGGCATGCGCGACGGCGGCTACGAATATCTGATGAGCGGACCGGCCTTCCAGGACGCCAGCGGCATGACCATCTCGATCGTGCGGCAAGATAACGGCGTGTCCATCGTCCCGTCCGCGCCCGCCACTTCCGCCGCTACAGGCGCTGCCGCCGCGGGTGCCGGCGCCGATGCGGCCGCCGTTCCGGTGCGCGGGGCCGAACCGGCCCAGTCATGGCCCGCTTCGATGACGGTGATTACTGACGGCGCCGAGCAGGAATATCCGCGCGGCATCTACACCTGCGGCGTATGATCCGCGCCCGGCCTGCGCTCAGCCCGCGCTGCCGGGATCGCGCACTTTGATGAGGCCGTTTGAGATCATTGTGAGCACCGGCTGATCGTCCTGGTTAAACGTGGTCTGGCTTGATTTGGTGATGCCCATGCCTGGCCGCGAGGCGCTGCGGCGTTTTTCGATCAGCTCGCTCTCCACGCGCAGCACATCGCCGGGATAGACCGGGCGCAGCCAGCGCAATTCGTCGATTCCGGGCGATCCGAGCGAGGCCTGCGCATGGTCCTTCCAGCTATCGACCATCATGCGCATCGTCATGGCGCAGCTGTGCCATCCGCTGGCCGATAGCCGCCCGAAATAGGTCTCGGCCGCCGCCGCGTCGTCCAGATGGAAGGGCTGCGGATCATAGGCCTCGGCAAAGCGCACGACTTCCTCGCGCGTGACTTTATAGCGGCCAAAGCTGCGGCGATCGCCGACGACCAGATCTTCATAATAATGCATGATCGGCTTTCTCGAACGCCGCCGCCAGCTTGGCAAGCCTCATCTGCGCGTGATGGCGTCCGCCAGCGCGGGGCTCCCATCATTGGCCAGCGGCACGATTCCAATCAGCCGGGCGAGTAGCGGATAGATATCGACGTTGTCGAATGTGCCGGGCGCCTTGCCGACGATGTCCGGCCCACTGGCGGCAAACAGCGCCAGCATTTGCGGATCGTTGTTGTCGCCGCCATGCGCGCCGCCCTTGACCGGATATTCCGGCGTTCCGGCCAATATGGTCCAGCCCGGATCGGCCAGGCAGATGATCGCCGCCACGCGCGGATTGGCACCGTAATGAAGCCGATCGGGCAGGTTCTCCTTACGCTGGCAGTCCATATGATCGTGCGGCTTCACCAGCGCGTCGTAGACAAGGGCATCGGTGCCGGCGGCCGGCTCGATCGCGGCATAGGGGCCGCCCTCCACCAGAATAAAGCTGTCGAGCGGCAGCATATCGGCCAGCTGAATCACGCGCGAAGCGTCGGTCATCCGCATCCCGTGATCGGCCACGAGAACGATATCCGCTGCCACGCCCATCGCTCGCAACCCTTCGCGCAGATAGCCGATTTCGCCATCGACCTGCCGGATTGCGGCATTCACCTCGTCGCTATCCGGGCCGAAGCGGTGGCCAGCGGTGTCGACGGTATCGAAATAGAGCGTCACGAAGCGCGGCGCGATGGCGGCGGGGCGGCGGAGCCAGTCGAGCACGGCATTGACGCGCTGGCGGCCGGTCACATTCTGGTCGAAGCGCTGCCAGTCCTGCGGGCGCTGATCGTGGATCGGCACCTCGCTGCCGGGCCAAAACATGGTGGCGCTGCGCACGCCCTGTTTTTCGGCGGTGACCCAGATCGGCTCGGCCTCGTCCCACCAGAACGGATCGAGCGATTGGCGCGCATCGCCGAGCGAGAACTTCACCGCCGGACGGCGCGGATCGATCATGCTGTTGCCCACGATGCCGTTGCGATCGGGGCGCAGGCCGGTCACCAGCGTATAGTGATTGGGGAAGGTTTTGGTCGGGAAGCTCGGCCGCATCGGCGCGGTGGTGCCCTCGGCCGCAATGGCGGCGATATTGGGGCTGATCGCGCGATCGAGAAAGTCGGCGCGAAACCCGTCGACCGAAATCAGGATGACGGGGGTGGGCGCGGCGTTTTGCGGCGATGCCTCCTGCGCAAGGGCAGGGGCGGCGCCGATCAGCGTCAGGACCAGCAGAACGAGCTTTTTCATCGCATTTCCTTATCGTGCGCCCGCCCCATAGCGCGTGTTCATGACAGCCCCGCGGCTGCTTACACGTTGAACTTGAACATCAGCACATCGCCGTCCTGCACCAGATATTCCTTGCCCTCCTGGCGCAGGCGGCCGTGATCGCGCGCGCCGCTTTCGCCCTGATAGGCAACATAATCGGCATAGGCGATGGTCTCTGCGCGGATGAAGCCGCGCTGGAAATCGCTGTGGATTTCACCGGCCGCTTCGGGGGCCTTGGCGCCCTTGTGCACCGTCCAGGCGCGCGCTTCCTTGGGGCCGCAGGTGAAAAAGGTCTGCAGGTTCAGAAGTTCATAACCGGCGCGGATGATGCGGGCCAGACCGGGCTCCTCCAGCCCCATTTCGGACAGGAACTCCATCTTCTCCGCGCGGTCCATACCAACCAGATCGCTCTCGATCGCGGCCGAGACGATCACCGCTTCGGCGCCCTCTGCCTTGGCTTTCTCGAACACGCGGGCGCTGAACGCATTGCCCCGCGCCGCGGCGTCCTCCTCGACGTTGCAGACATAGAGCACCGGCTTTGCCGTGAGCAGCTGCGCCTGCGCAAACAGCCGCTCCTCTTCCTCGTCGGCGGGCACGGTCAGCCGTGCCGGCTTGCCGTCCCGCAGCAGCTCGAGCGCCTTGGTCAGCACCGAGGCGGTGGCCTTGGCTTCCTTGTCGCCCGACTGGCCTTTTTTCTGCAGCGCGGGAACGCGTTTTTCCAGGCTCTCGAGGTCGGACAGCATCAGTTCGGTTTCCACGGTCTCGGCATCGGCGATCGGATCGACCTTGTTCTCGACATGCTGGATGTCGTCATTCTCAAAGCAGCGCAGCACATGCACGATGGCGTCCACCTCGCGGATATTGCCGAGAAACTGGTTGCCCAGCCCCTCGCCGGTCGAAGCGCCGCGCACGAGACCGGCGATATCGACAAAGGCCAGCTGCGTTTCGATGATCTTGGCGCTGCCCGCGATCCTGGCAATGGTCTGCAAGCGCTCGTCCGGCACCGCGACCTGACCGACGTTCGGCTCGATCGTGCAGAACGGATAGTTCGCCGCCTGCGCCGCCTGCGTATCGGTAAGCGCGTTGAACAGCGTGGACTTGCCGACATTGGGCAGCCCGACGATACCGCATTTGAAACCCATAATATCTCCCCCTCCCCTCCGAGGGGAGAGGGCCGGGGAGAGGGGAAGTCTCGGCCGGCCCGTATGTTGGATGAAAATCGAAAAGGAGCGCTGCCCTTCTTCCCAGCCCTCTCCCCCGAAGGGAAGCGGGAATCAAGCCTGCATCCGCAGCGCCACCTCGTTCATGAAGCGCGCGTCATCGCCCCTGGCCAGCCAGTCCGCCTCCGCGCCGATCGCGCCCAGCAGATCGGCCAGATCGTCCATTTCCACTTTGGCGAAATTGCCCAGCACATGGCCGGTGACGCGTTCCTTGACGCCCGGATGGCCGATACCGATGCGTACACGGCGGAAATCGGGGCCGATATGCGCGTCGATCGAGCGCAGGCCGTTGTGGCCCGCCGTCCCGCCGCCGGTCTTCACCTTCAGCTTGAATTCGGCCAGGTCCAGCTCGTCGTGGAACACGGTCACGTCGCTCGGCTCCAGATTGTAGAAGCGCATCGCCTGGCCCACGCTCTGGCCGCTTTCGTTCATGAAGGTGGCGGGCTTGAGGCACAGTATTTTTTCCGGCCCGAAGCGCCCCTCGACCAGCCAGCCGGCGAATTTCTTCGTGGGCGCGGGAAAGTCGTGCACCTCGGCGATTCCATCGAGCGCCATGAAGCCGATATTGTGCCGGTGCAGCGCATAGCGCGCGCCCGGATTGCCCAGGCCGACCCACAGCTGCATGACGATGCTTCCCTTCGTGGACCTATGGCCCGGCTATCCGGCGGTGGGATCGATACCCTGGGCGAGCCGCGCGGTGACTTTGTTCACCGCTTCGTAGAGTGCCGCGCAATTCTGCGCCTCGGCATCCTGCTGCTCGGGCGAGAGCGATGCTACGGCAGCGCGCCCGCGCTGAAACAGCGCAAGCGCGTTCTGAACGGGCAACTGGCTGAGGCGACCGCGATAAAAGGATGCGATCAGATCCAGATTGTAGAGGATCCGGTTTCTCGCATCGGGCGCCATCGGAGCGCCTTCCATGAGCCGGCGGCGTTCCACGATCAGCACGAAGCAGCTGAAATCGCTCTGCGCGGTAGGCTGGATTCCAGCTTGCGCCTGAACTTGAGCCTGAGCCTGAGCAGGCGCGCCGACCAGCTCGCGCGCGGCGGCGATGGGGACGGCGGCGATGGGGACGGCGACCAGCGCCACCGCCCCCATCACATAGGCGAACAAGCGCGTCCTCACGCGGACGGCTTGTCCTCTTCCTCGCCCTGCTCGCCCGTCACGGTGTCGGCGTTCTGCTCGGTGACTTCGGTCTCGGTGACCTCGTCGGAGGCAGCTTCGCCTTCCTCACGCTTGAGCGCGGACGGCGCGACGATGGTGGCGATGGTGAAATCGCGGTCCGTTATCGCGCTTTCCGAACCCTCGGGCAGCTTGAGCGCCGAGATGTGGATCGAATCGCCAACCTCCAGGCCGGTGACGTCGATCTGGATCTCGCTGGGGATCTTGTTCGATGCGCAGAGCAGTTCCAGCTCGTGGCGCACAACGTTGAGCACGCCGCCGCGCTTCAGGCCCGGGGACGCTTCCTCGTTGATGAACATCACAGGGACGTTCACGTCGATCTTCGAGTTTTTGTCGAGACGCAGGAAATCAACATGCATCGGGCGATCGCTGACCGGATCGAAATGGACGTCCTTGGGCAGCGTGCGCTCGGTTGCGCCGTCCAGGGTGACTTCGATCACGCTGTTCATGAAATGGCCGGTCATCAGAAGCTTGTTCAGCTCCTTCTCGGCGACGTGGATGGACACGGCATCCTTCTTGTTGCCATAGATCACGGCAGGTACGCGGCCTTCACGACGCAATGCACGGGAGGCTCCCTTGCCCGCCCGCTCGCGCGCTTCGGCCGACACGGTCAGCTGATCGCTCATAATATATCTCCAGTTGGTTCGCGTCCGGCACCCTCCAGGGATGAATATGCCGGACAAGCGGCGCGCTATAGGCGCGGAGGCGGATTTAGGCAAGAGGCGGCCCGGGCTGCCGGGAGAAGGGTGGGCGGTCGAAGGAAGGGGAAGGTCTGCGCCGATGCGCGCAAAAGCCGATTATTGCACCCGCACCACCTTATACCCCATCGCCTCCAGCATCCCGCGCACATTGTCCGCGCCCACCAGATGGCCAGCGCCGACGGCAATGAACGGCCGTGCCCCGCCTCGCAGCAGCGCATCGATGCGCAGCGCCCATGCGCGGTTGCGCCGCACCAATATGGCGTCGCGGATCGGCTGGCTGTCCATCATGCCGCCCTGCGACGCGGCCGCCAGACCCGCCTCGTCGCCGCGTGCCCAGGCCTGTAGAAGCGCCGTAAATTCGGCGCGAACGTCGCCCTCGGCGCGCACCACCGTACGCAGCATCAGCCGCTGGTCGGCCTCGGGCAGTGTATCGAATGCGCCGAGCTGCTGCGCCAGCGTTTCCAGCCCGCCGACGGGTTTGCCGGCCGCGCGAAAATCGGCGAGCAGCACGGTCTCCGCGCCGTGGTCCCGGTCCAGCCCCAGCGCGTCCTGCTGCGCGGAGGCCAGCGTCAGCGCGGCGGCCCAGCTCTCCATGCCGTTTAGCCGCAGCGCTCCCAGGCCGATGGCGTCCTTTGCCCGCGCAAGATCATCCGAGAGATCGGGCGGCAGCCGCGCCGCCAGCGGCGGTAGGCCGGGCGAAAAGGCCAGCGCGCGAAACGCGGCCACCAATGTGGCCGGATCGTCCGCGCCCAGCACCTCGATCACCAGCCGGTCGGAGCGATCGGCCGCGTCTTTGAGCGCCGCGCCCTGCCAGTCCACGCCGTCCGGCAGCAGATGTACGGTGCCGAACAGATAGCCGCGCGCTACCCCGTCCGCGCCATCGATCCGCCACAGGGCCGGGCGAACATCCGCGCCGATATCATAGCCGGGCGCGGGCGAACAGGCGGCGATCAGCAGCAGCGCGATCAGCGCGGCGATCAGCCTGGACATGGTGGCCGCGCCGGTCCGCGCGCTGGATCAGTAGGTAACCCGCTGCGCCGCAATGCCGTAATTCTGCAACTGGCGCTGGACGCTGTCCGCGCCGGCCAGATGGCCCGATCCCACGGCCAGAAACACCGTGCCCGGCGTGCGCATGCGGGCGTCGATCCATTTGGCCCAATCAACATTGCGCCGCGTCAGCATGGCTTCGCGCAGCACCGGATCGGTCATGCCCTCGTTCAGCAGAACCGCCAGCTTCTCCGGCTCGCCCGCCGCCCAGTCGGCCACCATCTCGTCCAGCCCGGCCTCGGTTTCGGGCAGCATGTCGACCGTCTGGTTCAGCCAATCGACCTGGCTGGTCATCGGCAGGCCATCGAGAAAGCCGAGCTGCTGCTCGATCGTTTCCAGCCCGACGGTCTGCTTGCCGTCGGCGGCGGCGCGGCCCATCAGCACCTGCTCCACACCGCTGTCGGCGGCATAGCCGGATTTGGCGAGCGTGATGAGCGACAGGTTCATGGTGGCCAGCCACGGCTCCAGACTGTCAAAGGCCGGCGTGGGAATGCCCAGGCCGGTCATCGCCGCCTCATATTGCGTGCGGTCCGCGCCTTCCAGCCGGTCGCGCAGCTTGGTGCCGCTCGTATCGGTGCCAAGGCGCTGGAAGGTGGCGACCATGGCCGCCTGATCGTCGCCCGGAAGCACCTCGAACACCGCGGTATCGCTGGCGTCCCAGGCCGATTTTACCGCGCCGTCGAACCATTGCAGGCCGGGTTTCAGCAGATGCACCGTGCCGAACAGATAGATTTTGGTGTCTCCGTCCTCGACCAGCCAGAGCGCTGGATCGGCAGCCACGTTGCCCGCGGCGGCGGCCTCCTTTGCGGCGGGCTCCTTTGCGGCGGGATCGACAGCCGCTTGCGGCGCGCTGGCAGCGGCGGGCGCGGGCTCCTCCTGCGCGCCCTCCTCCTGCGCAAATGCCGGCGTCAGGCCGAGCATAGCCAACCCCAGAGCACCGGCCAGCGTGGTACGGCGGAAAAGCGATGTCGTCATAGCGGTATCTCTCCAATGTGCAGCCCCCAGATAAGCATGCTGCCAACGATGTTCACGAACATTCTTGATCGGCTGCTGACGCGCCACGCCGAGCTTCGCGTTCAGCTATGTCGATCAGACCTGGCCATTGGTCTTGCACCGCAGACTTCGGGCGTCGGCGCCCGCGCTGTTCCGCCGCCCGGCTTGACCGGCACGGGGTCATGAGCCAATGCGGTCGGCCACATCTCGCATCTGCGAAAGGACCGCCGTGGCCGACAAGCCGCTCAGTTTTCAGGACATGATCCTGACGCTCCACGCCTATTGGAGCGCGCAGGGGTGCCTGATCGTGCAGCCCTATGATCTGGAAATGGGCGCGGGCACCTTTCACACCGCGACGACACTGCGCGCGCTCGGCCCCGATCCGTGGCGCGCCGCCTTTGTGCAGCCCTGCCGCCGTCCGACTGACGGGCGCTACGGCGACAACCCGATGCGGCTGCAACATTATTATCAGTATCAGGTGATCCTGAAGCCCTCGCCGGAGAACCTGCAACAGCGCTATCTAGACAGCCTGACCGCGATTGGGATCGATCCGCTGCTCCACGATATCCGCTTCGTCGAGGATGACTGGGAGAGCCCCACGCTGGGCGCCTGGGGTCTGGGGTGGGAGGTCTGGTGCGACGGGATGGAGGTGACGCAGTTCACCTATTTCCAGCAGATGGGCGGATATGACTGCAAGCCGGTATCGGGCGAGCTGACCTATGGGCTGGAACGGCTGGCGATGTATATTCAGGGCGTCGACAGTGTCTATGATCTGGATTTCAATGGCCGCCAAAAAGACGACGGTGGAATGACTTACGGCGATGTCTTCCTGGACAATGAGAAGCAGATGAGCGCGTGGAATTTCGAAGTCGCCGATACCGAGACGCTGTTCGATCTGTTCCGCAAGGCCGCGGCAGAATGCGAGAATTGCCTGAACGCCAAGCTGCCGATCCCGGCCTATGAACAGGCGATCAAGGCCAGCCATATGTTCAACCTGCTGCAGGCGCGCGGGGTGATCTCGGTCGCCGAACGGCAGGCCTATATGGGCCGCGTGCGCGATCTGGCAAAAGGCGCCTGCGCCGCGCATATGGAACGTCACGGGTGGGCGGAATGACGCCGACCCGAAATCCTCCCCGGGACGGGGAGGGGGACCGCTCGGCGCAGCCGCGTGGTGGAGGGGGTTCGCCGTCTCGCACGGCGCCACAGTTGCGGCGCCCTGGAACGTACACGGCGCGCAGCCTACGACGCGAAATGACGCTGCCTGAAGTGCTGCTTTGGCAGCGGTTGCGAAGACGGCAGATCGGGGCGAAGTTCCGCAAGCAGCACCCAGTCGGACCCTATATTGTCGACTTTTGTTGCGTTGAGAGCTGGCTGGTCGTCGAAGTAGACGGCCTGGCTCATGATTTGAGCAATCGTGCCGTCCGGGACGAACGCCGCGACGAGTATCTCAAAGACAAGGGATATGATGTGCTCAGGTTGATGGCTTCGGATGTCTTGGCGGATATGGACCGCGCTGTTTCTGCAATCGCGGCACGGGTCGATAGCCCCCTCCACCGTGCCTGCAGCACGGTCCCCCTCCCCGCGAACGGGGAGGATTTGTGATGACCGAGTTCCTGCTCGAATTGCGATCGGAGGAAATACCGGCGCGCATGCAGAAGGGCGCTCGGATCGAGCTCGAGAAGCTGTTCCGGCAGCAGCTCGACGCAGCGGGTCTGAACGCTGACAGCATCGCCGTATATTCCACTCCGCGCCGTTTGGCGTTGGTTGCCAATGGGTTGGCGGATGAAACGCAGGCGGTGTCTGAAGAGCGCAAGGGCCCGCGCGCGGATGCGCCGCCACAAGCGATCGAGGGCTTTTTGCGCTCCACTGGCCTCACCCGCGATCAACTGGTCGAGCGCGAGGACAAGAAGGGCGGTAAAGTGCTGTTCGCGGTGATCGACACGCCGGGACGGCCCACCAGGGACGTGCTGGCCGAAGCGATCCCCGCGATCGTGCGCGCGTTCAGCTGGCCCAAATCGATGCGCTGGGGCGATGCGTCTTCCAGTATGGAAAGCCTCAAATGGGTGCGCCCGTTGCAGGGCATCGTCGCGATCCTGGGCGAAGAACTGGTGCCGTGCGCGGTTGGCGATGTGACGTCGGGCTTCGATACCGTGGGCCACCGCTTCCACCATGACGGGCCGATCACCATCGGCGGCGCGCATGATTATGTCGTAAAAATGCGCGCCTGCCACGTCATCGTCGATCATGAAGAGCGCGCGGCGATCATCCGCGACGGCGCGGCGAAGGCGGCGGCGGATGCCGGGCTGAAACTGGTCACCGACGAAGGGCTGGTAGTGGAAAATGCCGGGCTGACCGAATGGCCGGTGCCGCTGCTCGGGCGTTTCGACGCCGCGTTTCTCGCTGTGCCGCCCGAGGTGATCCAGCTCACCGCACGCGTGAACCAGAAATATTTCGTTACCAAATCCTCCCCGCCTGCGGGGAGGGGGACCGCCGCCGAAGGCGGTGGTGGAGGGGGTTCTCCAGATCGCACCGACGGTGCAAGCCCGCACCCCCCCTCCGCCTCGCCTTTGGCGAGCCACCTCCCCGCGAGCGGGGAGGATCGTCTTGCCCCCGCCTTCATCTGCACCGCCAATATCGCGGCGACGGACGGCGGCAAGGCGCTGGTGGCGGGCAACGAAAGGGTGCTTTCCGCGCGGCTGGCCGACGCGAAGTTCTTCTGGGACCTCGACCGCAAAACGCCGCTCGCGGTCCATGCGGAGAAGCTGAAGGACATCGTCTTTCACGAGAAGCTGGGCACGCTCGCCGACAAGGTGGAGCGGGTGGCCAAGCTGGCCCGCTGGCTGGTGGAAGAGGGGATCGTTAAATCCTCCCCGGAACGGGGAGGGGGACCGCCGCGAAGCGGGGGTGGAGGGGGCTCGCCGGATCGCTCCGGCGGCGCGACTCCGCACCCCCCCTCCGTCTCGTCTGCGACGAGCCACCTCCCCACCAGTGGGGAGGATCAAGTAGAACTCGCCGATCTGGCCGAGCAGGCGGCGCGGCTGTGCAAGGCCGATCT
>JBBSUT010000076.1:0-11862 GCA_038234155.1 Sphingomonadales bacterium | reverse complement strand
TCGACCACGGTTTGGGGGAGAGAGCGGGCATGCCTTATGGCAGGCGATCAATAGCGGTATGGCAGGCGCTGACATGGGTCTTTCTGGCTGTGTCCACACTTGGCGGATGCGGCGAGACCGCGCCCGATACGGCCAATCCAGCTGTCCAGACGCAAAGCGCCCTGCCCGTCCGCGTCTTGACCGCCGCGCCGTCGGCGGCCAGCCGGTCTGTCTCCGCTGTGGGCACCGTACGTTATCGGCGCGAGACGCCGCTGGGCTTCACCACCGCCGGGCGCGTGGCACAGGTGCGCTTCAATGTGGGCGATGCCGTCTCCAAAGGCACGCTGCTGGCCGCCTTGGATGCTACCACGGTGCAAGGCGATCTTTCCGCCGCGCGGGCCGAAGCCGGACGCGCGGATGCAGAGCTGTCGCGTATTGCCACACTGTACGATCAGGGATGGGTGACCAAGGGCCGGCTGGAGCAGACACAGGCGGGTGCCGAAGCCGCTCGGGCCCGCGTGTCGCAGGCCGGCTTCGCCACCGATACTGCCCGCATTTATGCGCCCTCTTCTGGGGTCGTGCTGAGCCGCGCAGTCGATCCCGGCCAAGTGGTGGCCGCCGGCATGCCCGCCCTTGTCGTCGGCCAGAACGATGGCGGGCTGGTGCTGCGCGCCCCGTTTGCGGCGAGCGATGCGGCGCGGTTGGCGGCGGGCCTCACCGGCACCGTATCGCTCAGCGGCGTGGACGGCACACTAACCGGTAAGCTGACCGAGATCGAGGGCCGCGCGGACGATGCAACCGGCAGCGTGATCGCGGTGTTCGCCCTGCCCGCCAACGCCCGCATCCGGTCCGGCCAGATTGGCACCGTCACGCTTACCCTGCCGGCAGAAACTGGCGACGCAGGAATCGCAGTGCCGCCCAGCGCGCTTTTCGACGTGCGCGCGGGCGAGGGGCTGGTGTTTGTCGTCGACACCGCCAGCATGACCGCACAGCCGCGCAGCGTGACCATAGGCAAACTCTCGGGCGGCGCCGTGACGATCAGCGGCGGCGTGGCCCGCGGAGACCGGATCGTGGTGACCGGCGGCGAGCGCTTGCGCGCGGGTGCCAAAGTCCGCATCGTTGGCCCCGGCGCAAAGACCGTGCTGGCGCCCAGGTCCGGCCCCGTCCGGCCCAGCCCAGGCCAGGCCGGCCCGCGCCAAACTCCCGCAGCCGAGCACACTGGCCGGTAATGCGCGCAGCGACCCGACGGTGAATATCACCTCTTTCGTGATCCGGCGCTGGCAGCTGACGCTTGTTCTGTTTTTGCTGCTCGCCGCGCTGGGAGTGAGCGCGTTTCAGGCCATCCCGCGCTCGGTTGACCCGCATTTTCCCATCCCCGTCACCACCATCCGTGTCGTGCTGCCGGGCGCCGATGCGCAGACGATGGAGGAGACGGTCTCCAAGCCCATTGAGGAAGCGCTGCAGGGCCTGCCCGACATCGACCGGATCGAATCGACCAACCGCGATGGCAGCGCCACGATCGTAGCGGGCTTTGAATGGGGCGGCGATGCGGACCAATATTTCAACGACGTCACGCGCGAAGTCGGCGCGATGCGTGATCAGCTGCCCGCCGGGTTGACGCTGTTCGAATTTCGCCGCGCGCGTACGACCAATTCGGCGATCCTGCAGTTGGCGCTGGTGAGCAAGGGGGCGAGCTGGCGGCGGCTGGAAAAATATGCGGAGGACATCACGGACGGGTTCAGCCGCTATCCCGGCATCCGCGAAACACGCATTAGCGGGCTGCCGCAGCCGGAGGTGACCGTCGCCATCAACGCGGCCCGGCTTGCCGAACTGCGCGTGCCGGTGACGCTGGTGGCCGACGCGCTGCGCCAGGGCGGGGTCGAAACCACTGGCGGCGCGGTGGAGGCAGGCGGACGCCGCTTCAACGTCGATGCCGGCGGGGCCTACGACGATCTCGATCGCATTCGCGCACTGCCGCTGCGATCCAATGATGGCGCGGTCCTGCGGCTGGGCGATGTCGCCGCGATCGGCTGGAGCGCGGAGGAACAGCGTATCATCACCCGCCACAACGGCGCGCGCGCGATCTTCATCACAGCGCAGCAGAAGGACGGAGAGGACGTCACCCGCCTGCGCGACCAGCTGATGACGGATATTTCGTCCTGGAACAAGCGGCTGCCGGCCGACATGAAACTGGTGGTGGAGTTCGACCAGAGCCGCGATGTGGTGAAACGGATGAGCGATTTAGGGCGCGATTTCACGATCGCGGTGCTGCTGGTCATCGTCACGCTGCTGCCGCTTGGGCTGCGCGCGTCAGGTATCGTGATGATTTCCATTCCGCTGTCGATCGCCTGCGGACTGCTCGGCATGTACTGGGCGGGTTTTTCGCTCAATCAGCTGACGATTGCAGGGTTCATTCTTTCGCTCGGCCTGTTGGTGGACGACAGTATTGTAGTGGTCGAAAACATCGAGCGGCATTTGCGCATGGGCAAGCCACGCATCACCGCAGCGGTGGAGGCGGTGCAGGAGATCACGCCTGCACTGCTCGGATCTACCGGGGTGCTGATCTTTGCCTTCATCCCGATCCTGTTCATTCCTGGCGGCGGCGGACAGTTCACGCGCGGCTTCATGTGGGCGATCATCTTCACCATCAGCGCATCGCTCCTGATATCCCTCACGATCATCCCGTTTCTGGCGAGCCGCATCTTGAAGCGCAACCCGGATGGGGAGGGCAACACACTGCTGCGCTGGCTTATGCACCATATCGAGCGGCTGTACCGGCCCGCCCTCCACGCCGCGCTCGCCGCGCCGCGCCGGACGCTGACGGCGGCGATGGCGCTGACGCTGGCCGCCTTCCTGCTGGTGCCATCGATCGGTTTTTCGCTATTCCCGGACGCGGACGTTTCTCATTTTCGTATCGCCGTGCAGGCAGAAGAAGGCTCCAGCCTCGCCACCACCGACGGCGTGGTGCAGCAGGTGGTCGCGGTGCTGACGACCGAGCCGGATATCAAGATACGCGCGGAGAACATTGGGGCAGCCAACCCTCAGGTGTTCTACAACATCTTCGATAACACGCGCTATTCCAGCTATGCCGAGGTGCTGGCGGTCATGGACGAATGGCGCGGCGCGGCCAGCGCGGCGATGGTGGAACGGCTGCGCGACAAACTGGACGCCATTCCCGGCGCGCGCATCAGCCTCACCCGGTTTCGCAACGGCGCGCCGGTGGAAGCTCCGGTCGCGCTGCGAATCGAGGGACCGGAGCTCGGCGAACTCAAACGGCTTGCGGGCGAGGTGGAGCGAATTCTCAATGCCGTTCCGGGCGCGCGCGACGTTTCCAATCCCGTGGCAACCGACCGGCTGGATCTGGACCTGAAGTTGGACGATTCACGCGCTGCGCTGCTCAATATCCCAGCTGGCCTGCCGCGCCGCGCCATCCGGCTGGCGGTGAACGGCGAGCCTGCCGGCGTGTTTCGCGACGAGGAAGGCGACGATTATCCCATTGTCGTTCGCCTCCCGTTTGAGAACGGCCGCCGCTCGGTCGATGCGCTGGAGGATATCTACGTTGCCAGCCGATCCGGGCAGCCGATCCGCCTGGCTGAAATTAGCGAGCCAGAGCTCAAATCGGTGCCGCCGGTGATCTCGCGCCGCGGCCTTGAACGATCGGTGACGGTTACCGCGCAGGCCGGGCCCGGCGCGCTGGCCTCACGCATTACCGAGGCGGCAATGGCGCGGATCGACCGGCTGGCGTTGCCCGAAGGATATCGCGTCGAGATTGGCGGCGAAGCGGAGGCGGCCAGCGATACGTTCAACGATTTCGGCCCGGTCATCCTGGTCGCGCTGTTCGGGATATTCGCCATTCTGGTTGCCGAATTCGGGCGCTTCCGGGAGACGATCGTGGTGTTCGGCGTGATCCCGCTCGGTACGTTCGGCGGGCTGGTGGCGCTGTGGCTCAGCGGACAGTCGCTCAGTTTCATGGCGATCATCGGCTTTGTTGCGTTGATCGGGATCGAGATCAAGAATTCTATCCTGCTAGTAGATTTTACCACCCAGCTGCGCGCGTCGGGCATGGGACTGCGCGATGCCATTGAAAAAGCCGGTGAAGTGCGCTTCCTGCCAGTGCTGCTCACCAGCGTCACCGCCGTCGGTGGGCTGCTGCCGCTCGCACTCTTCGGCGGCGCGCTCTATTCCTCGCTGGCGATCGTTATCATTGGCGGCCTCATCAGCTCCACCGTGCTGTCGCGCATCGTTGTGCCGGTCATGTACCTGCTCGCATCTCGCGGGGCGGAGGCCAAAGCGCTGACGGCCTCGCCGCCGCCGGCGACGGCTTCCGCCTGAACGCTTGTGACTTGCACCGCCGCACAGGCTTCCCATGTTGAAGCCAGCAATATGTCCGGATCGAATGAAGGATGGAAATGATGAGCGAACAGGCAATTTTCGCAGGCGGCTGTTTCTGGTGCACGGAAGCCGTGTTCAAGCAGCTTGGCGGCGTCAGCGTCGTGGAGAGCGGTTATATTGGCGGCCATGTCGAGAACCCCACCTACCGCGAGGTATGTTCGGGCAGCACCGGCCATGCCGAGGCGATCCGCGTAACCTATGATCCGAATATAATCGGCTATGGAGATATGGCGGATATCTTTTTCGCGACCCACGATCCAACCCAGCTCAACCGCCAGGGCAACGATGTGGGCACGCAATATCGCAGCGCCATCTTCCCGCTCAGCGGTGACCAGCAGGCCGAGGCCGAATCGGCGATCGAACGCGCCGCGCAAGATCAAAGCAGCGACATCGTAACCACGATCGAGGAAGCGACGACCTGGTATCCGGCCGAGGATTACCATCAGGATTACTGGGAGGGCGAAGGCCGCGGCAATCCCTATTGCGTGGCCATCATCCCCCCCAAGCTGCAAAAGCTGAAAAAAGTCTTTTCCGATCGGCTGCGCGAAAGCGCATAGGTACATTAAGCGGCCGCAATGTTGAATGGACCGGATGCCCCTGCAATAGCGGGGGCATTCGCATTTTGAACGGGACATCATTTATGAAACCGATCCGCAAGGCCGTCTTTCCCGTCGCCGGGCTCGGTACCCGCTTCTTGCCTGCTACCAAGGCCATCCCGAAGGAAATGATGGCCATCGTTGACAAACCGCTGATCCAATATGCGGTGGAAGAGGCGCGCGAGGCGGGAATCGAGCAGATGATCTTCGTTACCGGCCGCGGCAAAACCGCGATCGAGGATCATTTCGATATCGTCTATGAGCTGGAAGCCACGCTGTCCGCCCGCGGCAAGGACATGCGCGTGCTGGACGGCACGCGGCTGACGCCGGGCAACTGCGTATATGTGCGGCAGCAGGAGCCGCTCGGCCTAGGCCACGCCATCTGGTGTGCGCGGGCCATCGTGGGCGACGAACCGTTCGCGATCTTCCTGCCGGACGAGATGATGCACGGCAGCCCCGGCTGCATGCGTCAGATGGTGGATGCCTATGAGGAGGTGGGCGGCAACCTGATCAGCGTCCTGGAGATTCCGCGCGACAAGGTATCCAGCTATGGCGTCATCGACCCAGGAGAGCGCCGTGGCAAGCTGACCGAGGTCAAAGCGCTGATCGAAAAGCCCGCTGTTGAGGACGCGCCGTCCAACCTGATCGTGTCCGGCCGCTACATTCTACAACCGGAAGTTATGCGCGTGCTGGAAACACAGGGCGCTGGCGCGGGCGGGGAGATCCAGCTTACCGATGCGATGGCCAAAATGATCGGCAAGCAGCCTTTCCACGCCCACATTTTTGACGGCCGCCGCTTTGATTGCGGTTCGAAGACCGGCTTCATCCAGGCCAATCTGGCACTGGCGATGGAACGGGACGACATGAGGGACGACATCCGCGCCTTCGCGCTCGATCTCATTTCCTGAGCGCTTGCGCGCCTGTCCGGCGCATTGTTCATTTGACGCACAGGACGGGCAGGCTAGTCTCCCTCCCATGTTTGCCATGCGTATCCTGCCCGCCTTGTTACTCGCGCCCCTGCTGGGGGGATGTCTGGGCACTATCGCGAATGTTGTCACCTTGCCGGTGCGCGCCGCCAGCGCAGGAGTGGACGCGGTCACCACCAGCCAGTCTGAACGCGATCAGAAGCGCGGCAAGCAGCTTCGTCAGCGTGAAGAGCGGCTCGGCAAGCTGGCGCGCGAACGCGACAGTCTGCAGCGCCGCTGTGACCGCGAACCGGGAAGCAATGCCTGCAATGATCTCTTCAAGGTGCAGCGCGACATCGACAATCTAACCGCCGCTCCGATCTGACCCCCGCTCCGATCTGAAGCCTACGCGGCCGCCGCCCGGCGCAGTCTGTCGTTAATCGCCGCTCCGATACCATCGAACGGCACCGGTGCCACCGCGATCCGTGCACGATCGCTCGCATCCGCGCGGTGCATCGCAGCATACAGCCGGGCCGCAGCTTCGGCCAGATTTCCGGTGGCGGACAGCGTGTCGTCGCCTCCCACTGTGTCAAACCCGATCCACCATTCGTCCTGTTCGGCCCACATCGCATTCAGCCGGAGCGGCTTGGACGGCGCATAATGGCTCGCCATCTGGCCCGGCGCCTCGATCCCCTGCCCCGCCTCCATCCGCGGCGCACCACCCAGCGCATCGATCAGCGCCGCAAGCGGCAGTGGGCCGGGCCGCAGCAACCGCCAGCCGTCGCCGTCCAGCTTCACGATAGTGGACTCCAGGCCCTGCCGCGTGGCTCCGCCGTCAACGATCAGATCCACGCGGCCGCGCAACGACGCCGCGACATGGGCTGCCTCAGACGGGCTGATCGTTCCGCTGCGATTGGCCGATGGCGCTGCCAATGCCAGTCCGCTGGCGCGCAGCACTGCCTGCATCACGGCATGCGCAGCGCAGCGCAGCGCCACCGTCGGTAGCCCCGCCGTTACGGCGTCCGCGAGAGGCGCTTCATTGCGTTTCGGCAGCACCAGGGTGAGCGGGCCGGGCCAGAAGCGCGCCGCCAGCTCCCGGGCGGGCGCATCGAACAATGCCAGCGTCTCGGCATGGGCGCTGCCGCGCACGTGCACGATCAACGGATTGAAGCTGGGCCGCCCCTTGATACGATAGATTTGCGCCACGGCATCAGCCCTCGCAGCGTCGGCCGCCAGTCCGTAGACGGTCTCCGTCGGCAGCGCCACGGCCGCTCCGGACTGCAGTAGGGCGGCGGCTTCGGCGATGGTCGCTTCGCTGGCTGGCTTGATCGTCATGGGCCCTGCTCCATCCAACGCATTGCCGTGCTTTGCAACTGCCGCGCGGTGCACCTATAGCATGTGCGCCGTTCCGATAAAGAAAGCGCCCTGTCCATGTTCACCGCCCCCACCCGCGAGCAGATGTTTGTCTTGAGGCACATAACGAAGATCGATGAATTGGCCGGACACAACCGTTTTGCAGACGCAACGCCGGACATGGTGCAGGCGATCGTCGAAGGTGCCGGCGCATTTGCGGAGAAGGAGTTCGCCCCGCTCAACCGCATCGGCGATACGGTCGGCGCCCGTATGCAGGACGGACATGTGGTGATGCCGGAAGGGTACAAGGCCGCGTGGGACGCCTATGTCGAGAACGGCTGGGCAGGCATTGCCGCACCGGCTGATTACGGCGGCCAGGGCCTGCCGTTCTCGCTTGCCACCGCATCGCTTGAGAGCCTGGGCGCGGCCAATATGGCGCTGACGCTCTGCCCGATCCTGTCCGTTGGCGCGGTCGAGGCGATCGCGCATCACGGCAGCCAGGAACAGAAAGACCTCTATCTGCCCAGGCTTGCCAGCGGAGCATGGACCGGCACCATGAACCTGACCGAGCCGCAGGCCGGATCGGACGTCGGCGCGCTGACCGCCACCGCAACCCCGCGCGGCGATGGCGGCTGGAATATCAAGGGACAGAAAATCTACATCACTTTTGGCGATCACGACATGGCCGAGAATATTGTTCATCTCGTTCTGGCGCGCACGCCCGGCGCGCCCGCCGGCACGCGCGGTATATCGCTGTTTCTGGTGCCGAAATTTCGGGTCAATGCCGATGGTTCCATCGGCGCGGACAATCATGTCCAGACCATATCCATAGAACATAAGCTGGGAATAAATGCTTCGCCCACCTGCGTCCTGGCTTACGGCGAGGACGGCGACAGCATCGGCTATCTTATAGGGCCGGAAAATGGCGGCATGCGCGCGATGTTCACGATGATGAACAATGCGCGGCTGAACGTCGGCCTGCAGGGCGTGCAGATTAGCGAGCGGGCAACGCAGCAGGCGATGGCATTTGCCATGGAGCGCGTACAATCGGCCCGTGCGGGCCAGGAAAGCGGCGGGTCCGTCGTCATCATGGACCATCCCGACGTTCGCCGCATGCTGCTGCGGATGAAGGCGGGCACGCAGGCGATCCGCGCGCTGCTTTACTATGCCAGCGGCCAGGTCGACCGCGCCACGCTTGGCGATGAAAATGCGCGCGCACTGGCCGACCTGCTGACGCCGTTGTCCAAGGCCTATGCGACCGATCTGGGTATCGAGATCGCGAGCCTTGGTATCCAGGTTCATGGCGGCATGGGCTTCGTGGAGGAAACCGGCGCCGCGCAGCATTACCGGGACGCCCGCATCTCGCCGATATATGAAGGCACCAACGGCATCCAGGCCGCCGACCTTGTGGGCCGCAAGATGAGCATGAATGGCGGAGCAACGATGCGCGCCCTGCTGTCGCAAATTGCGGCCGATGCGCGCGACGGCGGTCCGCTGGCGCAGTTGGCCGCCGCTACGCAGCGGGTCATGGAGTGGATGCAAGAAGACGCCATGATCGATGACAAGCTGGGCGGCAGCGTGCCGTTTCTCACGATGTTCGCCACTTTGGTCTGCGGCTGGCTCATGGCCAAGCAACGCGCCGCCGCCAGCAAAGAACTGGGCGATGGCAGCGATGCCTTCTGCAAGGCCAAGATCGCGGCGGCAGACTATTATATCGCCGCCATGGTGCCGGAGGCGGCGGGACTGGAGGCCGCGGCCATGGCTGGTGCCGCGCCGCTATACGCGCTGACCGCCACCGAACTGGCCGCATGACCGTGGGAGATTGCAGCGCTCAAAGCGGCAATCAGGAGGGCAAGGAAGGCGGCGAGCATCGTGATCCGCGCGACATCGACGTGCCGGTTTTCATGGTGGAAGAAAACGAGGTCCGCTTTTATCATGAGCCCGAGGATCGGCTGGCGGCCGTGCTCGGTCTCATTGACATGGCGCAAGACCAGGTCCGCACCTTTTTCTATTTCGTGGGCGACGACGAGGTGGGTTCAGCGTTCATGCGGGCCCTTTGCCGGGCCTGCAAACGAGGTGTTGACGTTCAGTTGGTTGTCGATGCCATCGGCAGCGAAGAGACTCCCGACGCGTTTTTCGACGAATTCCTCAAGGAGGGCGGTACTTGGCACAAATTCTCCGCCGCATGGTCCACCAAATCGTTGATCCGCAACCATCAGAAAATCCTCGTGGTCGACCAACAGCACGCCATCGTCAGCGGGTTCAACATGGCTGCGCCCTATTTCGGCAAGGCCGACCCGCCGGATAACAGCTGGGAGGATATGGGCGTGATGGTGTCCGGACCAGACGCCTGCCAGCTGTGTGATTATTACGAGAAGCTGATCACCATCGCCAAGCAGAAGAAGGTGCGCCTGCGCGATGTGCGGCGGCTGGTGCGCAACTGGCGCGGCGACGACGGTCCACTGGAATGGACTATCGGTGGTCCGGGACGCCTCAGTCCCTGGGTCCGATCGCTGAAGCAAGATCTGCAAAAGGGCGAGCGGCTGGACATGGTTGCCGCCTATTTTTCTCCAGGGCGGGGCATCATGAAACGCATCGGCCACTTGGCAAAACGTGGAAAGGCGCGGCTAATTCTGGCGGGCAAAACCGATCATAGCATCACGCTGGCGGCCCATCGCCTCACCCACGGCTATCTGCTGAAGCGTCAGACCGAATTGTTCGAATTTCAGCCGCGCCGACTGCACATGAAATGCGTGGTGATCGACGATATCGTCTATGCCGGCAGCTCCAACATGGACGCGCGCAGCCTGTTCGTGAACCTGGAGATCATGGTGCGGATCGAAAGCGCGGAGGCCGCCGCGCACGTTCGTGAGCGGATCGATGCCATGACCGCCAATTCGGTGGCGGTAACGCAGGAAGTACATGATGCGAACAATGGTTTCTTCATCCGCATCTATCGCGGCATCGCCTATTTTCTGGTCAGCACGATGGACAAAACTGTGAGCGGCGGTATCGGCCGGGTCCAGGACTGAGGCTTCAGCCACATTGGTGCCAGAAAAATAATGACCGAATAATAATGACCGAGATATGGTGCCCAAACATGATGCGGGATACGCGCTAATGTCGGAAACGCCGGTTCCCGATCTTGCACCGCAAATCATGACGCCTGCTTTGCCAGCCATACCAACGGGGCGCATGGCCATCCTGTTTATGGTGATGTTGATCAGCGCGGCGGGCAACACCGCCATGCAGAGCGTGCTGCCCGCCATCGGGACGCAGTTGGGCGTCGCGGACTACTGGATCAGCGCCGCCTTCACCTGGAGCGCATTGCTCTGGGTTATTACAGCGCCCAAATGGGCGCGGCTGTCGGACAAGCGGGGGCGCAAGGCGCTGATGACGCTGGGCGTCACCGCCTTTTCCATCTCCATGTTAAGCTGCGGTCTGGTGTTGTTTGCCGGGCTTAACGGTCTGATGACCGGCGGGGTAACGCTGATCGTGTTTGCGCTGTTCCGCTCGATCTTTGGCGCATTCGGATCAGCTGCGCCGCCTGCCGTGCAGGCCTATGTCGCGGCTCGCACGGACCGGGAGCAGCGGACCAAATCGCTCTCGCTCATTGCCAGCAGTTTCGGCCTCGGCACGATCATCGGACCGTTCCTCGCACCTTTTTTCATCCTGCCGATCGTGGACGATGCCGGGCCCATGCTGGTGTTTGCCGCTATCGGTTTCTTCGTGATCCTGGCGCTGCGCTTCAAACTGCCGAACGACGATCCGCGCTTCGCCACCCGCAGCTTCGCCAGCAGCGAACCTTTCGCCAGCGCCGCGCCCAGTTCGCTCGATCCGGACCCGGACGGTACAGTCGAGCGCACCCGGCTCGCATGGCGGGATCCGCGCGTGCGCAACTGGCTCGCCGTCGGGCTGGTCGGCGGCCATGCGCAGGCCATCATCAGTTTCGTCGCCGGGTTTCTCGTGCTCGATCGACTGGGCCTGCGCGCCACGCCCAGCGAAGCCTATGAGCCGACCGCGCTGGTGCTGACCGTGGGCGCGGCCGCGACGCTGATTGCGCAATGGGGCGTTATCCCGATGCTGCGCATGGGGCCGCGCGCGTGCATCCTGTACGGCATGGCCTTCATCGCAGCCGGGTCGCTGATGATGGGCGCGGCTGACAGCCTGTACCAGATATGTGCCGGTTTCGGCATCGCTTCACTAGGTTTCGCCATGTTTCGACCGGGTTTCACCGCGGGCGCATCGCTGGCCGTCGAGCCGGAAGATCAGGGAGCGGTGGCGGGCATGGTCGCCTCGATCAACGGCGGCGCCTTTATCCTGGGCCCAAGCTTCGGCGTTTACATCTACAATCAAAACAGCTGGAGCGTGTTTATCCTTGCCGCTGCCATTGCCGCCGTCGTGTTCATCTGGGGTTTTGCAACATTGAAAGTAGAAGCGGAAGCATATTAGGTGACGGTCCAGCCAGTTCGCGCCGGGCATGTCGAAACACCGTATCTTCGGTTCCCCAACTCGGCGGAAACAAGACGGCTCATCGACACGCCCGGGGCGAACGGACTGTGCAGACGACGCGCGTCCTTAGGTTAAAAGTTCAGTCTTTGTCCCCGCGGCTCTGCAACATTCCCGCCGTCACAAAT
>JBBSUT010000075.1:0-11977 GCA_038234155.1 Sphingomonadales bacterium | reverse complement strand
TTCAGCAAGTCCGTCGGTACGGTTGGCGGGTTCTGTGTGTCGAACCATCCCAAATTTGAGGTGATGCGTCTGGTTTGCCGGCCGTATGTGTTCACTGCCTCGCTGCCGCCCAGTGTCGTGGCGACCGCCGCCACCTCGATCCGCAAGCTGATGGACGGCGCGGAGAAGCGCGCGCATCTGTGGGATAATTCGCGCAAACTCCATTCCGGATTAAAGGCGCTGGATTTCACGCTCGGCACCGACGAGCCGCAGAGCGCGATCATCGCGGTCATCATGCCCGATCTGGAACGCGGCGCGGCGATGTGGGAAGCGCTGCTGAACGAGGGGCTGTACGTCAATCTGGCCCGCCCGCCCGCGACGCCTGCGAACATGACGCTGCTGCGCTGCTCGCTTTGCGCCGAACACTCGAGCGCGCAGGTCGATGACATCCTGGGTATGTTCGAGCGCGCCGGTAAGGCGACCGGTATTATCTGATCGGAGCAAAGCTCCGCTGCGTGCTCGGCGTAGCGTTTCAGCGCGGACGGTGCTGGGTGCCCTCCCCCGCCGTTATGAACAGCGCAGTCGCCTCCCCCTCGATATCGGCGGTATGCCTGACGCCGGGCGCGTTTATCGCATAATCGCCCCGCTTCAAATCGATCGTCCCGGTCTGCCCATCTGCGGCGGTTTGGTGCAAGGTTATGGAGCCAGACATACACAGCACCACTTCGTCACCCGCCGGGTGCATCTCCCACATGGCCCATGGTTCGGTGAAACGGTGGAACGATACCAGCCGGCCTTCGGCGCCATCGGCGGCGTGGCGGGTGCTGTAGTCGTCATACCATTGCATCGCACCCGTAAAGTTAGGCTCCGCATGCGCACGAGCGCCCAATCCCAAGTGAATCGGACGCTCGTCGATCGAATAGGCCATGAATTTCCCCTTCCGCTACTCCAACCCGCCATAGCAGACCACAGCGTCAGTGGGAAATCACAGGTTCGAAATCACCGGCGCGAGATCAGGGGTATTTCAGCTTGATCGTGATCGGCGTGACGCCGCTGCCGACCTTGACCGAGGCCTTGGATACCGGCGGTTTGCCGAACGATCCGCCCGCCAGCAACGCGCCGAGACCGATCGACGGGTTGTTGCTCATGCCCCAGCCGTCCTTGAACGGATCATCGTCGTCATTGCCGTTATAATCGTGACGCACGCCGACAGCATAGGTGCCGGCCGCAGGCATCGGCATGCAGAATTTCATGGCCTTGCCGCTGACCGGCGTATCGATGCGGTTGAGCCAGCGGTCTTTCTTCAGCCAATCGCCCTCCACCGCGCGGTAGCTGACGACACGGACGCGGTTGACCGCGCTCTTGAAACCCGTGACGGTCACGAGCAGCGCCGGGCCAGAGCCGTCGCACTGGCTCATGTCGTTTTGAATTCTCTCGGCATATTGCGCCTGTGCCGGCACGGCTGTCAGAGCCAGGGCGCTCAACGCTGCGACCCCTGCGATAGAATATTTCATGGTATTTCGCTTTCCTTGGGCTTATCGACCGCGCCATCAACTGGGCGCTGCCGACCTGAATTCGCTCTTCGTATTTTCCTATATGACCCCCATTTGCGGCAGAAATTGGGACATCAGGCGACCATAAGTTGAAACTGCTGACCGCGAACGACCGATATATCGCCCGGCGGGTTGCCATTCCGCTGCTGTCGACGCTCGTCATTGCCGCCATGCTGCTGATGCTCGATCAGATGCTGCGCCTGTTCGATTTCGTGACGACCGAGGGCGGGCCGGTGGCGGTGGTGTTTCGCCTGCTGGCCAATCTTCTCCCCGAATATTTTGCCATCGCCATTCCGCTGGCGCTGCTGATGGGCATCCTGCTGGCTTTCCGCGGGTTGGCCACCACCTCGGAACTCGACGTCATGCGCGCGGTCGGCATCAGTTACTGGCGGCTGCTGCGCGTGCCCTATCTCTATGCGATCGGCCTGATCGCCATCAACATTGCGATTGTCGGCTATCTGCAGCCCTTTGCGAGCTATTATTATGAGCAGCTGCAGTTTGATCTGCGCTCGGGCGCGCTGGGCGCATCGATCAAGGTTGGACAGTTCAACAAGCTGGGAGACAATGTCACCCTGCGCGTGGAGCAGAGCCGGGACGAGGGCACCGATCTGGCGGGCATCTTTGTCGATGTTGCCACCAAGAAGGGCAATCATTTCACCGCCACCGCGCAGAGCGGCCAGTTCCTGAGCACCGCCGATCCCAATTTGATGCTGCTGCGCCTCAAGAACGGCACCGCGCTGCAGCAATCGCCATCGTTCAAAGGTACGCGGGTGCTGACGTTCCAGATGCAGGACCTGCCGATCGATTTGCCGCGGATGGAGCAGTTCCGCATGCGCGGCGGCGTGGAGGACAAGGAGAATACGCTGTTCGAACTGCTGCGCGTGGCGGGCGACGCGTCCTACACCATGGAGGTGCGCGATGCGGCGCTGGCCAATTTCCATTTCCGTATGGTCGAATTGGCCGTGATGCTGCTGATCCCGCTGCTGGCGATAGCGCTGGCGGTGCCGCCCAAACGATCGACCTCGGCCCTGGGTGTGGTGTTCGCGATCGTGATGATCGTGACCTATCACAAGGTGAACGAATTTGGCGAAGGCGTGGCTGCGCTCGGCAAGATCAGCCCGCTGGTATCGCTGTGGTTGCCGTTCGCGGGCTTTGCGGCGCTGATCCTGTGGATGTATTATGTGCTGGCCTATGTGCCTGGCGGCCAACCGATCGGCGCGATCGAGAAGCGCACCGACAAGGCCGCCGCCTGGGTGCGCCGCCGCCTGCGCTTCGGCTTTCGCAGCAGTGAGCGGCGCATGGAGCAGACAGGGTGAACACGATCAGCTTCTTTCCATCGGCCACCATGGGCCGGTACATGGTGAAGACGTTCCTGACGCGCAGTCTGGCCGTGCTCGCGATGCTGGTCATCATCCTGATGAGCCTGGATCTGCTGCGCCAGAGCAGCAACATCCTGGCGGTATCCGGCAACGGATCGGCCGAGATCGTGACCTATATCCTGTGGCGATCGCCGCAGGTCATTGCGCAGTTCCTGCCGTTCTCGGTGCTGCTGGGCACACTCATCATGCTGGCGGGCCTCAACAGCAACAGCGAAATCGTGGCGATGAAGGCATCCGGCCTGTCCGCGCATCAGATCCTGGCGCCGCTGATCGTGGCGGCGGTCGGCGTGGCGTTCATCACCTTCATCTTCAACGATCATGTTCTGGCATCCACCACCGCCAAGCTGACAGCCTGGCAAGCGGTCGATTATGGCGAAGTGCCGCGTGACAGCGACATCCGCACCAACGTCTGGGTGCTGAACGGCGACGATCTGATCCACGCCGATCGGATCGTTGGCAGCGGCCCGTCGATGATCCTGCGCGGCGTGCGGATCAACGATCGCCAGGGCGGCGCGCTGCGGTCCGTGATCCAGGGCGGTTCGGCCCGCTGGACCGGTAGCGCCTGGCTGCTGAACGATGCCACCGTGTTCGACGTGGCCAGCGCACAGACCGGCGCGTCCCGCACGATGGAGGTGGCCGCCGGGGTGGAGCCGAGCCGCTTCACCATATCTTCGCTGGATGCTGATGCGCTGGGCTTCGCCGATCTGCGCCGCGCGATTGCCGAACAACGTGCCGCCGGACGCCCCACCGGCCCGGCAGAAGCGGCCATGTGGCACAAATTGTCCGGCCCGCTGGCCTCCATCCTGATGCCGCTGCTGGGATCGATCGCAGGCTTCGGCCTAGCCCGCGCGGGCAAAACCTTCATGCGGGTGGTGATCGGCATGGCGCTGGGATTTGCCTATTTCGTGGTCGACAACTTCTCGCTCGCGATGGGCAATCTGGGCGCCTATAATCCGTTCGTGGCGGCCTGGGCGCCATTCCTGCTGTTCCTGCTGGTCGGCGAGACCGTGCTCATCAGATCCGAGGAATGATGGCCGCGCTCAGCGGGCATCGCTGCAGCCCGTGCTTCATCCGCCAGCAATCGCGACACAAATAAGACGGGTTTTCGGAACGAATGTCGCATTGAAGCCGTATTGGCGTGGCATATGCTCAATCATTCCGCGATACGCAGCCCAATTGGCCGCACGTCGCAATTTTGATATGAACGGAAAGATCAAGGTCATGGCCAGCGCCGATACCTCCTCAAGCAGCTTCTGGAACCGGTCGCATTATCTGGACCGCATGACCTTGCGTGATCTGGTGATCGCCTATTTCCAGCACTACACCATCCTGTCCTATCTGCTGCTCACGGCGGCCAGCGTCGTCGTGTTCGCGCTGTATCCGGCTACGCCGGTGGCCACGGCCGGCGCGGTGTTGGCCGGCGTCGTGATCTATCCGCTGGTCTGGTATCTCCTGCACCGCTTCGTGCTTCACGGGCAGTGGATGTACAAGCGGCAGATATTCGCCAAAACCTGGAAGCGCATCCATTATGATCACCATCAGGATCCGAACCATCTCGAAGTTCTGTTCGGCGCGCTCCACACCACGCTGCCAACCATTGCGATCGCCACCCTGCCGGTTGGCTATCTGATCGGCGGGATTGGCGGGGCCGCGGCGGCCTTTGCCACCGGTCTGGTGACGACCTGCTATTACGAGTTCGTGCACTGCATGCAGCATCTGGCGTTCAAGCCCAAGAACAAGCTGATCGGCTATATGAAGCAGCGCCATCTGGAGCATCATTTCCACCACGAGAGCGGCAATTACGGCATCACCAATTTTGGCTGGGACAAGGTGTTTCGCACCTATTATCACCGAAAGGACATTCCCAAGCGTTCGGCCACGGTCTTCAATTTGGGATATGACGAAGAGGCGGCAATCAGCTACCCGTGGGTGAAGGACCTGTCCGGGGGCATCGCATCCGGCCATCCGCGCCGCCGGTCGCAGGCAAAAACCGACGCTTGATCTTGCCGGAAAACCCTGCCTGTGCTGATGCGCAGGCAGGAGTATTTTGCGCATGACCGACATCACGATCGATCCCGTCACAGACAAGCATGGCGTACGTGCCTTTATCGATCTGCCTTACAGGCTTTACGCGGACGATCCGCACTGGGTGCCTCCGCTGCGCAGCGATGTGGCCGAGTTGCTCGACCGCAAGAAAAACCCGTTCTTCGATCATGCACGCCTGCAATTGTTCCTGGCCCGTGCGAACGGGCACGTGGTTGGCCGCATCGCCGCGCATATCGACGAACTGGCGCTCGAACAGCCTGTCGAACAGGGCATGGGCCCCGGCACCGGCAATTTCGGCATGTACGAGGCGGAGAGCCAGACGGCGGGCGATGCGCTCATCGCGGCAGCCGAGGACTGGCTGCGCGGCCAGAACATGGTTCGCATGCTCGGGCCGCTATCGCTGTCAATCTGGGACGAGCCCGGCCTGCTGACCAAGGGCCATGATCACAGCCCCACGCTCATGATGGGCCACCACAAGGCCGCCTATCAACGCTGGATCGAGGCGGCTGGCTACACCGCTGTCAAACAGCTCAGCACCTGGGAGCTGGACATCCGGAAGCCCTTTCCTCAACTGATCCAGCGTGTCATCCAGTCTGGCGAACGCAGCAGCCGGATCACCGTTCGGAAGGTCGACAAGGCGAAGTTTGCCCAGGAAGCCGCCACCATCCTGGCGATCCTGAACGATGCCTGGTCTCACAATTGGGGCTTTGTGCCGCTGACCGACCGCGAAATTGCCTATGCCGGCAAGAAACTGAAGCCGATCGTGCGCGAGGATCTGATCCGCATCGCCGAGCTTGAAGGCAAGCCGGTGGCATTCATGATGACGCTGCCCGATCTCAACGAGCCATTGAAGGCCATGAACGGAACGCTGTGGCCTTTCGGCTGGGCCAAATTGCTGCTGTGGCTGCGCAATCCGCAGGTGCGCACAATGCGCGTACCGCTGATGGGCGTGCTGAAAGTACATCAGGGCAGCCGTCTGGCAAGCCAGCTGGCTTTCATGATGATCGAATATATTCGCCGCGCCTCGGTCGAGCATTACGATGCCACTCGCGGCGAGATCGGTTGGATACTGGACGACAATCAGGGCATGATCGCCATCGCTGAATCGCTCGATTGCCGGATCAACCGCTGTTATACGGTCTATGAGAAGACGCTCTGACGCCACCGTTCAGACTTTCCCAGCTCTTCAGAAACTGCCTGTTCTTCAGAAACGGCCCGGTCTTCAGAGATGGCCCGGTCTTCGGAAACGGCCCGGTCTTCAGAAAATCTTCAGTCGTTCAGAATATTCTGGAAATGCCGATATAGAGCTGCACATCCGGGCTGTCGTTGTCCAGGCCGATCACCGTGCCGGCGTCCAGCTGCAGCAGAGCGCGCGGCGTCCAGGCCAGACTGATCGACGCCACCGGCGCCCAGACGTCGCCCGTCGGATCATTGTCATAGCTGACGCCCAGTTCCCCGGTTATCCCGACGCTGCCGGTGATCGCGTGGCTGATTCCCAGATATTCGCTTGCCGCAAAATGCCGTCCATCGCCGTCCGCGTCTGCCGCCGCCGCGGCGATGCCGGTTGCGCCCAGGGTGAAGCCGGAACCGAACGAGAAACTGGACGGAATAACCACCCCGGCGCTCCAGTCCCCGGCCGATACCGCAGCGGCGCCCACCGGCAGCGCGACATAAGGTTCGATCGCCAGCGCCGCATCCCCGCCGTCGTTGCCGATCAGGTTGCGGCGCAGGCCCAGACGGACGTCGGAAAAACCGCCATTCTTGGTGATTGCGGCGCCGCTGCGATCGTACAGATGCGTAAAAGCGATAAAGCCCAGTTGCAGTTCGGTCCGGTCGTCCAGGCCGTAGCGCAGGAAACTGTCGGCCACCGATACGCTGTCGCTGCGCGCGCCGTCGCTCTTGTCAATGGACCGGCTGGCCAGCCCGATTTCCGCGCTGACATGGCCTTGGCCGGTACTGCAGGTGCTGCTGCCCAGACCGGGCCGATTGGGGCAAAAGCGCGGCGCATGGTCCCGGGTCCCACCGTCCTGAGCTGAAACCGGGGCGGCGGCGCAGACCGCGATCAGGGCCAAAAGCAGAACACGGATGACGTTGAACAACAGCCGGGTGATCCTGAAAACGATGGGAAGGCACCGCTCCTTGCGGCAGACGCAGCGCTGAACCTATGTGCCGCGCAATTCTATCCAGGTCGGCGCATGGTCGCTGGCCTTTTCCCGGCCGCGATACTCCTTGTCGACTCCGCTGTTCCGCAGCCGGTCCGCAGTTTCCGGGGAGAGCAGCAGATGATCGATGCGAAAGCCATGATCCTGCTGCCATGCACCGCGCTGATAATCCCAGAAGGTCCAGACACCGCCCGCCGGATAATGGGTGGCCAGCGCGTCGGTCCAGCCATCGGCGAGCATATAGCGATAGGCGGCGCGCGATTCTGGCTGCATCAGCGCATCGTCGGCCATCGCGCGCACCGAATAGGTATCCCGGTCGCGCGCGATGACGTTATAGTCGCCCGCCAGCACCGCCGGCACTTCTTCTGCCCAGATCTCGGCCGCGCGCGCGCGCAGCCGCTCCATCCAGCGCAATTTGTAATCGAACTTTGGCCCCGGCCGCGGATTGCCGTTGGGCAGATAGATGCTGGCGACGCGCAGACCATGTACATCGGCCTCCAGATAGCGCGATTGCTCGTCGTCCGCTTCGCCCTCCAGTCCTCTGCGCACTGCAACCGGCTGCGCACCGCGGGCCAGGATGGCAACGCCGTTGAAGCCCTTTTGTCCGTGGATCAGCGCGCCATAGCCCGCCTTTTCGAACGCCGCGACGGGCACGCCCTCGTCCGCGCTTTTCAGTTCCTGCAGACAGACGATGTCCGGCCGGCGTTCCTCCAGCCATTCGATGAGCCGCGGCAGGCGCGCCTTGACGCCGTTGATGTTGTAACTGGCGATGAGCATGGGCGCAGATGTAGCGCCGCGCGCTGCCATTGTCAGCCCGAAGTCGCGCGATCGATCGTCAAACCGAAAAGCTGGTGCCGCATCCGCAGCCGGAGGCCGCATTGGGGTTGGTGACCGCAAAATGTTTGCCGCCCAGCGATTCCACAAAATCGACCGCGCTTCCGCGCACAAGATCGAGACTGATCGCATCGACCGCCAGCTTCACACCCTGCTCCTCGGTCACAGTATCGTCGGCGTCCAGCGTCTCGACGAGACCGAACTTATACTGGAAGCCCGAACATCCACCGCCCTCCACCGAAAGCCGCAGGATCGCAGGCACGCCCTGTTTTTCGGCGATAACGGCCACACGGCGCGCAGCGGCTGGCAGGAGCGTGATGGAGGGCTGTGTCATGGGATAGAGATAGGCGCAATAAAAAGGGGCGGCAAGGCCTTGGCCCTGCACGCCCCGAGTCTCTGCACCCTCTCCCAAAGGTGACTGACGGGCGGGAACGGGGTTAGTCGTTCGGACCGCCTATCGAATCCGTAGCACTGTCGTCGCTGGCAAGTAAAGTCTCGTTGGTGAGGGTCATGAAGGCCATCGGATCGACGGGCTCTCCGTTGATGCGGACTTCATAGTGGAGATGGCTGCCGGTCGAACGGCCCGTGGACCCCATGTAGCCGATCAGATCGCCCTTCTTGACGCGCTGGTACTGCTCCACGTTGAGGCGCGACATATGGCCGTAACGCGTCTCGATCTGGTTGCCATGCTCGATCTCGATGAAATTGCCGTAGCCGTTCACCCAGCCCGCCCGTTCGATCAGGCCGTCAGCGGTGGCGTAGATCGGCGTGCCGACGGGGCCGGCCATATCGATGCCCTTGTGGTTGCCGCGCTGGCCTCTGAACGGATCGGTACGATAGCCGAACTGGCTGGTCAGGCGGTAACCCGACACCGGCTGGATCGACGGCACGGAAATCTCGAGCTTGGGCTTGCCGGCGGTGTCCCGGTTGCTCCAGACGTTGAACAGTTGCTTGAAATTGGCATCAGCCTCGCCCAGCGGCGTGATGATTTTTTCGGAACCTTGCAGCTGGTCGTCTATTTCAAAGGTGCTGGAAGCGCTGCTGTTGGCATGCGCCGGTGCCGCCATGGCGCTTGCCACAAGAGCAAGCGAGAAGACGCGTCCAGCGATCGAAACAGAAGACATCATAGAAGACCCAACCCTTTTTCCGTGTCCGGCACATCATAGCGCCAGTATCGGTTAAAAAATATTTGCGGAGAAGATGGAACTCTCTCTCGCCCCTCGTGTTTATCGCTACAGCCTGAAAGAGACCGGTGACGCAACAGCTCCGTAGTATTCCAGCGTCAGACCGGCCTGTTGGCGCGCTGAGTCGTTGAACGGTGGTTTCAAAGACCCGCGAAAATGGCATTTGATTAACGAAACCCAAAGATCGGCGGGCGTTTTCAGCTCCTGATCGTTCGCTCCGGTGCCATGGGCGAATCCCCACGCGAACCATTTCGAGCCGAATCCGACATGGCCGATTTCATCCTCGTATATGCGCTGCAAGATCGCGGCCGATGCTGTGTCGCCCGCCGACTGGAGCCGCGCGACCATGGACGGTGTGACGTCGAGACCGCGCGCCTCCAGCACCATCGGCACCACTGCCAGCCGCGCCATGGCATCGTGCGCCGTATCCGCCGCGGCCTCCCACAACCCATCGTGCGCAGGCATGGCGCCGTAGAAACTGCCGAGCTGGCGCAGCCGCCGGTCGAGCAGCGCGAAATGCATCGCTTCGTCCGCGCCCACCTTCATCCAGTCGTCGATAAAATCGCGCGGAAATGCCGCGCCGAAACGCCCGGCCATGTCGAACGCAAGATCGATCGCGGAAAATTCAATATGCGCGAGCGCGTGGAGCAGCGCGATTCGGCCCTTTTCGGACCCGGCCTTGCCCCGGCGCGGCATGCAGTTGGGGGCCAGCAGCGCAGGCGTTTCCGGCCGCCCCGGCGCGTCCGGCATGGCGGCCTCAAAGCCGTGCTCTAGCCGTCCCAGCCGCCAATCGCGCGCTGTCTTGCGCGCTGCCATCAGCTTCTCGCGCGGGGCAGAGGTGTGCAGAACCCCAGAGCAAGCGTCCGATATGCTGATCATCGCAGCGCGCGCACCGCCTCGAGCACCTCCTCGGCATGGCCGCCAACCTTCACTTTGCGCCACGCCCGCACCAGCTTTCCGTCCGCGCCGTAAAGAAAGCTGCTCCGCTCGATCCCCATGAAGCGCTTGCCGTACATCTGCTTTTCCTTCCACACGCCCAGTTGCTCGCACAGATTGCTCTCGGCATCGGACAGAAGATCGACCTTCAGCCCCTGCTTCTGACGGAAATTGGCGAGTTTTTTCGGACTGTCCTTGGACACTCCGGCAACCACTGTATCACCCTTGGCGAAGGCGCCCAGCAGCGCGCTGAAGGCAATGCTTTCCGTGGTGCAGCCAGGCGTGCTCGCGCGCGGGAAGAAGAACAGCACGAGCGTCTTGCCGGCATAAGCGCTCAGCAGCGCGGGTCTGCCTTCGTCGTTGACCAGCGTCAGAGCGGGGAGCGTCAGAGCGGGGAGCGTCGGATCGGGGAGCGGGTCGGCCATGTTCTTGTCCTCTGGTCAAATGTCGCCGCGCGAACCGAGCGGGCCTTCCCAGGCGGCGATCACGGCGGCCCGCGCTGCGTCCAGCGCGGTCATTACCGCTTCCCAGTCGGCAAGCTCAAGGCTTTGCGCGATCAGCGCGCGCACCGCTGGCGGCGGCTCCTTGCAATCGGGCGATACCAGGCGGACCAGGATCAGCAGCCGGGTAAGAAAGCGCTGCGCCGCGACAAAACATGGCTGGACGAACCCCGCCTCCGCCAGCGCCTTGGCCGCGCGGCCAATTTCCGGAGACGTGCCGGCTTTCACGCTCAGCTGATAATAATGGATCAGGAACTCGGCATCGATCAGGCCGCCGGGCAATCGCTTGACGTCGAGCGGACCGGCGGGCGATTTATGCGCTGCGATATCCCCGCGCATGGCGCGGACGTCGCCGGCCAGGTCGCCCGCTGTCTGATCGCGCAGCACATTGGCAAGAATCGCTTCGATTGCGCCGCTTGCCTCCTTGGCGCCATAGACCGCGCGCGCCCGGGTGAGGGCCATATGCTCCCAGGTCCACGCCTTGCCGCGCTGATAGCTTTCAAAGCTGGTCAGCGACACGCACGGCGGCCCCTGCGCGCCGGACGGCCGGAGCCGCGTATCCACCTCATAAAGCGCGCCGTTCGCGGTTGCCAGCGACAGCGCGGCGATCACGCGCTTCGACAGCCGGTTGAAATAGTCGGTTGCGCCCAGATCGCGCCGCCCGTCCGACCGCGCCTCGTAGCTTCCGGTGAACAGGAATATCAGATCCAGGTCCGAGGCGTGGGTCAGCATCCGCCCGCCCAGCCGGCCGAGCGCGAGAATCACCAGCTCCCCGCCCGGAACGCGGCCATGCGCCTCTTCAAATTCGGCGACCGCACCATCGGCGAGTACCCGGATCGCGGCCTCGGCCAGCCGCGCATAACCGCCCGCGATGTCGAGCGGATCGGCATCCCCCGCGATCAGCTGCGCGCCGAGCAGGAAGCGCATTTCGCCCACATCGGCGCGCACCCGCTCCAGATAGCGCTCATATTCCAGGCCAAACGGCGGCCGCAACGCCTCGGCTATCTGTTCCACGGTGCCGAGCATCTCGCGCGCATCGGGCGCGATAAGCCGGTCGATCAGGTCCGCCCGCCTGGCCAGCTGGTCGGCAAGCACGGGCGTGTAGCTGAGCAGATCGCCGAGCAGCGCGATCAGCGCGGGACGGGCCACCAGCAGATCGAAAAAATTGATCGCACTCGGCACCCGCTCGAACATCGAATCGAGCCGGGCCAGCGCGCGCGCGGGATCGGGCGCCGCCGCGATGGCGGTCAGCAGGGCCGGCAGCACCGCCTCGAACCCCTCGCGCGCTTTCTCGCTGCGGATCGAGCGCAGTTTTCCGCTACGCCACTGCCGCACCAGCCGCGCGGCGTTGACCGGCACGTCGAAACCCAGTGCCAGCAACGACTCCTCCAACCGGTCATTGTC
>JBBSUT010000074.1:0-12180 GCA_038234155.1 Sphingomonadales bacterium | reverse complement strand
GGCGCATATCGGAACAGACGCTGCTGACGCTGGCGCTGATCGGCGGCACGCCAGCCGCCTATGTCGCCTGCCGCCGGTTCCGCCACAAGACGGCAAAAAAGAGTTTTGGCGATGCGCTGTTCGGTATCGCGCTGCTGCAGGTAGTCGCCCTTGGCACAGGCACCATATTACTCATCTGAGCTCTGCGCTCTCATCGCTCGCCGCGCGGAAACTCATCATATGTTTACAATCGTAGATTAGCGTGGCGCCATGAAAATCACGATTGAAACGCACCAGCTTACACTTGGTATGTTCGTGCACGCGCTGAAAGGCTCGTGGTTCTCCAGTCCGTTCTGGCGTCGCCGCTTCCTGATTTCAGAATCCGGAGACATCGAAGCCATCCACAAGGCGGGCATTGACCGGGTGACGATCGATACCGCCAAGGGCACAGGCATTCCGGAACCGGCGGCCAAATCCCCAGCAAACCGCGGTGAGCCAAGGATGAATTGCCAACCCTCTGGCGTGCTGCAGTCCATCACCGCCGGAGGGGACGTTCCCCTTACTGAACGCGATCAAGCTCGCGCGGTGATTGCGCGATCCAAGGCAATGATGCGCCGCGTGTTCGAACGGGTGGCGCATGGCGCGGCGGTGAACACATCCGATATCGATACCGTGGTAGAAGACGTAGCCGAGGCGATGTTGCGTAATCAGAAAGCGCTCACCGGACTGTTGCGGCTGCGGTCGAAGGACGAATATACCTACGTCCATTCGGTCGCGGTTTGCGCCCTCATGATCGGATTGGGACGGCAAATTGGCCTGGGCGAGGCACAGGTCCGCGAGCTCGGCATGGCCGGTCTGTTGCACGATATCGGAAAACTGGCCATTCCCGCGGCGATCCTGAACAAGCCAACCAAATTGACCGAAGCGGAGTTCGCGCAGGTGATGACGCACCCGGAACGCGGCGTTGCCATCATCCGTCGCGGTGGGGGCATCCCGGCAGTCGCGATCGAAGTGTGTCACCACCACCACGAGAAATTCGACGGGACGGGCTATCCCGCGAAGATATCCGGAACAGCCATATCGCTGGCGGCCCGCATGGGTGCGATCTGCGATGTCTATGATGCCTTGACCAGCGACCGGAGCTATAAAAGCGCCTGGAGCCCGCTCGCGGCGGTGGCCACCATGCACCGGTCGCACGGGCAGTTTGATCCCGATCTTCTGTTCAGCTTTTTCCAGGCGCTGTCGCTTTGGCCGGCGGGGCTGATGGCCCGGACGCATAGCGGCCTGCTGGGCGTGGTGCTGCCGCCCAAGCCACGCGAGACGCTGGCCCGCCTGCGCCTGTTCTACGATGTCATCGGGGCGCGGATGATCCGGCCGCGCGACATCACCCTCTCCTCGGTTGGCGGCGAGCACGCTATCGCCGCGCAGGAAAGCCCGGTTATCTGGGGCGTGCCGCACTGGGAAAAGTTCGCCGACTATCTGTTTGCGCTGGGTGAGCAGGCTGATCTGCCAACGCTGCGCCAGCTGTGGCAACCTTCGCCCGCTGTGCTGATCGTCAATCCGGTTGCAAAGGGAATGCCCGTCCGGCCATGGCAAGTGAGCAATATCGCGCGTCACTGATCAATCTGGGCATCCGGCCATGCGGCGGCAAGAACGTGGGATATCCATGGCCGCTGGCCGATGAAAGCCGACGCGCCGGGCATCAGGCCATGCTTGCCGCCTCCCCTCCTCCGCGTTAATGACCTGCCTTTAATGACAGCGCCAGACACAGCCAGCCGCTTTCCTCCGGGCAGCGCCGCCTTTCCGCACGCGAACCTGCTTGGCATGGCAGGGCTGCAGCCATGGGAAATCCTGTTCGTGCTGGACGAGGCCGAGCAGTGGGTGGCGCTGAACCGCAAGGCGGCCAAGCATGACGATCGTCTGGCCGGACTCACGCTGATCAACGCATTTTTTGAAAACTCCACCCGCACGCTGTTGAGCTTCGAGATTGCGGGAAAACGGCTGGGCGCCGACGTGGTCAATATGCACGCGGCCCAGTCGAGCGTGAAAAAGGGTGAGACGCTGATCGACACCGCCGTCACGCTCAACGCCATGCGCGCCGACGCCATCGTGATCCGCCATGCTAGCTCGGGCGCGGTGCAGCTCATTGCCGACAAAGTGGACTGCCCGGTTCTGAACGCGGGCGATGGCAGCCACGAACATCCCACGCAGGCGCTGCTCGACGCGCTCACCATCCGGCGGCGCAAGGGCGATATCTCGGCGCTGCGCGTCGTGATCTGCGGCGATGTGCTGCATAGCCGCGTGGCTCGATCGAACATGATCTGCCTGGGCACACTGGGCGCCGAAGTGCGCGTGGCCGGGCCGCCTGCCCTGCTGCCGCCCGGGCTCGATGCGCTGAACGTGGTCGGCTACACGGATTTTGATGCCGCGCTGGACGGCGCGGACGTGGTGATGATGCTGCGGCTGCAGAACGAGCGGATGGCCGGACCATTTATTCCCAGCCCGCGCGAATATGCCCATCTCTACGGGCTTGACGAACGGCGGCTCGCGCGCGCCGCGCCAGACGCGCTGGTGATGCATCCGGGGCCGATGAACCGCGGCGTCGAGATCGTCTCGACCATCGCCGACGATCCGCTGCGCTCGGCGATCGTTGAGCAGGTCGAGATGGGGGTGGCGGTGCGCATGGCCTGCCTCGATATTCTCACCCGGCGAACGCGCGGCGTGGAGGGTTGGTCATGAACCTTACGATCGCGAGCGGAAGGGTCCTGCTACCTCACGCGGAAGAACCTGCGGACGCTGCGATCCATATCGCGGATGGCCGCTTCGTCGATCGCACGGCCGATGGCGCCAGAACGCTGGATGCGCGCGGGCTGATCGTGGCCCCCGGCATCGTGGATCTGGGTGTATTCGCCACCGACAAGCCCGCCTTTCACTTCGGCGGAATCACTCGCGCCGCGCTGATGCCAGATCGCACGCCGCCGCTCGACGATCCCGGCGCGGTGCGATCGGCAACGCGCTCCGGAAAACCCGATTTTTGGGTGCATCCGCTGGCCGCCGCCACCAAGCGCCTTGCCGGGACGGAGCTGGCAGAACTGGCGCTGATGAGGGAAGCCGGCGCGCGCGGCGTCGCCACCGGGCGGTCCTGGATTGCCGACAGCGGCGTGATGCTGCGCGTCATGAGCTATGCCGCCGCGCTCGATTTGCCGGTGTTTGTGCATAGCGAGGACGGCGGACTGGCGGGCAACGCCGTGGCCACGGGCGGCGAGACCGCGACGCGGCTGGGTCTGCCGCAAGCGCCCGCCTGCACCGAGGCGCTGGCCATTGCGCGCGATCTGATGCTGGCCGAACAAAGCGGCGCGCGCGTCCATTTCCGTCAGGTCACCACCGCGCGCGGGCTCGATCTCATACGAAGCGCCAAGGCGCGCGGCCTGAGCGTAACCTGCGGGATAACCCCGGCGCATCTGTTCCTGTCGGATATCGCGGTGACCGGATTCCGCACCTTCGCCAGATTGTCCCCGCCGCTGCGCGCGGAAGCGGACCGGCTGGCCAGTATTGCGGCGGTGGCCGACGGCACGATCGACGTTATCGCATCGGGCCATGATCCGCGCGGGCCGGAGGACAAACGCCTGCCGTTCGCAGACGCCGCGCCAGGCATGGCAGGGGCCGAGACGCTGCTGGCGATGGCGCTCAATCTGGTGCGCGACGACCGGGTGACGATCGGACGGCTGTTCGAATTGCTCAGCACCAATCCCGCGCGCATCCTGGGCGTTCCGGCGGGCCTGATCGCACCGGGTTTCGAGGCGGATCTGGTGCTGATCGATCCCGATGCGCCCTGGCAGGTGGACGGATCGCGCATGGCCGCGCAGGCCGGCAACACCCCGTTCGACGGGCTGCCGGTTCAGGGACGGGTACGCCACCTGATCAAGGGCGGCGTGCTGATCAAATAATCGGGGTTCCGGCGCGGGCGGCTCAGCGCGAGGCGAGCACGCGGCCGTTCATGGAGCCGGCAGCATATTGCACGGCCCCCTGACCGCGCATGTTGCGCACGATGCAACGGCCCCCTTCGGCGCGCAGACCACCGCAGAAACGCGCGGCGCTGTCGGCGTCGTCAAACCCCATGGCGGCCAGGCGATAGAGCGTGCGGCCTTTCACCGCGATCCGCGCGCTGGCGCTGCCGTAATTTTTCAGCGCCGGATATTTGCGCTGATAGATGGACCATGCCTTGGCCGCGTTCTCCGGTGAGGAAAAGGCACCAAGCTGCACGAGGTGCGATCCGCGCATGGACGGCGCATCGCTGCGCCTTGCGCCCATGCCGGCTGTGGGCGTGGCCGATGCCAGCTTGACCGGCACCGGGGCGGCGCGAACCTGGTGGGCGGGGGCCGGAATGACGGGGGCCTGAAGGATGGGGCCGTGGGTCACAGGGTCTGCCGGAGCGACGGGGCGCGGCTGTGCGATAACCGGCGCGGGCGCCGCTGCGGAGGCCATTGCAACACCGGTTTCCTGCGCGGCGAACAGCGCGGACCCGCCCTGGCGCGGCGCGGGGCCGATGGCGGGCAGCGGTGTATCGCTGGGCGGCAACTGCACAGACGCCACCATCTCGGTCTGCGGGGCGCTGAAATCGAGCGCAAGGCCGATCGGGCGGCCGACATCGGCCACCGGTGCAACGCCAAGCAGACTGGCAACGCGCGCCTGATAGGCACCCGGACGGGCCATCTGCGCCCAGCTGGAAATGCGCGTCTCCACCGCGTCCGCGGACATGTCCTGCGATGCCAAGATGCGCGCCTCGCGCCAGCGGCCGTCGAGGGCGTAGGCGAGCGCCAGATTCTGCCGCGTCTTGGCGCTGGCGCTGTCGGTGCGGATGGCATCGATCAACACGGCCACGCCGCCGGCGCTGTCACCGGCCAGCGCCATTGCGAGACCATAATCGGCCACCGGCAGCATGGCGCGGTGCGTCTCAAGCAGGCGGCGGGCCTTGCCTACCTCACCCTGCGACGTTTGGGCCAGCGCCAGGCCGATGACGTTGCGCGCATCGACACGGCCCAGCGTCATCGCCTCCTCGAAGCTTTCGCCAGCCGATTGAAACCGTCCAGATGCCATATAGGCCTGGCCGAGCAGGCTGCGCAGTTCCGGATTGTCCGGATCGCTGAGCACCGCGGCTTCGGCGAAACCGATCGCCTTGTCATTCTGTCCCTTAGCCAGAGCCTGCAGTGCCTGAGCCTGCGATTTGGCCACCGATTTGGCCGGCTTGGGCGCGGAAGAGGCCGACGACAGCTGCGGCGGCGTGACGCTCGCACAGCCCACTGTCGTCAGCGCAAAGAGCGCGCTCGACGTGGCCAGACGAACAATGTTGGAGGCTTTCATGATACGATCCTGTCTGGGTTTCATGCCTGTCTGGGTTTCATGACGGACGACGCGGAAGATGGCGGCTCAGTTCGGCAATGTCGGGCATGCTGGCCAAAAGTTCGTCGAGCGCGGTGGTGACCAGTTTCTGAGCGCTCACATTGTGCACGGCGCACGCCAGCCGCAGCCGCAAGTGGCGCTCCGCATCCAGCCGCAATGTGAACGCGGTCTTGTCCTTGGCCGGCAAGCGCGCGGTCTCAGCCCTGGGCTTGCGGCGTACCGGCTTGGCCGGCGTGAGATCGGGCGCGGTGCGCAATTGATCGGGCTTGCGGGCAAGCAGCGACGGGATCGGCACCGGCACGGGCGCCGCATCCTGAGCGTCAGCAGATACCGGTGTTTCGTTGCCGACCAGGCGCATGACGCGGGGCCGCGCTTCGGCGGCACCCGGCCCGTCCGCTTCCGTCGATACGTCCCGGGCGACCGATTCTTGCGGGACGGGCGCCCCGGATACCGGCTCCTGAAAAGCCGGTTCCATAGATGCCGGTTGCTGAGATGCCGGTTCCTGAGATGCCGGTTCCTGAGATGCCGGTTCCTGAAATACTGGCCCAGACGTTTCTGAAGCGTTCGATTCTGCAGCGTGCGGTTCGGGCCCAAACGTTTCTGGAGCGTGCGGTTCGGGCGCGTAAAACTCGGAGGTCTGCCCCTCGGGATCGCGCGGCCCGGCAAGATCATGCCGCTCCTGCATGCTACCGAGTGCGTGTTCGGCCTCGGCGGCGGCTTGCGCCAGATCTTCATCCGACGGGACGGGATGGGCGTGCGCCAGTTCGACGGGTTCCGGCGCAGCCATTAGCTGCCCGGCGATCTCTTGCTGCCGGGCACGCGTATTGGCGTCGGCATCGGGCACCGCGCCCATCAGCGGGTTGTGCCGATAGTTTTTATCATCGTCGGCTGACATGTCGGGATCGACATCATATCCCATGTCGTTCCAGCCCAGATCGTCCTGGTCAGCCGCGCCGTGGCCGAAGCCGGGCGCGGGCCGGCGCATGGCCGGTTTGGCCGCGCCTTTGCGCGCGAGCAGCCCCGAAGAGAGCGATGCGAAAGATTTGGATTCACCCATCGTTGCCGCCCCTTAGCTACCGACCACGCGGCGGCCGAAGCCGCCCATGGGGCGAACGCTGGCACCGTGGTTGCTGATGGCGGCGGGCGCACTGAACACCGTGCGGCGGAAATTCTTTTCCAGCCGATCGCAAATATAGTCCCACAGCTGGGCCACCTCGGCCGCGCTGCGTCCGTCAGGATCAACCTCCATGACGGTGCGGCCATCGATCATCGATGCCGCAAAATCGGTGCGGTGGTGCAAGGTGATCGGCGCGACCGTGCCGTGCTGCGACAACGCTACGGCCGCTTCGGAGGTGATCTTGGCCTTGGGCGTGGCGGCGTTGACCACAAAGATCAGCGGCTTGCCCGCCCGCTCGCACAGATCCACCGTAGCGCCAACGGCGCGCAGATCGTGCGGGCTGGGGCGGGTCGGCACCACGATCAGTTCGGCAACGGAGATCACGCTCTGGATCGCCATGGTGATGGCGGGAGGTGTATCGATGACGGCCAGCTTGAAGCCCTGCTCCCGCAACACTGCCAGATCGGTGGCGAGCCGCGCCACGGTGGTTTGCGCAAAGGCCGGAAATTCCGGATGGCGTTCATTCCACCAATCGGCCAGCGAGCCCTGCGGATCGATATCGATCAGAACGACAGGACCGGCCCCGGCCAATTGGGCCTGAACCGCCAGATGGCCGGAAAGAGTGGTCTTGCCCGATCCGCCTTTCTGAGATGCAAGTGCCAGAACCCGCAACGAAATTCCCCTTCACATTAAGTCTTGGGATCGGGGTTTCGCAGAACACGCCTAAAATTGGGTTAATGGATCGGCGCTTATCGGCCGGTTATGGGAGATGGCTTCAGGCGGATGCGGATCGGGCGCGGATGGCGGCGCTCCCGGCGCGCAACGGGCCGGCCGTGCGCCAGGGCTTGGTTAAGCCGTCCAGGCCCGATATTAACCGTTTATTGAACGAACGGTGCCACACCAACCAGGTCCATCGGAGTATTCCTTATGTCGCGTGCATTCCTCGCTGTTCTGATCCTAGCGGCCGCCTTGCCCACGCCGGCGGTGGCCGACGTCAAGGCAGGCGTCGATGCGTGGAGCGCCGGGGATTACGAAGCGGCGGTGGGCGCATGGCGTGCGCCTGCGCTGGCCGGCGATCCCGACGCGCAGTTCAATTTGGGGCAGGCCTATCGCCTGGGCCGCGGCGTTCCTGCCAATCTCGACATCGCGCTGGACTGGTTCCGCAAGGCAGCCGCGCCGCGCGAAGGCGGGATCATCCATGAAAAGGCGGCCACCGAATATGGTCTGACGCTGTTCCAGACCGGACGGCGCGAAGACGCCATGCCTTACGTCCAGGCAGCCGCGCAGCGCGGCGATCCGCGCGCGCAATATGTTCTGGGCACATCCTATTTCAACGGCAAGCTGATCGAAAAGGACTGGGTGCGCGGCTATGCGAACATGAGCCGCGCTGCCGCCGCCGGCCTGCCCGCCGCGCAGCGCAGCCTTGAGCAGATGGACAGCTATATCACCGAGCCGCAGAAACGCGAAGCTCTGGCCATGGCGCAGACCATGGCGGCCGCCAGCCGGAACACGTCCGTCGCTACCGGCTTTCAGGTGGGACAGGCCGCGCCGCCCACGTCGGTGCGCCCCGTCGATCTTCCTGCGTCCAACAGCGCCGGCACCAGCTACGATCCGTCGGGAACGCCGGTGATGGCGTCAGCCGCGCAGCCAATCCCGCAACCAGCTGTGCAGCCAATCCCGCAAGTGGCCCCGCAACCGGCCCCGCAAACGATCCCCGCCGCAACTTCCCCGCAAGCGATGCCGCAGCCCGAACCCCGGCCCGCGCCCGTTCTGGTGCAGCGCGCCGCGCCCGCTCCGGCGGCACCGGACGTGATCCGCGCAGCCGAATCCACCGACATTCCGGGCTATGTGCCATCGGCGCCCCTGCGTGCCCCGGCAGCGGCCGAACCATCGCCGGCCCCGGCCCAGGCAGCGCGACCGGCAGCGAAAGCCGCCACCGCCGCTGCTCCAGCGGCAAAAGCCGCCCACCCCGCTGCATCCGGCGACTGGCGCGTCCAGCTGGGCGCGTTCAGCACCGAGGCGAGGGCCCGCGCCCTGTTCGACAGGCTGGGCAAAAAGCTGCCCGGGCTGCAAGATACGCAGCCGTTCCTGGTCGATGCCGGCAAAGTGACCCGTCTTCAGATCGGTCCCTTCGCCAGTCAGTCGGCAGCCGAGGCGATGTGCGCCAAGGTGAAGCGCGCAGGCAACGGCTGTTTCGCCTTACGCAAATAAGGCGTCCGGCCTGCTGCCGAACGTCCCGCCGCCGGCCACTTCACCGTCCATCAGGCCGCCGTCCATCAGTCGGCAGCGGCCCAATCGGCCCGGGCAACGCCCTGCGCATAAAGCAGCGCCGTCAGATCATTGTGGCGGATTGCCGCATCCGCAGCCGCCGCCGCCATGGGCTTGGCGTGATAGGCGATCCCCAGCCCCGCCGCCTGGATCATCGCAATGTCGTTCGCGCCGTCACCCACCGCCAGCGTCTGCGCCGGATCCAGCCCAAGACCGGCCGCGCCGTCCCTGAGCAGCCGCGCCTTGCACGCCGAATCGACGATGGTGCCGGTAACCTGTCCGCTCAGCCGACCGTCCGTCACCTCCAGATGGTTTGCCGCCGCCCGGTCGAACCCGATCTCGGCCGCCACGGAATCGGCGAAATGGTGGAAGCCGCCCGACACCAGCAGGCCGCGCGCGCCCCAGCCCTTCATCGTGCGCACCAGCGCGCGCGCGCCCGGCATGATCCGCACCCGTTCGGCCCGGCACCGGTCGATCGCCGCCGCATCCAGACCGGCGAGCAGCGCCACCCGGTCATGCAGCGCCGCGATAAAGTCCAGCTCACCGCGCATGGCCCGCTCGGTCACCGCGCTGATCTGGTCCTTCAGCCCGGCATAATCGGCCAGCTCGTCGATACATTCCACGGTGATCATGGTGCTGTCCATGTCGGATACCAGCAGCATCTTGCGGCGATGGGCGTCCGGTTGGACGACGATATCGAACGCGGTCTCGAGCGGCGTCAGCGCGGCGCGGATGTCCGCCCGCTTGCCCTCTGCCAGCACATCGGCCGCCCGCCCCTCGTCTATCCAGTGCCAGCGGGTGACCTCCAGCCCGGCATCGCGCAGCCGATCGGCCGCTGCCACGATATCGTCCCCTACGGCCGTTTCGGCTGCTATCAGCGTGACGATGGGCATGGATTCTCCTGACGAACAAAGACCGCTGGCGCTGATCGCAGGTCCGACGGCGAGCGGCAAGACTGCGCTCTCCCTGGCGCTGGCCGCGCGCGATGGTGCCGTGGTGATCAACGCCGACAGCGCGCAGGTCTACCGCGATCTGCCCGTCCTGAGTGCCCAGCCCACACCAGCGCAGCGCGGCGCCGTTCCGCACCAACTGTTCGGCTATCTCGACGGTGCGGAAAATTGCTCCGCCGCACGCTGGGCGACAGACGCCCGGGCGCAGATCGAAGACGCCTGGCAGCGCGGGCGTCTGCCGATCCTGGTCGGCGGCACCGGCCTCTATCTGCGCACCTTGCTGGACGGCATCGCGCCAGTCCCGCCGATCGAACCCCATGTGCGTGCGCATGTCCGCGCGCTGCCGGTTGCGCAGGCGTATGGGGCGCTGGCCGCCGAAGACCCGGCCATGGCCGCGCGGCTCCACCCCGGAGACACCACGCGGGTGCAGCGCGCGCTCGAGATTATCCGCGCGACAGGACGCAGCGCGCTGGCCTGGCGCGCGGAAAAACACGGCGGGATCGGCGACCGCGCGGCGCTGCGCCCGCTGATCCTGCTGCCCGATCGCGGCTGGCTCTCGGCCCGCTGCGACGCGCGCTTCGCCGCCATGTTGGACGGCGGCGCGGTGGACGAGGTCGCGCTGCTGCACGCGCGCGGTCTTGATCCGTCGCTGCCCGTCATGCGGGCGATCGGCGTGCCCGAGATTGCGGCGATGCTGCACGGCGACATCGACCGGGAGGAGGCGCTGCTGCGCGGGCAGACCGCCACGCGGCGCTACGCCAAGCGCCAATATACCTGGTTCCGCAATCAGCCGCCCCAACACTGGCCGCGCTGGACTGGTGACCCGGCGGATGCGCTCGATCTTCTGCGTCCTCAGGCTTGAACAACCCGCCCGCGCCTGCGAAACAGAACGGCATGACCAACCCCATATTGACTGACGCCGATATCGACCGTGCGGCCATCGCCGGCAGACGCATCGCCATCATCGGCTATGGCAATCAGGGGCGCGCGCAGGCGTTCAACTTGCGCGATAGCGGCCTGGACGTCCGCATCGGCCTGCATCCCGGATCGGCCAGCGAGGCCGCGGCGCGGGCGGACGGCTTCGTGGCCGCGCCCATCGCCGCCGCCGCCGCTGACGCCGACATTGTGATGCTGCTGGTGCCGGACGAGGTGCAGCCGGATCTGTGGACCGATATTCTGGCCGATGCCGTGCCGCGCGGCGCGGCGATCGGTTTCGCCCATGGTCTGTCGATCCATTACGGCCTGATTACGCCGCGGCCGGATCTCGATGTCATCCTTGTCGCGCCCAAGGGACCGGGCAAGGCGTTGCGCAGCGATTTCCAGCGCGGGTCCGGCCTGATCGGGCTGATCGCGGTGGCACAGGATGCCAGCGGCACCGCCCGCGCTACCGCGCTTGCCTATGCGGGCGCACTGGGCTGCGGCCGCGCGGGAATTCTGGAATCGAGCTTCCAACAGGAAACCGAGGCCGATCTGTTCAACGAACAGGGGGTGTTATGGGGCGTGATCCCCGAACTGATCGAGGCCGGGTTCGACACGCTGGTCGAGGCCGGGTTCGCGCCCGAGATCGCCTATTTCGAATGCCTGACCGAGGTGAAGCTGCTCGCCGATCTGATTTACGAACGCGGCATTGCCGGCATGCGCGAGGCCATTTCGAACACCGCCGAATTCGGCGCGGCCGAGGGCAGCGGGCGGATCGTGACGCAGCAGGCCCGCGCCGAAATGAAACGCATCCTGGCCGAGGTGCAGGATGGCCGTTTTGTGCGCAAGCTGATGGCGGACGCGCGCGCAGGCTATCCCGCGCTCAAAGCCTCCCGCAAACGCGCCGCTGCGCATCCGGTGGAAGCGGTGGCGGCGCGCATGCGTGCGCTGCGATCGGAGCGCTAACGCATCACAGCGCGGGACTGACGGCTGGCACTGATCCGCGAAAATCTGGGTTTGATCCGCGAAAATACGGTGTGTGCGCTGCGGCTCAGCCGTCACGGCAGACCTTATTGGCCCGGTTGCGGCTCGGGCGCACCGCCCATGCCGGGGGGCAGACCCGGCTGGCCGCCCTGCTGCTGCATCATCTGCTGCTGGAGCATCATCTGCTGTTGCAGTTGCATCACCTCGGCCCTGGACTTGAAGTCTTCCAGCTGGACCTCGAACAGCAGATCGCTGTTGGCGGGGATCACGACCTCGCCGGTCTGCGGATTGCGCTTGTCTTCGGATCCATAAGCCTGGTCGGCGGGGATGTGGAGAACGTATTTGCCGCCCTTCTGCATCTTCTGCAGCCCTTCCGAAAAGCCCGGGATCACGCCATCGACCTGCAGCGGCGCACGCTCACCCTGATCGAACACAGTGCCGTCTGTGAGCTTGCCGGTGTAGTTCACCAGCACGAAATCGTCCGCTGCCGGGCTCGCCCCGTCACCGGGCGCTATCGTCTCGATCGAGGTGCCGCCGGCCAGCACATCGCCCTTGGCACCAGCG
>JBBSUT010000073.1:0-12356 GCA_038234155.1 Sphingomonadales bacterium | reverse complement strand
TTGGGACTGGGGTTGCGGCGGGATACGCGGGCGGCTCGGGCCTCAGCTGCCTCCGCGCGACCTGAGTCGAGCCGGGCCTGGCGGCCGAGCGGCTGGCCGCTGGGGATCAGCCCCCGATCCTGCGTACCGGTGGCGGCCCGCGCGGCATAGCCACGTGATACAATGGCGCGCACAGCATCACTATCGCGCCCGATCTGTTCTTCGGCGGGGAAATGGCCGTAATGTATGACAGCCGCCTGCTGCGCATTGGTCAGCCGGTCCATCCGCTCCAGATAGCTGCGCATGGCTGCGGTCGATCGCACATCGAGGAAGCCGCGCACGATCCGCGTGGCCTCCTCCAGATCGCCCTTGGAAGCCAGCACGAACGCGCGCGCGCGCCAAGCTGCCGGCTCGTTGCGCGTGAGCAGCGGATTAAGCAGCGCGTCCGATCGCGCCTGGTCGCCGGCCAGACCGTAGGACACAGCCTGGCGGATGATCAGGTCGTCAGTGGTAACCGCCGTCGATCCCAGCGCATATTGCGCCTGCGCTGCGGCGTTGTTGCCAACCAGATCAAACGCCAGCCCCCGGTCCGCTGCGATCGCGCGTTCGGACACGCCAAGCGATACCGCCGCGTCGAACATCCTCAACGCCTCAACCGGATTTTCGCTGAACAGCATGGCCGTTGCGAGCCCGGCCTTCACCCGGCCGTTGGACGGCTGCAGTGCCTCCGCGCGTGAGAAGAAGCCCAGCGCGCTGCTGTAATCACGCAGCACCAGCGCGGCGTTGCCTGCATCCAGCAGCGCGTCGCTATCGGTTGGTGTGCGGGCGAGCCGTTCCAGCGCATGGCGCAGTTCGGAGGCGGCGGCCTGATCGCCGCCATAGTCCTGCGCGACGACGGGCATCGCCGGCGCGACCGCGAGCAACAGGGCGGCCGATATCCAATAGGCTTTCATGGGCGCGACTATCGAAGATTGCGGGCGCACATGCAATTGCGGCGTGCCCTGCCATCGACAAGGCGACGGCTACGCCAGCCGAACCGCAGTCCCCACCCGCCGTGCCCGCCGCGTCCGGACGCTGCACGAACGATGCACCGATCAGCGCTGGTTGTTCTGGCGTCCCAGGAAGCGCGGAATATTCAGCGCGTCGCCATCATCATCCGGGTCGTCGTCGGTCGCGTCGTCCTTGCCCAGACCGCGCGACAGATTCGACATCCGCTCAAACAGGGTGCCCCCACCGCTGGCGATACGCGGCGCCGGCTTGGTCGGCGTGGCCTGTTCACCCGGCTTCAGCATGGGGCTGGTGTCCGCCTTGGCTGTATCTGTATCCGGCGCGGTGCCGCCGCTCAGCTCCAGCGTATCATCGGACGCTTCGGCAGCTGGCGCCTTATTGGCATGGCTGATCACTGGCTTGCGCTCGAAACGGGGCTGCGGCGATTCGGGGGCCGGCGGCGAAGGCTGGTGCGCACTCGGCAATGCGGCCTCTTCCATGGCGCGCGCGGGCACGGCGGAGGGGGTATCTTCCTCGGTGTTTGGTTGCGGAATTTCGGCGACCGGTTCGCGCGGTATCTCTTCGGCAGGCGCGGAGACTTTCGGTTCGGACTTCTCAGTAGGCCGCGCGCCCGGGAAGGCGAAGCTGCGGCTGGGCGCTGCCTGCGTTGCCGCATCCGTATCGATGCCGGTGGCCACCACCGAGACGCGGATCTTGCCTTCCAGATTTTCGTTGAACGCCGATCCCCAGATAATGTTCGCGTCGGGATCAACCAGTTCGCGGATGTGGTTGGCAGCTTCGTCAACTTCCATCAGGCGCATATCCTCGCCGCCCGTGATCGAGACGATGACGCCCTTGGCACCCTTCATCGAAACGCCGTCGAGCAGCGGATTGGCGATGGCCTTTTCGGCCGCCTCCAGCGCGCGGCCATCGCCTTCGGCTTCTCCTGTGCCCATCATGGCCTTGCCCATTTCGTGCATGACGGAGCGCACGTCAGCGAAATCCAGATTGATCAGCCCGGGCATGACCATGAGATCGGTGATGCCGCGAACACCCTGCTGCAACACCTCGTCCGCCAGCAGGAAAGCTTCCTTGAAGGTGGTGTTCGGATTGGCGACCAGGAACAGGTTCTGGTTGGGGATGACGATGAGGGTGTCGACGTTCTTCTGCAGTTCGTCGATCCCGGCATCAGCCGAACGCATGCGGCGTGTGCCCTCGAACATAAACGGTTTGGTGACCACGCCCACAGTGAGAATATTCATCTCCCGCGCGGCCTGCGCGATAACGGGCGCGGCGCCGGTGCCGGTACCGCCGCCCATGCCCGCCGCGATGAAGCACATATGCGCGCCTTCCAGCGCGGCACGGACCTGGTCGAGCGTTTCTTCGGCGGCGGCGCGGCCAACTTCGGGGCGCGACCCGGCGCCCAGGCCCTGGGTGATGTCCGGCCCAAGCTGGATGCGATGCTCGGCCACCGAGCTGTTGAGCGCTTGCGCATCGGTGTTGGCGACGATGAAATCGACGCCTTCCACATTGGCGGAGATCATGTTGGCGATGGCGTTTCCGCCCGCCCCGCCAATTCCGATGACGGCGATTTTCGGCTTCAGTTCGTCGACGGAAGGCGGCCCGATATTGATACTCATCGATTTATTCCCCTCGGCCGTGACGGCCCTGTAATGACATTATGGTTACTTGGCATAAAAGCACCGCGTCCGCATCCCCTTATTGCGGGGCAGCCGCGGCGTCATCTTCAAAAATTCGTGCGGAATGCCTGGACGAGCCGCTTGACCAGACCGGGCGCGGCATAGCGGTGCATATCCTGGGTCACCGCGCTCATCGAACGCAGGTCCAGCGGCTCGTTGACGGCATAGAGCACCAGACCCGCCAGCGTGCCGAACGCGGGGCCGGCATGCGCCTCGGGCAGGCCTTTTAGCCCGAACGGCTTGCCGATACGCACGGTGCGGCCCAGCGCGGATTGTGCGTAATCGGCGATGCCCTTCAGCTCTGCGCCGCCGCCAGTCAGCACCACTTGCCGCCCGACCGGTCCGGAGAAACCGAGTTCCTTCAAGGCGCTGCGAACCTCACCCATCAGATGATCGAGGCGCTGGCGGATGACGCTGGCAAGCTGTGCCCGGGTGACGCGCGCGGTTTCTGCGCCCTCATCGCTTGCGTTTGCGCCGCCGACGATGCCCATGTCGATGACATCGTGATTGTCGCGCGGATTGCTGAGCGCCGATCCATGGAAGCATTTCATGCGCTCCGCCTCAATCCTGCGCACTCCGAATGCACTCGCGATATCGTCGGTGATGTCCGCCGCGCCAAAGGGTATGGTGCACAGGTCCACCAGCATGCCGCCCGCGAACAGCGCCACATTGGTCACCGATGCCCCCATTTCGACCAGGGCCACGCCCAGTTCGCGCTCCTCCTCGGTAAGGCATGCCATCCCTGCGGCGATCGGCGCGGCGACCACCGCGTCAACCTCTAGATGCGCGGCGCGCACCGTCATGTCGATATTGCGCACCGGCGCGGGATCGCCCAGCAGCACATGGATGTCGACGCTCAGCTGATCGGCGTGCAGCCCCTTGGGATTGCGGATGCCTTCCACGCCGTCGAGCGTGTAGAGCGCAGGCTGCGCGTGCAGGATCAGCTTGCCCTCGGGGTCGATCGCCTGGCGGCCGCTGTCGAGCAGATAGTCGATATGCTCCTGCCCCACGCGGTGCCCCTGCATATCGACTTCCATCGTGGTGACACGGCTGGACAGGCCCCCGGCGGTGAAAGCCACATGCACCCGGTCAATATTAATGCCGGCCATGCGCTCTGCCTGTTCGACGGCGGAACGCACCGCCAGCTCGGCTTGCTGGATGTCGGCTACATAGCCGCGCTTGACGCCGCGGCTCTCGCGCTGCCCGGTGCCCAGCACGGTCAGCTTGCCCTCCTCGGTAATGCCGGCGATCAGCGCCGACACCTTCGACGATCCGATATCCAGCGCGGTAATCAGTCGTTCAACCTTTGGCGCGGCCATCAGCCGTCCTCCCCTGTGGCTTCGTCGGTGGCCGTGCCGGCCTGCGACGGCCCTGCCACCGCCGCTTCGCCCGCGCCTGATACCGCATCCTCGACCGGGCGGGGCCGCAGATAGCCGCGTGTGGGATCGCGAAAATCGAAATAGATATAGCGACGGCCGAGCAACCGGTTAACACCGTCCATCTTGGCGAACTTGATTAGCGCGTCGGCCGAGATGTTGCGCCCCTCGGGCAGCGCCAGGGTCTCGCCGGTCTTGAACTGCAAATTCCAGCGCCGGTTGCCAATCCATTCAGCCCCGGCGACTTGCGGCTTCAGCGCGGGCGCGGCAGCCAGAAGATCGGCCAGCGCCACCGCCTTGCGATTGGCATCCGGGCCAACCAGCAGCGGGAGGTTCGGCTTGTGCTGCGGGTTGATCTCTTCCAGCACATGGCCGTCGGCATCGATCAGCGCCAGCTTGTCGCCGTGGCTCCAGATTGCGGCCGGCTGGCGCTCCGCAATGTCGACCACCAGCGTATCGGGCAGGCGGCGCGACACGCGTGCCTCACCGATCCAGCCGTTCTGCATCAAATCCTGCCGGATGCGCGTAACGTCGACCAGCGGCATGGCACGGTCCTTCTCTGCCAGCACCAGATCATAGACCTTCAGCTCATCTACGCGCTCGATGCCGCTGACTTCGACATTCTTTACCTCAAACCCGGCCTTGGCCGCCAGTCGCGCATATTGGGCGTGTGCCTCGGACGTCATGCCAGTCAGGTTGGCGGTCACGATCAGCCCGAACCCCGCCGCCGCAACGATGATCCAGGTGAGCGAGCGCTGCATCTGCGCCGCGGTGAACGGCAGCGCCTTCAGCAGCCGGTCGAGCGCCGACACGCGCTTCACCTTGCGCGCACCGGTTTGCTTCTTGCGTGCACGCACGGGCGTCGCGCCGCGTTTGATGCTCGCCTTGGAGGAGGGGCCGGACGAGGAGGAACGCGCGCGCGTCACGGCGCTACCCGCATGTTAACGTCGCCTAGCGCCTCGCGCACAATCCGCTCGACCAGCTCGGCATAATCGATGCCCGCCGCCTTGGCCTGTTCGGGCACCAGGCTGAACGGCGTCATTCCAGGTTGGGTGTTGACCTCGAGCAGGAACAGACCATCGCAGCCGAGTGTATCGTCCCAGCGAAAATCGGAGCGCGAAGGACCTTTGCAGCCGAGGATATGATGCGCCTTCAGCGCCAGTTCCATGCAATAGTCCGCGATGTCGGTCGGGATATCTGCCGGACAGACATGCTGGGTTATGCCGTCGGTGTATTTGGCGTCGTAGTCGTAGAAGCCGCTGGCGGTGACCAGTTCGGTCACCATCAGCGGGGTGCCGCCGACCACCGCCGTCGTCAGCTCGCGCCCCTTGATGAAGGGCTCGGCGAGCAATGCATCGAAATTCTGCCAGGGGCCTGCGATATCACGGCCGATGGGGTTGCCGTAATTGCCCTCATTGTGCACGATCGCCACGCCGACCGAACTGCCTTCGTTCACCGGTTTCAGCACATAGGGGCGGGGCAGCGGATCGGCCGCGTACAGGCTTTCGCTGGTCACGATCTTGCCCTCGGGCATGGGGATGCCGTGCGGCAGCAGTTCGTTCTTGGTCAGCTGCTTGTCGATCGCAATGACCGATGTCGTCATGCCGCTGTGCGTATAGGGCACCTGCATCAGATCGAGCATGCCCTGCACACGACCGTCCTCGCCCGGCGTGCCGTGCAGCGCGTTGAACACGACGTCGGGGCGCACCCCCGCGATCACCGCGGCAACATTGCGGTCCATGTCGATCCGCGTCACCTGATGCCCGCGCGATTCCAGTGCCTCGGCGACGCCCTTGCCAGACATCAACGACACGTCGCGCTCGGCCGACCAACCGCCCATCAGCACGGCGACGTGAAGTTTTCCTGTCATACCGACCGCCCCACGCGCTGGATTTCCCATTCGAGAGCGATGCCACTGTCCGCCTGCACCCGGCGGCGCACTTCCTCGCCCAGCGCCTCGATATCGGCGCTGCTGGCGTTGCCCGTGTTGAGCAGGAAATTCGTGTGTTTCTCGCTCACCTGCGCGTCGCCTATCCTCAGCCCACGGCACCCCGCCTTGTCCACCAGCGCCCAGGCTTTCTGACCCGGCGGGTTTTTGAAAGTGGAACCGCCGGTGCGGCTGCGCAGCGGCTGCGATGCCTCGCGTTCGTCAGCGATCCGGTCCATTTCCGCTCCGATGGTCTTGGGAGCACCGGCCACCCCCTCAAACAAGGCTTCGACCACGATCGCGCCTTCGGGCAGCGCACTGTGGCGATAGGAGAAGGCGAGGCGCTCGGCAGGCCAGATCTCGACCGTTCCGTCGCGCAGCACGACGGTGGCCTCGATCATTATGTCCGCGCAATCGCGGCCGTAGGCGCCGGCATTCATGCGCACCGCGCCGCCGGTCGTGCCGGGAATACCGCGCAGGAATTCGAGGCCCGCAATCCCGGCATCGCGCGCGGCGCTGGCGACCGTTATGCCCATCGCCGCCGCGCCGGCGCGCACGCGGGTTTTGCCTTCGATGCGCACCTTGCCCATCGCCTTGGGCAAGCGCACGACCACGCCAGCGATGCCGCCGTCGCGAACAATAAGATTGGATCCAACTCCCACGGCCATCACGGGCACGTCGGCATCCATATCCGTCAAGTCCGCCAGAAAACGCGACAGGTCCCCCACGCTGGCCGGCCGCGCCAGCCAATCGGCCGGGCCGCCGGTGCGAAACCAAATAAAATCGGCCAAACTACCGTGCCGCGTCAGCGACCCATCCAGCGCCGGCACGGTTTCGGGTACGCTTTCGGGCAAGCGATTGGGCCTGATATCAGGGGGGGCATCATGCGAGGACATGGCAGCGGCGCTCACGGCTGCTCCCCCCAGAAGCGCGCCCAGAATTTCCACGCCTTGGCCTGGCGCCCGGCCATGCTCGCCAGCGGCGTATCGCCTTCGCTCATCCGGTCCAGCGCATCCTCGACTATGCCGAGCCGCTTGCGCTGCGCATCAATCATGGCGCGCTGCAGCGCGATGCCCAGGGCCATCATCTCAAACATGTGCACGCTCCAGTCGTTCGCTGATCGCCGGTGCCAGTTCTGCGGCCCAGATGGTGATGTCGCCCGCTCCCAAACATACGATCATGTCGCCCGGCCCGATGATCGCGGCCAGACAGCGCGCCAGCTCGGTTTCATCCTCCACCAGCGCCACGTCGCGGTGCCCCCGGTCGCGCGCGCCGTTCACCAGCGCGGCGGAATCGACGCCGGGGATCGGGCACTCATTGGCCGCGTAGACCGGTGTTACCAACACCACATCGGCATCGTTGAAGCTGGTTTGAAACGCATCCATATGATCGGCCAAACGGCTGAATCGGTGCGGTTGCATCACCGCAATCACCCGGCCCTGCACCCCTTCGCGCGCGGCGCTCAGGACCGCGCGTATCTCAACCGGATGATGTCCGTAATCATCGATGACGGTCACCTCGCCGCCTTCCATCGCGATGCTGCCGACCTTGGTAAAGCGGCGGCGCACGCCATCGAACCTGGCAAAACCATTAGCTATGGCGCCGTCGTCCATCTCCATCTCGATCGCCACAGCGATGGCGGCCAGCGCATTTTGAACATTGTGCCGCCCGGCCATCGGCAGATCGATATCGGCTATGTGACGCAGCGATCCGTCGCGCGCACGCACGGTCACGTCAAACCGGTTACCGCCTGGATAAGGCCGCACATTCTCTCCCCGGATGTCGGCCTGCGCGCTGAACCCGTAGGTCACCGTACGCCGATCGCGAATCTTCGGGAGCAGCGCCTGCACCTCCTGATGATCGACGCACAGGATCGCCGCGCCGTAGAAAGGCACGTTCTCGATAAACTCCAAAAAGGCCTTCTTGATAGCATCGAAATCGCCGTAATGATCGAGGTGTTCGGGATCGATGTTGGTCACGATGGCATAGGTGCCGTCCAGCCGCAGGAAGCTGCCGTCGCTCTCGTCGGCCTCCACCACCATCCAGTCGCCATCACCGATGCGTGCGTTACTGCCGTAGCGGTTGATGATGCCGCCGTTGATCACGGTCGGATCAATCCCGCCGGCATCGAGCAGGCAGGCGACCAGCGAGGTGGTCGTGGTCTTGCCGTGCGTGCCGGCCACTGCCACGCAATATTTCAGACGCATCAACTCGGCCAGCATCTCAGCGCGGCGCACCACCGGGATGCGTGCATCGAGCGCAGCGCGCACCTCAGGGTTGTCGCGCTTCACAGCCGTAGAGGTGACCACGACCGACGCGCCTGCCACGTTCTCGGGCGCGTGGCCCACGGCCACGTCGATGCCCAGCGTGCGCAGCCGCCGAACGGTGGCTCCTTCTGCCATGTCCGAGCCTTGCACCTTGTACCCCAGATTGCACATCACCTCGGCGATACCGGACATGCCAATGCCGCCGATGCCGACAAAATGCACGGTGCCGATATCCTTGGGAACTTCGCGCATCAGCAGGCGTCCCGGGCAAAGGCAGGACTGGCCGATCCCATCGGGCGCGCGGGCGCAGCGTCGCGCGTCTTCATCGGCTCGACCAGCGGCGCAGCGCCGAAGCTTTCCACCAGATCGGCCAGATCCGAGACCGCATCGGGGCGGCCGCAACTGCGCGCGGCCCGCGCGGCATTTTCCAGGCTGCCGGTCTTCAGCGCCATCTTCTGTATCTGCTTGGCGACCTCCTTGGGCAGAAATCGCGGCTGCGGAATCGATCGTGCGCCGCCGGCGGCCACCATTTCGCGCACATTGGCGGTCTGGTGGTCGTCCGTTGCAATCGGCAGCGGAACGAGGATCGCAGGGCGGCCCGCGGCGGTGAGTTCGGCGATCGTCGATGCGCCTGCGCGGCCGATCACAAGATGCGCCCAGCCGAGCCGCTCGGGCAGGTCCGGCAGATAGGTGGCGAGCTCGGCTGGAATCTCGTTCTCGGCATAGACCGCACGCACCGGCTCGATGTCCTCGGAGCGGCATTGCTGGGTCACCTGCAGCCGGCGGCGCAGTGCAACGGGCAGCATGGCCAGCGCATCCGGCACAACCTCAGACAATATGGTCGCGCCCTGACTGCCGCCGGTAACGAGCACCCGAAAAATCCCGTCCTCAAACAGCGGCGGATAGGGCTCGTCCCGGATTGCCAGCACTTCGGCGCGCACCGGATTGCCGACCAGATGGACCTTGTCCTTTTGCCTGTTGGCCAGTCGCTCGACATCGGGATAACTGGTGGCAATCGCGTTCACTTTGCGCGCGACCAGCCGGTTGACCCGGCCCAGCACGGCGTTTTGCTCGTGGATCACCGTGGGAATGTGGTCTGCAAACGCGCCCAGCAGCGCAGGAAACGCGGGATAGCCGCCGAAGCCAACCACGGCAGTTGGGCGAAAGGTGCTGTAGAGCTGGCGGGCCATGGCGCGGCCCTTCCAGATCGCGCCCAGCGCGCCGGGCCAGCTCAAGGGATTGCTGGTCAGCCGCCCGGCGGGCAAAATATGGACTTCGGTATCGTCGAAAATGGCCGGGATCCTGGATCCTCGCACATCGGTCACCAGCGCGACCCGGTGGCCGCGACGCTCCAGCTCCCGCGCAAGCGCATGCGCGGGCACCATATGCCCGCCGGTACCGCCAGCGGCGAGGACGAAATGTTTGGTCACGCTCATCCACCTGCGCCCTTCATGATATAGCGGGAGCGGTCAAGATACGGGTTTCGCTTGGTGAAGGCCAGCAGCAGCCCCATGCCAATGCCAATGGCGATCAGCGACGATCCGCCATAGCTGATGAACGGCAGCGTCATGCCCTTGGACGGAAACAGCTGCAGGTTCACCGCCATGTTGATCAGCGCCTGGCCGCCGAACTGCGCCACCAGTCCCGTCGCCGCCAGGATGACGAAACGGTTCTCCTCGTCGAGCAGCCGCACCAGCACGCGCACGATAATCGCCAGGAACACCAGCGCAATCGCGATGCAGGGCAGAATGCCGAATTCCTCTCCGATCACGGAGAAAATATAATCGGTATGCGCCTCGGGCAGATGAAATTTCTCCACGCCCAGCCCCGGCCCCACGCCGACCAGGCCACCGGCGGTGATGGTGCGATAGGCCAGCATAATCTGATCATTGGTCTCTCCGCCGAAAAGCCAGGTATCGATCCGCTGCGTGGCGACGGGATAGAACATATAGGCCGCGCCCAGCAGCACCACGCCCGCCAGCACCAGCCCGCCAAGCAGGCGGAACGACATGCCGCCGACCAGCATCAGAGTGAACCATATCCCGCAAAAGATAATGGTCTGCCCCAGATCGGGCTGGCTCATAAGCAACACGGCGATGATGCCGGTAATAGCCAGCGTCAGCGGTATGACAGGTATGCTTGGCTCTTTGCCCTTCCAGCTCAGGATCCACGCCATGGTGACGGCAAAGAAGGGTTTCAGAAACTCGCTCGGCTGCACGTTGGCAAAGCCGGGGCCGATCCAGCGTTTCGAACCGTTCACCTCGCTGCCCACAACCGGCACCATGAGAAGCAGCACGAAAAACACGCAAAAGGCGATGATAGCAAAGCGCCGCGCCTCGGCTTTGGGTAACATGGATACGAGCAGCATCGTCGGGATCGCCAGCGAAACCCACATCAACTGCCTATAAAAAAAATACAGCGGATCGAGCGTCACACTGCTGCTCGACAATCGCTGCGCGGTAGCGGGAGACGCTGCCGCGACCGCCAGCAGGCCGATTGCGATCAACACCACGATCAGGCCCAGCAACACCCGGTCTAGTTCCCAGAACCACACGCCGATGGCCGAGCGATCGGCACGACCGAGTCGGTTCTCCATCGTCTCGCGCCCCCGCGCGGCTATGGCGCCGGCCAGATGCTTGGGTCCATGCTCAGCCATTCGCGCCCCCCGCGTAGATCGACACCGCTTCCCGAAAGCAATCGCCTCGCGCCTCGAAATCGCGAAACTGATCGAAGCTCGCGCAGGCTGGCGACAATAGGATAGTATCGCCAGGCACGGCATCGCGCACCGCGCGGCGCACGGCGGTGGTCAACATCTCGCTTTCGTCCACCTCCATAAATTCCGCCAGTTGCCGGGCGTAGACCGGGCCGGCATCGCCGATCGTATAGGCTTTGACGACATGACCGAAATTTGGGGCGCATTCGTCCAGATTGTCGTCCTTTGGCAGGCCGCCGACGATCCAGCGAATGCGGTCGAACGCGGCCAGCGCGGGCGCGGTAGAGGCCGGATTAGTGGCCTTGCTGTCGTTGACGAACGCCACGCCATTATGATCGCCCAGCCGTTCGAGCCTGTGCGGAAGTCCGGCAAAGCTCTCCAGTCCGCGATCGATCGCGTCCCGGTCCACCCCGAGCGCCTCGCACACCGCAATTGCAGCCAGCGCGTTCTGCGCATTGTGCGGTCCCTGCAGCGATGGCCAGCGCGACTGGTCCATGCACACGCCCGGCGCTATCTTTGTCATATGGCGCGACGGACGGCCAAGCGCGCGCACGATTGCGGCTGATGCGGCGTCACCGATCCCGATCACCGCATCTTGCCCATCGCCTTGCATCGCGAACAACCGCGCCTTGGACGCGGCATAGGCTTCGAACCCCTCGTAGCGATCCAGATGATCGGGTGTGATATTGAGCAGCACCGCCACATCGCAATCCAGCGTACGTGTCAGATCGATCTGATAGCTCGACAGTTCGAGGACGTAGACCCCCTCGCCCGCCGCATTCGGTGTCAGCGGAACGCGCGACAGGGTCGGCAGCCCGATGTTGCCGGCCATCAGGCTGTGCCGGCCTGCACAGCGCAGCATATGATCGATCAGCGCGGTGGTGGTGGATTTGCCATTGGTGCCGGTGATGCCGATCAGCTTATGCGGCGGTAGACTGGCGCGCGCCTGCGCGAACAGCTCGATATCGCCGATGATGGGCAAACCCGCATCCCGCGCCCGCGCGGCGATCGGATTGGTGTTGAGCGGGACCCCGGGCGAGACAATGATGGCGTCGAACGCGGCCATGTCTGCGGTCAGCAGGTCTTCGATCTGCGCCGTACCTTCGGCCAGCGCGCGCTGATCGGGCTGCCCGTCCCAGGCGGTGACGCGCGCCCCGCTCGCCACCAGCGCATCTAACGCCGCCAGGCCGGACCGTGCCAGCCCGAGCACCGCATAATGTTTGCCGGAAAAGGCGGGGCTCGTGATCATCTCAGCTTCAACGTGGACAGGCCGGCCAGCGCCAGTACCAGGCTGATGATCCAGAAGCGGATCACCACCGTGGGTTCGGACCAGCCCAGTTGTTCAAAATGATGATGGATCGGCGCCATCTTGAACACGCGCCGGCCGGTTCGCTTGAAAAAGAATAC
>JBBSUT010000072.1:0-12649 GCA_038234155.1 Sphingomonadales bacterium | reverse complement strand
GCGCCTTCGCTCCCTGGACCGGCCGGATCACTGCCGGTTCGGCGGCGTTGCGGTCGTCCAGAGTCGCCAGAAGGCTGAGGCTGGCGAAACGCCCCGCACACCCGTCGCTGCCCCTGTGCGGCGCGGCATAATATTTCTTGACCAGATTTTCGGCGCGCACCGGCGCGCCGCGTTCGCTTTGCGTCAGTGCGATCGAATCGGACCAGAGTTTGACATTGGCCTGTCCGGCAAAGCTGCGGAGGGGCCGGCCGGCCATCGGCGGCGCGACGATGAGAATATCGTCGGTAAAAAACATATGGCCGCGCCCTGCAAGGGTGGCGGCGAGCGTGGACTTGCCCATCCCCGAATGGCCGGTGAACGCGTGCACGGCATCCCCGATCAACACTGCGCTGCTATGCAGCGGCAGCAGGCCGCGCTGAGCGCACAGCGCGGCCCAGGCCGTGCTGAGCAGAAACAGGACCACATCCTGATCGTTCGCGCCGCGCCGTTCATAACGGATGCGCGTGCCGTCCTCCACCAGATAGCGCGGCCCCTTGGGTACGCTGAGCAGGAATTGGCGCTCGGACGCCATGAACGCCGTTCCGGATCCGCGCACGGCCGTGATCGTCTCCGGTACGGCGCCCTCGGCAATATCGACGTCGGCCGGGTAATCGCCCGGCTGATCGGTTCCGCTGCCGTCGGGGCCAACGGCGACATAGGGCGCTACCCGCGGACCCAGATCGATATCGCACCGCAGCCTAAATGGCACGTCATATGTCAATTGCGTCCCTCAACGAACTGGATGAAACGGGCGGCCGTCAGCGTGCGGATCAGGCCGAATTTTGCCATGCGATAACCGTCCAAATCGGAGGCGGATGACGGCGCGCGATCCGGCCAGTCGTCGATCAGACGTCGCAGGCGCGGCAGATCGAAGCGGCGGGTCATCTCGTCGTCGTCGGACAGACGCGCGATTTCCCGCCGATATCGCCCCATGTCCGCGGTCATGCGGCCGTGCCAGTCGCTCGTCTGGCCCGCAGGCGGCGCGTGCAGGACTTCAGGCGGCAGCCGACCGGCCATGACGCGCTTGATCAGCAGCCGGTTCTGCCCGTGCGCGGCGAACTGGTCGGCCGGCAAGCCATAGCAAAATTCCGTCAGCGACCGCTGGTTGAGCGGACCGCGCGATTGCACCCCGCTCAGGCACTGGACGGCGTGCATGGTCGCTGTGCCGGCATCGGCGATGGCACTTTGCGCCATGTGCACCATGGCCGTGCGGTGATCGACATAGCCGCCGACCAGATTGCGCTCGAATTGCTCGGCCAGCCGTTCATCCAGTCGCATATGCTGTGCATAGTCGGGCTGGAGCGCGGCGGTATGGCGCCAGCCGCGCACCAGCGATGTGCCGCGCGCTTTCTGGATCGCACCCGCCGTCCGGCGCGGCAACAGTGGCAGGACGGCCTGCCCGAAAAAGCCGTGGAATCGGGAACTGCGCTGCCGCGAAGTTTCCAGCGCGCGGCGCAACGCAATGAAGCGGCCCTGGAGAAGATATTGCGCGTAGATGCCGTCATGTTGGAAGCTCAGCCCGCGATTGCCGCCGCTGCCGACCAGCAACACGTCATGGCCAAGGCCCCGCGCATACCGGCTGCAGCCGACCCGGATATGCGATAATTCCGCGCCTTCCAGCGGCTCCTCGGCCAGCAGCTGCAACTGGTCGTGGAAGGCATCGGGTGCCAGTCCATCGCCGCCCGTGAAATGCGCTTCGATGCGCCGGTGACGGCCGATATAAGCCTTTATCGGACCGGATTCGTCGCCTGCCCGGCCGCTGCGGGACAAGCCGTCCCAGGCCGCGCCCGGCACGGCGGTGATCGTGCGGATTGTCTCGCCGGGCGCAACCCCGTCCCGGTCCATCTGCCGCGCAAGCTCCAGGACCACGGTGGTGGAATCGAAGCCGGAGGTTAGCGTGGCTGCCGGGCGTACGCGCGTACGCGCGTGCGCGTGCAATCGGCCACCGCGCGCTCCAACAGGGCGCGCGCGGCATCGACATAATCCGAGGCGCTGGCCATCCGTACCTCCGGGGCATCGCGCATGTCGCGGTAGCGCAGGGTTCGCTCGCCATGCGCGTCCGCGCGCAGCAAGTGTCCAGGCGCGAGCGCGGTTATATTGCGGTAATAGCTGCGCGCGGTCCCGGCGGACAAGTTCGCCAGATGATCGGCCAGCTTGCGCTCGTCGATCGAACGTTCGATGTCGGCGTCTGCAAAAATGGCCTTGTAGGCGGAGGCGATCGCCAGGTGCCGCGAGCCCTTGTGGAAATAGAGCGGCGGCGCGCCGTTCGGCGATCGGACTGCGTAGAGGACGCGTTCCTGCGTATCGCAGAGGATGAAAGTAAATGTACCGTCGAGCCGATCGAGCGCGCGCTCGCCCCATAAGCTCCAGGCCTGCGCCACCAGGCTGCTGTCGCAAGCGCGCGCGTCCGCTCCGAATGCGGGGCCAAGCGCAGCGCAGAGCGATGGGCGATCGACCAGATATCCCAGAAATGCCGCCGCATAACGTCCGGCGACAAGAGCGGGCTGCGGATCGCTGCGATCTTCCGGAGCGTAATACCCCGATTGCGTCCAGCACATGCCAAAACAATCGAACCGGCGGCCGCGCTGCTGCAGGGGCCCGTGCACGCGCAAGGCAGCGGTCATGCGGTCGATCTGATGCGCGGGCGGGCTTTGCCCACTCCGATCGAATATCGTCCCGATACCTCCCAACGAATCGGCCCCCCCGTCCAATTGCAAAAACTGATCTAGCCCAAATAGTTCACCGCGCAAACCAGCCCCGACAAATCGGTCGGCGGCACGGGTTTGCGCCAGTTGCCGGTTCGTAATCGAGCAACATTGTGCCCTATTCGTGAATTGTGCGGAGATGCGCTTTATGTTAATGAAATATGCATAGATTAACAGGGAGGGAAATAATGGAGATGGAACAGTCCGCAGTCAAAGAGGCGTGGACCACGCCCGACATTGTCGATGTTGATGCGCGTCAGTCGGATGTGTCCGATATTGTGACGGGCACCCAGTCCGAGCCGTTCGGCTCAATGCGCTACAGCTGATCTGATCCGGCCAACAGGTCCTCCCGGACGGGATGGTCTCAACAGGATGGCCGGTGGCAATAAGCGGCGCGGGATGCCCGAATTGCGACAACCGCGAACCTATTCGAGTAGAACAGGCCCGGACCAGTGTCCGGGCCTACTTCGTGCGCGATCAACCGATGCGGTCCTTGCCCATCCAGGCGCGCAGCGGCTCGGGGATGGTGACGCTGCCGTCGGGCCGCTGGTGCTGCTCGAGGATCGCCGGGAACAGCCGGCTGGTCGCAAGGCCCGATCCGTTGAGCGTATGGACAAAGCGCGTCTGCCTGTCGTCCTTGCCCTTCGTGCGGATGCGCGCGCGCCGCGCCTGATAGTCCTTGGCCCAGCTGACCGAACTGATTTCCTTGTAATCGCCGATGCTGGGCAACCACACCTCCACGTCATAGGTCACCGCCATCGATGCGCTGACGTCGCCCGCGGCCAGCAGCACGGTGCGGTAGTGCAGTCCGAGCTGCTGCAGCAGCATTTCCGCGCGGCCGAGCAGCTCCTCCAGCGCGGCCTCGCCCTGGTCCTCATCGACAAACTGGAACATCTCGACCTTGTTGAACTGGTGCCCGCGCACCGTGCCGCGCTCGTCCGCGCGCGCCCCGCCGCCTTCGCGCCGGTAGCAGGGGGTGTAGGCGAACGCCTTGATCGGCAGCTTTTCGGACGGCAGGATTTCGTCGCGGTAGATGTTGAGCAGCGCGGTCTCGGCGGTTGGCAGCAGGAAGCGCGCCTGGCCGCCGTCCTTGGCCTGGATATGGAACACATCGTCATGGAATTTGGGAAACTGCCCGGCGCCGTAACCCGATTCGGGCAGCAGCAGATGTGGCGGCAGGAAAAAGATGTATCCGTCGCGGTGATGGGTGCGGTTGAACCAGTCCAGCAGTGACCATTCCAGCGCCGCGCCATCGCCGGTATAGAGCCAGAAATTGCTGCCGGCCATCTTCACCCCGCGCTCAAAATCGACCAGGCCGTGCTTCTCGATCAGCTCCAGATGGCTCAGCGGCGTGTCGCCCAGCTGCGGCTTTTCGCCCCAGGTCCGGATCACCTTGTTCGCTTCCTTGCCACCTTCCGGCACGCGCGCGTCCGGCAGATTGGGCAGCCCGGCCATCGCCTCGTCAAAGCGGCCGCGGACCATCGTCTGCTCGCCCGCCAGCTCCGCGGCCTCGGTCTTCAGTGCGCCGGCGCGGGCGATGGCGCCGGGATCTGGCTTGCCCTTGGTCTGGCCCATCTGCTTGGCGATGGCGTTGCGCTCGGCCTGCACGGCGTCGATCCTTACGGTGAGCGCGCGCACCTCCTCGTCCAGCTTCAGGATCGGCGCCAGATCGATATCGGCCCCGCGCTTGGCGAGCGCGGCACGCACAAGATCGGGGTCGGTGCGGAGAAGTTTGATGTCGAGCATGGGCGTTCAGCTTCCGGTCGGGGCAGGCAGGGATGGATCGCGTTTCGCATAAGCGGTGGGCGGCGAGCCGTCTAGCGCTTGCCAAGACGGGGCGGCCCCGCCACTGTCGCCCGCGATGTCGGTGGGACGAGCAATGGCGGCGGGGGGCGCCGGAAACGCTGGGCTGGAGGGTGCGCACCGCGCGCTTCTGCGGGACGGCACGGTTCAGTTCGACCTGCCGGTCTACCGCGAACCGCCCAAGCCCGAATGGTTGCAGGACATCGCCGATTTCTTCGCCTGGCTCAGCCCGGCCTATCCCTTTCTGTTCTGGATATTGGTCGCGGTCGTGGCCGGGCTGATCCTGTTCTGGGTGCTACGCGACGTGATGGGCGTGGCGATCCGCTGGCCGTGGCAAAAGAACGCCGCCCCGGCCGAAGAACAGGGCGCATGGCGGCCCGATCACAGCGCAGCGCGGCATCTTCTGGCAGAAGCAGAGGCGCTGGCGTCGGCAGGCGATTTCGAGGAGGCGGTGCATCTGCTCCTGCGCCGATCGGTGGAGGATATTGCGGCCCGGCGGCCCGATTTCCTGCTGCCCTCGCTCACCGCGCGCGACATTGCCGCCGCTGCCAGCCTGCCGGACCGGGCGCGCGAGGCATTTGGCGCGATGGCGCGGATCGTGGAGCGGGCGCTGTTCGCTCGGCGGCCGGTGGGCCAGCCCGGCTGGCTGGAAGCGCGCGCCGCCTATGAACGCTTCGCCTTCCCCGGCAGCTGGAGCGCGGCATGACCCGGCGCGCGCGCGAATCCACCGGCCCGTTCCGGCACCGCACCGTCGTTCTGGGCATCGCGGCCACGCTGATAGCGGGCCTATTGTTCTTCGTGCTGTCCAGCTACGCACCCAAGGCGGCCCAGAATATCGGTGTCACCGCCACGCCCGCGTCCGACAGCGCGGTGGGCTATTCGGGCTTCGTGCGGCTGCTGGAGGTGGCGGGACCGCGCACGACCGAGCTGACTCGGAGCGGCGAGCTGACCCGCAAAGGTCTGCTGATCGTGTTCGTCGATCCGACCGACAGCCCCGAATCGCTCGCGCAGATCGTCGCGGCGCGGGAGTATGAGCCGACGTTGTTCGTGCTGCCCAAATGGTTGGTGCAGCCGCAAAGCCTGATCGGCACGCGGGTGGCCTCCGTCGGGACGATCGCGGTCGAGGCGCTTGATCGGATGCTCGAGGAGCTGACACCGGGCACCCTCACGCGCCGGAGCGACCTGGGCAGCGCCGTGTTTGCCGGGGTGCGCGTCCGCCTGCCCCGGCAGCTGCAGACTGCGGCGAGCGGCGATCTGGCCGTGCCGGGCTATCCGGACGGGTTGCTGCTCAAGGCGCCGGACGGTCCTGTGTTCGTGCTGACCGATCCCGATTTGATCAACAATGCCGGGATCGATGACATCGCCAACGCGCGCGCCGCCTTCGCGTTGATCGAGGAGCTGCGCTACACCGGCGATCCGCTGCTGATCGCCACGCCCCGGCTGACCGAGCCGAGCGGCCGCAATCTGGGCAAGCTGCTGTTCGATCCGCCGTTTCTGCCGCTTACCGTGATCCTGCTGTTCACCGGTCTGCTGGCGCTGCTCCACGGATTCGCCCGCTTTGGCCCGGTGATGCAGCGTGGCCGGGTATTTGCGTTCGGCAAGCGCGCGCTGGTGGAAACCACGGCCGATCTGCTGGAGCGGGCGGGCAAGCTGCCAGGCCTGGGGCCGCGCTATGCCGAGACGATGCGCCGCCGTGCGGCCGAGCGGCTGGGCGCGCCGCCCGCGCTGGGCGGCGAGCGGTTGGAGGCCTGGCTTGATATGCGCGCGAACTGCGGCGGAGACGCGGGCGGGATTACGGAGCGCCTGCGCGCGCTCGATCAAGGCAATGATATCGACAGCCCCCAGGAACTGCACCGCCGCGCCCGTGCGCTGGCGAGCTGGATAAAGGAACGCACATGATGGATATCTCCGACGTACAGACGCTGGCCGGCGCGATCCGGCGCGAAACGGCCAAGGCCATCACCGGTCAAACCGCCATGATCGATCTGATGCTGACCGCGCTGCTGGCACGCGGGCATATCCTGCTGGAAGGCCCGCCGGGCACCGCCAAGACGCTGACGGCGCGCTGCTTTGCTGCCGCGCTGGGGCTGGGCTATGGCCGCATCCAGTTCACCCCCGATCTGATGCCGGGCGATATTATCGGCTCCAATATCTACAATCTGCAGAGCGGCAGCTTCACCCAGGTGAAAGGCCCGGTGTTCTGCGATCTGCTGCTGGCGGACGAGATCAACCGGACTCCGCCCAAAACGCAGGCTGCCCTGCTGGAGGCGATGCAGGAACGCTCGGTCACGTTCGACGGCGAGACGCATGCCCTGTCGCCGCACTTCACCGTGATCGCGACGCAAAACCCGATCGAACACCAGGGCGTCTATCCGCTGCCCGAAGCGCAGCTCGACCGGTTCCTGTTCAAACATGTGCTGGCCTATCCGGACGAGGCAGAGGAGCGCGCGATCGTGCTCGCCCATGGCGGCGGCGCGACCAGCCAGGGGCCGGCCGATTACGGGATCAGCGCGCAGGCCGATGGCGCTGAGCTGGCCGCGGCGCTGGAGGCGGTGGAGCGCGTCACGCTGGTGGATGAGGTGGCGGATTATATCGTGCGGCTGGTGCGCGCCACGCGGGAGAGCCCGGACATCGGTATCGGCGCCAGCCCGCGTTCGGGTGCGATGCTGGCGCGCGGCGCGCGCGCGCGCGCGGTGCTGGAAGGGCGCGACTATGTGATCCCCGACGATGTGAAAACGCTCGCCGTGCCCGCGCTGCGCCACCGCATCACGCTATCCCCGACGGCGCAGATCGACGCGCGCGATATCGAGACGATCGTGCACGATCTGGTCGCGGCGACCGAGGTGCCGCGATGATCTATCCCAGCGGCCGGGCGATCGCCCTGGCCGGGGCCGGCGCGATCCCCGCGCTGCTGGCGGCCTTTTTCGTGCCCGCCTGGTGGCATCTGGCGCTGCTGTGGATTGCGCTGGTGCTGGGGTTCATGCTGGTGGACGCGCTTGCCGGGGCCGCGCCGCGCGCGTTGCAATGGACGCTGGCCGCCCCGGCGCAGGTGGGCGTGGGCGGCGCGGTGCCGGTGCGGATCGCGGTTAGCGGCATCGCTGGCACGGTCGAGGCTCGGCTGGGGCACGACGCGCTGCTGGCGGCGCAAGGCGCGGCGGCGCCCCGGCTGACGCTGCAGGGCGGCGCGGCGGGGGCGGAACATGTGCTGACGGCGGCGCGGCGCGGATTGTCCGATCTCGGTCCGTTGTGGCTGCGCTGGCGCGGGCCGTTCGGGCTGGTCTGGAAGCAGCGCGCCATCGATCCGCAAACGCAGGTGGCGATCCAGCCGGACATGGACGGCGTGCGCGAGGATGCAATGCGGCTGCTGCGGCGCGACGCGGTGGTCGGCGAACGGGTGGAGCCGCGCATCGGTCAGGGCCGCGAGTTCGAGGCGCTGACCGATTATCAGCGCGGCATGGAGCGCCGGATGATCGACTGGAAGCGCAGCGCGCGCCATTCGCGGCTGCTGGCCAAGAAATATCGCGCGGAGACTGCCAACAGCCTGGTGCTGGCCATAGACAGCGGGCGGCTGATGAGCGCACCTGTTGCCGGGCTGCCGCGCATCGACCGTGCGATATCGGCCGCGCTGCTGACCGCCTTCGTGGCGCTGAAGGCGGGCGATGGGGTGCGGCTGTTCGCGTTCGATTCGCATCCGCACACCGCCAGCGGCGCGGTGCGCGGAACGGGCGGGTTTGCGCAGCTGCAGCGGCTTGCGGCCAACATCGACTATTCGGCGCAGGAGACCAATTTCACGCTGGGCCTCACCAGCCTGGACGCGCGGCTGGACCGGCGGTCGCTGATCGTGATCTTCACCGATTTTGTCGATCCCGCCAGCGCCGAACTGATGCTGCGCACCGTGGGGCGGCTGACGGCCAAACATGTCGTGCTGTTCCTGATCATGCGCGACGAGGAACTGGAAACGCTGGTCGACGCGGTGCCGCAGGACGCCGCGGATGTCGCGCGGGCGGTGGCCGCGGGCACGCTGCTGCGTGAACGCAAGCTGGTGATCGAGCGGCTGCGGCTGGCCGGCGCTGACGTGCTGGAGGCAGACTGGCGCGCCATGGGGCCGCAGCTGGTCGGCCGCTATCTCGACATCGTGAAGGCGCAAAAATTATGAGCCGCTCTACAATCCAGAGCGCGGCCAATTTCCGTGCCGAACGGGAGGCGGACTGGGCGGCGTTCGAGGCGCTTCTGGACCTGCTCGACAAGCGCGGTCCCAAGCGGCTGAGCGAAGCCGAGTTGCTGCAACTGCCCCGCCTGTACCGCGCCACCTTGAGTTCGCTGTCGCTGGCGCGCGCCATTTCGCTCGATCAGGCGCTGCTGGCCTATCTCGAGGCGTTGTCGCTGCGCGGCTATTACCGGCTTTACGGGAACCGTACCGGGCTTGGCCATAGGACGGCGCGCTTTTTCCTGCGCGACTGGCCAGCCGCCGTGCGCGCGCTGGGACGCGAGACGCTGGCCATGGTAGCCCTGTTGATCCTGGGCACGGTGATCGGCTGGGGCCTGGTTGCTTCTGATCCCGGCTGGTACGGCGCCTTCGTGCCGTCGGAACTGGCGCAGGGGCGCGGGCCGGACGCCTCGGCCGCGCAGCTGCGCGAGATGCTGTTCGGCGGCGGCACGGACGGGTTCCTTACCGGCTTTGCGATCCAGCTGTTCGTGCACAACAGCCAGGTGGCGATCCTGTGCTTCGCGCTGGGCTTCGCCTTCGGCCTGCCGACGGTGCTGCTGGTGCTGTATCACGGCTGCATGCTCGGCGCGTTCCTGCAGGTCTATGCGTCCAAGGGGCTGCTGCTGGAAATGGGCGGCTGGCTGTCGATCCACGGCACCACCGAGCTATTCGCCATCGTCATCGCCTCCGCCGCGGGCATTCGCATCGGCACCGCGGTGGCGTTTCCGGGGGACCGCAGCCGCATCGACGCCGCTGCGCAGACCGGGCGCAGCGCGGCCACCGCCATGATCGGCGCGGTCGTCATGTTGATGTTTGCCGGCATGCTGGAAGGGGTCGGGCGGCAGACGATCAACATCACCGCCGCGCGCTATGCGATCGGCGGGTTCCTGTTGGCCGGCTGGTGCAGTTATTTCTACCTCCTGCGCCCGAAGGCACGGTTCGATGGCCGATAGCACCGAGCGGCACCGCCGCGATCTGCTGACCCCGGAAGGCGTGCCACTGACCGTATCGATCGCATCGGCCGCATCCCGGCTGATCGCGCTGGTGATCGATTTCCTGTGCATCGGGCTGATGATGCTGGCGCTGTATCTGCTGCTCGCGCTGGCGTTTGGATCGTTCGGCTGGGCCGCGGCAGAACCGATCATGGTGGGCCTCGTGCTGTCGGGTTTCGTGCTGCGAACGCTGTATTTCATCGTCATGGAGGCGCGGCCCGGAGCGGCGACCTGGGGCAAACGGTTGATCGGCCTGCGCGTGGTATCGCGCGATGGCGGGCCGCTGTCGATTGACCAGATTGTTGCGCGCAACCTGATGCGGGAGGTGGAGGTGACGCTGCCGTTCATGGTGGTGGCCAGCATGGCGGCCAGCGGCGACGGCGCGCTGTGGGCCGCGCTGGCCGGGCTGGTCTGGGCGCTCGGATTTTCGCTGTTCCTGCTGTTCAACCGGGACCGGATGCGGATCGGCGATCTGCTGGCGGGCACCTGGGTGACCGAGCGGATGGCGTCCGCGCGCGCGGCGGACCTGGCGGCGGGAGAGGCGGCGCACTTTATCTTTTCCGATGCCGCGCTCGATCAATATGGTATCGCCGAACTGCACAAGCTGGAGGACGTGCTGCGCACCGGGGACGTGCGCGCGCTGCGGACGGTGACGGACGCCATCGCCCGGCGCATCGGATACAACGAGCCGCTGCCGGACGACCGGCAGTTCCTGACGGACTATTACCGCGGCCTGCGCACGCATCTGGAGCGCGAGGTGCTGCTCGGCACCCGGCGGCAGGACAAGCACGACATTTGACGGAAACACCGGGCGCCGCCATCGGTTGGTATACCCGGAACAGCGTATTTTCAGGAGAGTATCATGACCACAATCGCATTTATCGGCCTCGGCAATATGGGCGGCGGCATGGCCGCGAACCTGGCCAGGGCGGGCCATGAGGTCAAGGCGTTCGATCTGTCGCAGGACGCGCTGGACAAGGCGCGGGAGGCCGGCTGCACCATCGCCGAAAGCGCGGCCGCAGCGGTGGCGGAAGTGGCGGCCGTCGTCACCATGTTGCCGGCGGGAAGGCATGTGCAGGGCGTGTATCAGGAAAGCGTGTTCGCCCATGCACCGGAGGGCGCGCTGTTGATCGATTGCTCAACCATCGACGTGGCCACGGCGCGCGCGGTGGCCGATGCGGCGGCGGCCAAGGGGCTGGTGGCGGTCGACGCGCCGGTATCGGGCGGCATCGCGGCAGCCGAGGCGGGCACGCTCACTTTCATGGTCGGCGGATCGGACGATGGCTTCGCCCGGGCCCAGCCGATCCTGCGGGATATGGGCAAGGCGGTGATCCATGCCGGCACGAACGGCACGGGCCAGGCCGCCAAGATGTGCAACAACATGATCCTTGGCGCGACGATGGTGGCCACGTGCGAGGCATTTGCTTTGGCTGAAAAGCTGGAGCTGGACGCGCAGAAATTCTATGATATCGCCTCGGTCAGTTCGGGCCAGAGCTGGTCGATGACGAGCTATTGCCCGGTGCCCGGCGCGGGGCCGAAGAGCCCCGCCGACAGCGATTATCAGGGCGGCTTCGCGGCCGGACTGATGCTGAAGGACCTGCGCCTGGCCATGGACGCCGCCGAAGGCGCAGGCGCGCAGGTGCCGATGGGCCAGCGCGCACGCGAACTGTACGAGGCGTTCGTGGCCGACGGGAACGAGCGGCTGGATTTCTCCGGCATCATCAAGACGCTGGGATGACCCGCGCCGTGACGCGCCTGTTCCTGTTCGTGACCGCCGTTCGGGCCGCCGTCTTCTCCGCCGTCCTGATCTCCGCCGCCCCGGCGTTGGCTCAGGACGCCCCGGCCTCCCAACAAACTCCCGCTACGCAGGACAAGCGCATCGCGCTGAGCTTTGACGATGTGCCCCGCCGTGCAGGTGCGTTTTTGACGCCGGACCGGCGCACCGTCATGCTGATCGCCGCGCTGGACCAGGCGGGGGTGCGTCAGGCGGCGTTCTTCGTCAATCCCGGCCATCTGACGAGCGATGAGGGCGCGGGCGGAGAAGATCGGATCGCCGCCTATGTCGCGGCGGGTCACGTCATCGCCAATCACAGCGCCACCCACCCGCATTTAAAGGCAGCCACCGCGGCGGCCTATCTGGCGGACATCGATGCGGCCGAAACCTGGCTGCAAGGCCGCAAAGGGTATCGGCCGTGGTTTCGCTATCCGTTTCTGGATGAGGGCCAGCGCGACAAGGCCAAGCGCGATGCGGTGCGCGCCGGTCTTGCTGCGCGCGGACTGAGCGATGGATATGTGACCGTCGATGCGTCCGACTGGAATATGGAAGCCCTGACCGTTGCCGCCAAGGATGCGGGAAAGGCGATGGATTTGGGCGCATTGCGCGCTCTGTACGTGCGCAGCCATGTCGACGCCGCCAACTATTATGACGGCCTGATGCGCGCGGCGATCGGCAGACCGGCCATGCAGATGCTGCTGCTGCACGAAACCGATCTGGCCGCGATGTACATCGGCGATCTGGTGGCCGCCCTGCGCGCCGACGGCTGGAAGATCGTGACGGCGGATGAGGCCTATGCGGATCCGGTCGCGGTCGAGGCGACGCGCTACGACACGCCGTCGGCGCAAGGAACGCTGAGCGAGATGCTGGCCTGGCAGAAGGGCCTGCCCGCGCCGCGCTGGTATGACGGCAACACCGTCGCCATTGCCGACAAGCGCTTTGCCCAGCAGGTGCTGCGCGAGGAAACGGGAGACACCGACTAGCCGCCTTTATTGCAATGCACCGCGCCGCCGATTACCTGACAGAGGGCAGTCTCCGGCCTCCATCGAAAGCGTTTCATATTGTCCAAATCCACGCCCTATCCCGCGATCGATCCCTCGCCCGACGTGCCGCGCATGGAGGCGGAGGT
>JBBSUT010000071.1:0-12779 GCA_038234155.1 Sphingomonadales bacterium | reverse complement strand
TTCGGGCCGGGCTGCAGGGCACCTGGAAACTCCCCGGCGGAACAGGGGTTGTTCGCGTCAACCGGCAGCGGGCGGGCTGCGACCGATTCCTGCGGCACCGGGGTGCCGTTGAGAATGATCTGTCCCTCGCGCACTTCGATGATGTCGCCTGGCAGGCCGATCACGCGCTTGATCCAGTCTTCCTGCCGATCACCCGGAGGATTCAAAATCACGATGTCCCCGCGTTTCGGCATGCTGCCGAGCAGGCGTCCCTTCATCGGAGGAAGAACGCGAAAAGAGGGCGATACCCAGCTGTAACCATAAGGAAATTTCGATACGATCAACCGATCGCCGATCAGCAGCGTGTTCATCATCGACGACGAGGGAATATAGAAGGGCTTGGCGATGAACGTATGGAAGGCCAGCACCGCCACGATCAGCACGAGCAGACCCTTGATCTCGCCCCACCAGTCGATCGGCGGTTTTTCCTTGGCGCCGTCTGTCGCCGTTCTATCTACCGGATCGGGGCTTGCAACCGGGCTGCCTCTTGCGGCCACGGCCGGATCGATCTCGTTGTTTTTATCGGACACGGAGCCTGGCTGCCTTCTCATCACTGTATCGCCGCGCCGCCGCGTTGCCGGTTTTCACGGTGTCGGCAGCGCTTCAATAATCACAAATGCCTGCGCCCATGGATGGTCGTCGGTGAGCGTCAAATGAATATGCGCGTCGTGACCATCCGGGATCAATTTGTCCAGCGCCGCCTTGGCCCCGCCGCAAAGCAGCAACGTCGGTGCGCCGGACGGTTTGTTGACCACGCCGATGTCCCGCATATAGACGCCACGACGAAATCCGGTGCCGACTGCCTTGGAAAACGCCTCCTTCGCAGCGAAGCGCTTGGCATAGGTGCCGGCTCTGGTGAACGGGCGCCGCTGCGCCTTGGCGCGCTCCAGATCGGTGAAGACACGCGCCTCGAAGCGCTCGCCGAACCGGTTCAGAGAATTCTGAATGCGCTCGATATTGCACAGATCCGAACCCAGGCCGACGATCATCGCGCCGCATCCATCAGTTCGCGCATGTGCCGGACGGCGTGGTCGAGCCCGGTGAAGATCGCCTCGCCAATCAGATAGTGGCCGATGTTCAGTTCGGCGATCTGCGGAATGGCGGCGATCGGCGTGACATTGTCGTAGGTGAGGCCGTGCCCGGCATGGGGTTCGATACCGTTCTTGGCGGCCAGTGCGGCGGCATCGGAAATACGGGCCAGTTCGCGCGTGCGCGCCTCGCCAGCTGCCAGCGCGTAGGCACCGGTATGGAATTCCACGATCGGCGCGCCGAGCCGGATCGCCGCCTCGATCTGCCGTGCTTCGGGCTCGATGAACAGGCTGACGCGAATGCCGGCATCGGTCAGGCGGGCGACGTAGCTGGCCAGATGGTTATGGCGTCCGGCCGCGTCCAGCCCGCCCTCGGTGGTGCGTTCCTCGCGCTTCTCCGGCACGATGCAGGCCGCATGCGGGCGATGCGCCAGCGCGATCGCCAGCATCTCCTCGGTCGCGGCCATTTCCAGGTTGAGCGGCAGATCGGTGGCGTCTTGGATGCGGCGGATGTCGGCATCGCGGATATGCCGCCGATCCTCGCGCAGATGGGCGGTAATCCCGTCGCCCCCCACGCGCGCCACGATTTGTGCCGCGCGCACCGGATCGGGATGCTCGCCTCCGCGCGCGTTACGCACGGTCGCCACATGGTCGATGTTAACCCCCAGGCGAAGGCGTCGGGGCTCAATCACGGCGCAGCTGCCGGGTCATGCCTTGCGGCTGCCGGGCTTGGTCATCGGAAGGGCCGCCAGCTCGGGCGGCACGTCGTCCGGCGCGTAGGTGGGGACGTTGATCTCCACCAGGGGATAGAACGGCACGCCCAGATCCGCCTGTCCGCCGGACCTGTCAACCAGCGCGGCCTCCGCGATGACCTGACCGCCCGCCGCGGCAACCGCCGCGATCGCCTCGCGCGATGATATGCCGGTGGTAACGACATCCTCCACCATCAGCACCCTGGCACCGGCGATCAGGGCAAATCCGCGCCGCAATTCGAAGGTGCCCTCGGGCCGCTCCAGAAAGATCGCGTCGCGGTCCAGCGCCCGGCCAATTTCATGGCCGATGATCAGGCCTCCCATGGCGGGCGACACGACGATGTCGATCTTCGCGCGCAACTCGCGCGGGAGGGCCTGCACCGCCGCTATGGCGAGCCGAGCTGCGCGCTGCGGGTTCATCAGCACGCGGGCGCACTGCAGATAACTGGCACTGTGCCGACCCGATGAGAGTAGAAAATGCCCTTCGAGCAGGGCATCGCAGGCGCGAAATTCGGCAAGAACGTCGGTCTCATCCATAAGCAGTCGCTGGCTCCCGAAAATCATGACGGTTCCGCAACGGAACGAGCCGCGAAATTCAGCGGATAACCGATGCTTTGACGTGTATGAAAAAACGCCTAGATAAGCTTGAGGCGGGATGCAACCGTGGCTATAGACCGCATTGGCTTCCGTATTCGCTTTACGTGTGCGTCAACGTTGTTCGCGTCGACGATGCATGCTGAATCGGCAGTTTTCAAATCGCACGGGGTGCCGGGGTAACCGAATGAACAGTCCAAAGTCGCTTCTGCCAAAGTCGCTTCTCATCGCGCTCTCACTGGCGCTGGTGCCGGGTGCGGCCAGCGCCGCGGTGTCGCCAAACTCGGCGGCACTGGCGCAGACCGCTCCTGCCCAAGCCGTGCCAGCTGAAGCTGCGCCGTTGGAAACCGCGGCGCCGTTGCCTCAGGCCGGGCAGGCTACCGACGGTTCGATCAACACACAGCCGGCTGCCACCGTGCCGGACGACGGATCGCTACCGGGCTACACCCCGATGAAGCCCACAGCGGGCATCGGCATGCCGCAATATGGCGAAATGGATTTTCAGAAACAGTTCAGCGAGACCGGGCAATATGCCAAATGGATCAACAACACGATCCTGCTGCCGCTGATCGTGGCAATCTCGCTGTTCGTGCTGGCGCTGCTGGGCTGGGTGATCGTGCGCTATCGCCGGTCCGCCAATGCCGAACCGTCGCGTACCACGCACAACACGTTTGTCGAAGTGATCTGGACGCTCGTTCCCGCGCTTATCCTGGTCGGCATCGCGGTGCCGTCGATCGATCTTCTGGCCAAGCAGTATAACCCGCCGCCAAAGGGGTCGCTGACCGTCAAGGCGACCGGTTATCAATGGTATTGGGGCTATACCTATCCTGATAACGGTGGTTTCGAGGTAGTGTCCAACATGCTGCCCGAGGATCAGGCCACGGCGCGGGGCGAGCCCTACAAGCTGGCAGTCGACAACCGGATGGTGGTGCCTGCGGGCGTGCCAATCCGCATGCAGACCACCGGCGCGGACGTGATACACAGCTTCGCCGTCCCCTCGCTCTGGTTCAAGATGGATGCCGTCCCCGGCCGCCTGAACGAAAAGGAGCTCTTCATTACCAAGCCCGGCGTTTATTACGGCCAGTGTTCGGAGCTGTGCGGCGCGCGCCACGGCTTCATGCCGATCACGGTCGAAGCTCTGCCACCCGCGCAGTTCGCGGCTTGGGTAAGGGCGCAGGGCGGCACGATGCCGGGCGATGTGCCGGCTGCACCGGCCGCCGCTGCAACCGAGGCGGCGCCGGCCGATGGCGGCGTATCCACCAGCAATCCCGCGGCGCTCCAGCAGAAGGCCGGGCAACCCGGCGCTGCCACGAACGTGACCGAGTAAGGACCGCATAGACATGACCACCATCGCAGCCACTCCGGGCGATCTCTCCCATAGCGACGATCACCACGATGCGGACCACAAGCCTAGTTTCTTCGCGCGTTGGTTCATGTCGACCAACCACAAGGATATCGGCACGCTCTACCTGATCTTCGCGATTACTGCGGGGATTATCGGCGGCGCAATATCAGGGCTGATGCGTCTGGAGCTGGCGCAGCCCGGCATTCAATATCTGCAAACCTGGGCAAGTTGGCATAATTCCATGGCTGGCCAAGGTGCCGCCAGCCTCGATGAAGCCTATCATATGTGGAACGTGCTGATCACGGCGCACGGGCTCATCATGGTGTTTTTCATGGTGATGCCAGCGATGATCGGCGGCTTCGGCAACTGGTTTATCCCGCTGATGATTGGCGCGCCGGACATGGCGTTCCCGCGTATGAACAACGTCAGTTTCTGGCTGACCGCGGTGGCGTTCATCATGCTGCTGGGATCAAGCTTCGTGCCGGGCGGTACGGGACTGGGTGCGGGTACGGGCTGGACGGTCTATGCGCCGCTTTCCACCTCTGGCTCGATCGGGCCAGCCGTCGACATGGCAATATTCTCGCTCCACCTGGCGGGCGCAGCCTCCATTCTGGGCGCAATCAACTTCATCGCCACCATTCTCAACATGCGGGCGCCCGGCATGACGCTTCACAAGATGCCGCTATTCGTGTGGTCGGTTCTGGTCACGGCATTCCTGCTGCTGCTGGCGCTGCCTGTGCTGGCTGCGGCCATCACGATGTTGTTGGTGGATCGCAATTTTGGCGGCGCATTTTTCGATGCTGCTGCGGGCGGCGATCCGGTGCTGTACCAGCATCTGTTCTGGTTCTTCGGCCACCCCGAGGTATATATCATGATCCTGCCCGGTTTTGGCATGGTCAGCCAGATTGTGGCGACGTTCAGCCGCAAGCCCGTTTTCGGCTATCTTGGCATGGCCTATGCCATGGTGATGATCGGCGTGATCGGCTTTGTGGTTTGGGCGCACCACATGTTCACCACCGGCCTCAGCGTGAACGTGAAGATGTATTTCACCGCGGCGACGATGGTGATCGCGGTGCCCACGGGCATCAAGATCTTTAGCTGGATCGCCACCATGTGGGGCGGATCGGTGAGCTTTAAGACGCCGATGATGTGGGCGCTGGGTTTCATATTCATGTTCACCGTGGGCGGCGTGACCGGCGTGGTGCTGGCCAATGGCGGCATCGACGATGCGCTGCATGACACCTATTATGTCGTTGGCCACTTCCACTATGTGTTGTCTCTTGGCGCAGTGTTTTCGCTGTTTGCGGGCTTCTATTACTGGTTCCCGAAAATGAGCGGGAAAATGTATAACGAATTTCTTGGCCAGCTACATTTCTGGGTGTTCTTCGTCGGCGTGAACATGATCTTCTTTCCGATGCATTTTCTGGGCCAGTCGGGCATGCCGCGCCGTATTCCGGATTATCCGGTGGCCTTTGCCTACTGGAACGAGATCGCGTCCTACGGTTATGCCGTGATGGCGGCGGGCGCCGCGATTTTTCTGGTGAATATCGTTTACTCGCTGGCGGCCGGTCGCCGGGCGGAAGGCAATCCCTGGGGCGAGGGTGCGACGACGCTGGAATGGACGCTGTCCAGCCCGCCGCCGTTCCACCAGTTTGAGACGCTGCCGCAAATCAAATAGGGCAAATTAATGCCCGCGATCTCTGAACCGTGTGACATGGTCCAGGCATCGGCGGGTCTGGAATGAACATGAACGCAGGCGAAAAACCTTTTGCCATGACCGGGGTGGCCGCGCGCGAGATCGCGCTGCCATCCGAGTGGCGCGATTTCTGGGCGCTGACCAAGCCCCGGGTGATGTCGCTCGTCGTGTTTACCGCGCTGTGCGGACTGCTGGCCGCACCGGGCAGTATCCATCCGGTCATCGGTTTCACCGCAATTCTGTGCATCGCTGTGGCGGCCGGGGCGAGCGGCGCGCTCAACCAGTGGTATGAGAGCGATCTGGACGCCAAGATGAAGCGCACGGCGAAGCGTCCACTGCCTGCGGGGCGCATGGGCCGCGATGCCGCATTGCAGTTCGGGCTGATCCTTTCAGGCTTCTCCGTGGCCGTTATGGGCCTGGCGGTAAACTGGCTGTCGGCCGGGCTGCTGGCCTTCTCGATCTGGTTCTACGCCGTGGTCTATACGATGTGGCTCAAGCGCGCGACGCCGCAGAACATCGTCATCGGCGGCGCTGCCGGAGCCTTCCCTCCGATCATTGGCTGGGCCTCCGTCACGGGCGACGTCACGCTGCTTCCGATCCTTATGTTCACCATCATTTTTCTCTGGACGCCGCCGCATTTCTGGTCGCTCGCGCTGTTCGTGAACGCCGATTATACCGAGGCCGGCGTGCCGATGCTTCCGGTGGTCAAGGGACGCCGCGTGACGCGCCGTCAGATTTTGCTCTACACCTTTCCCATGATCGCCGCCGCCGTCGCGCCGTCGCTGCTCGGGCTGGCCGGAACGCTTTACCTTGTCGGCTCGCTGGCGCTCAGCGGTGTGTTCCTCATACTGTCCGTTCTGGTGCTCGCGAACAAGGCCGAAGAGCCATCGGGCATGAAGCCGGAAAAGCGGCTGTTCACCTATTCGATCCTCTACCTGTTCCTCATTTTCGCGCTCCTGGCGGCAGACCGGATGATTGGCGCATGACCGATCCCGGGGAACGCCCCCCCACGCTGGAAGAGAGCCGGCGCGTGCGCGCCGGTCAGCAATCGCGTGCCAATGTGCTGGCGGTGGTGCTCGTCGCACTGGCCGTGCTGTTTTTTGCGATTACCGTCGTCAAGGTGGGGGGCTGGCTGTGACGACATCGGGCGATGCCGCGCGCAAGCCCGCCGCGGCTGGCCAAATCCGGCGCAACCTGCGTACCGGCGTCACCATGGGCGCGGTGGCGCTCGGCATGGTCGGACTGGGGTTCGCCTCCGTCCCGCTCTACCGATTGTTCTGCGAGGCGACCGGTCTCAACGGGACAGTTGCCAGGGTTGAGGCCAGCGAGATCGATTTCTCACAGTCGGCGGGCGGCAAAACGATGTCGCTGCGCTTCGACGCCAATCATCGCGACGATCTGCCGTGGGATTTCAAGCCGGAGCATCCCGTCGACACCGTGGCGATCGGCGCGCGCGACATGGCGATTTTCATCGCCAAGAACAAGTCCGATCACGCCGTTACCGGCACCGCAACGTACAACGTCATGCCGGCGCAGGCCGCGCCCTACTTCAGCAAGATCCAGTGCTTTTGCTTTACCGAGCAGACGCTGCAGCCAGGTGAACAGGTACGCATGCCGGTGATCTTCTACATCGACCCGAAGATTCTGACCGATCCGGACACCAAAACGGTCGACGAAATCACGCTGAGCTACACATTCTACCCGGTAGACCCGGATAAAAAGGGCGGCTAAGACTGCTCGCAACGCGCCGCGCGCCAGCCGAGCGCGCGCCATAAGGACCACAGGGAAACGCCACGATATGTCCGGTACGAAGAACCACGATTATCATATTCTGCCGACGTCGCCGAACCCGATCATCGGCAGTTTCTCGGCTTTGATCATGTTCTTCGGCCTGGTGCGCTGGATGCACGACATGCCGTACGGCACGCTGATCTTCGGTGCGGGGGTCGTCGGTCTGGTCTACACATTTTTCGCCTGGTGGGCGGACGTGATAGCGGAAAGCCATGCAGGCGACCATACGCCGGTGGTGCAACTGCATCTGCGCTACGGCATGATCCTGTTCATCGCGTCCGAGGTGATGTTTTTCGTCGGCTGGTTCTGGGCCTGGTTTGATTTCTCGCTATTCCCATCGTCCGCCGAAGTCATCGGTGGCACCTGGCCGCCGCAGGGTGTCGAAGTGCTCGATCCGCTCAAGCTGCCGCTGCTCAACACCATGATTCTGCTGTGCTCCGGCACCACGGTCACTTGGGCGCATCACTCGCTGATCCACGGCGATCGCCAAGGTCTCATACGCGGCCTGGGGCTGACCATAATTCTCGGCATCGCGTTCACCAGCTTCCAGGTCGTGGAATATATTGAGGCGCCGTTCGCGTTCAGCGGACTGAACTACGGATCGGCCTTTTTCATGGCGACCGGATTTCATGGCGCGCATGTGGTGATCGGTACGATCTTTCTGATTGTGTGTCTGGTTCGCGCCATCAAGGGCGATTTCACGCCGCAGAAGCATTTTGGTTTCGAGGCGGCAGCTTGGTACTGGCACTTTGTCGATGTGGTGTGGCTGTTCCTGTTCATCGTCATCTATGTCTGGGGCGGCTGGGGCGCGCCGGTCTACGGCGGTTGATCGCTGGCCGTCTCGCTTGATGGCGGATGCCCCGCCCGAGATTCTGCATGCCAGCCTGAAGGGTTTGTGTCCGCGCTGCGGGTCGCAGACCCTTTTCAATGGTATATTGCGGTTTGCCAAACGCTGCACCCGCTGCGAACTGGATTTCGACCGGTTCAATGTAGGTGACGGCGCAGCGGCTGCGCTGATCCTGTTGATCGGAACGCTGTTTGTGGCGTTGGCTATCATCGTGCAGTTGGGTTTTTCCCCGCCTTTCTGGGTTCACATTATCCTGTGGGTGCCGCTGGCCACCGCGTTCACCTTACTGTCGCTGCGCGGCAGCAAGGCGGCCATGCTTTATCTGGAATATCGCAACGACGCGCGCGAAGGCCGGATTGAATGAAGTTTCCGCTGGCCCCTACCATCATCGTGGGCGCGGCGGTTGCGCTGATGATCGGTCTCGGCATCTGGCAACTGCAGCGCAAGGGGCAGAAGGAGGCGCTGTTGGCGCAGTATGCCGCCGCCGCAGATATGCCTCCGGTCAGCTGGCAGGCGAACCTGCCGCCAGGCAAGCCGCTGCTCTATCGCCGTTCCTCGGTCAATTGCATCACGGTGACCGGGTGGCGGACGATTAGCGGGCGCAGCGCGGACGGCGCAGCGGGCTTCATGCAGATCGCCGAATGCCGCGCGGGCGGGGCCGAGGGACCGGGCGTCAACGCCGCCGTGGGCTGGACCGCGCGGCCGGAGCACCCCGCCTGGAGCGGCGGCATCGTCAACGGCATCATCACCCCGTTCGGCAACCAGCTGAAACTCGTATCTGACAGCGCCGTGTCCGGCACCAGGACGCTGGCGCGCCCGACCCCTTCGGACATTCCGAACAACCACCTGTCCTACGCGATCCAGTGGTTCCTGTTCGCAGCGATTGCCGGCGTGATCTACGTGCTCGCGCTCCGGCGCAAGCAACGGGACGAAGGCGAAAAACTGAGCTAGCCGTTCGCATGCGGTTTGCGCTGCATCAGTCTGCCATTGCTCCAGCTCAGGGGGGAGCAGCGCTTGGGCCTGACGCGATCCATGGGCACGCGCCCCGGCTTGCCGCTGCGCCGCGCCGCCGCTAATCGAGCGGATATGGATTATATCAGCACCCGGGGCCGCGCGCCGACGCTCGATTTCGAACAGGTTACCCTGGCGGGGCTGGCCTCAGACGGGGGGCTCTATGTGCCGCGCGCCTGGCCGCTATGGACTGCCGCGGATTTCGAGGCGTTGCGCGGCCTCAGCTATGTTGAAACCGCCGTGCGGGTGATGACCCCCTTCGTCGGCGAGGCGCTGCGCCAGGACGAACTGCGCGCATTGTGCACCGAAGCCTATGGCAGTTTCGCTCATGCCGCGATCACCCCGCTGGTGCAGCTGGACGGTACGCACTGGTTACTCGAGCTGTTCCATGGCCCCACGCTGGCGTTCAAGGACGTGGCGCTGCAGATGCTGGGCGGACTGTTCGAGATATTTCTTGCGCGCAGCGGCCGAGCGCTCACCATTGTCGGTGCGACCTCGGGCGATACCGGATCGGCGGCGATCCAGTCGCTCGCCGGACGAGAGCGCATCGAGATATTCATGCTCCATCCGCACGGGCGCATCACCGAGGTGCAGCGCCGCCAGATGACGACCATTCATGCACCCAACGTATATAATATCGCGATCGAGGGCAGTTTCGACGACGCGCAGGCCATGGTGAAGCGCGTTTTTGGCGATGCCGATATGCAGGCGAAATTTTCGATCTCGGCGGTCAATTCCATCAATTGGGCGCGGCTGATGGCGCAGATCGTCTATTATGTCTGGGCCGCTGTCCAGATGGGCGCACCGCAGCGCCAGGTCGCCTTTTCGGTGCCCACCGGCAACTTCGGCGATGCATTCGCCGGTTATGCTGCCGCCCGGATGGGGTTGCCGATCGCGCGGATTATTGTGGCGACCAATAGCAATGACATCATGCATCGCGCTTTTGCCAAAGGGGACTATTCCAAGGGCCCGGTTGAAGCGACCGGCGCGCCGTCGATGGACATTCAGGTCGCCAGCAATTTCGAACGGCTGCTGTTCGACATGGACGGGCGCGACGGCGCAAAGACCCGGGCGCGGATGGCCGATTTCGATGGCAGCGGAACGATGGCATTGGGCCGGGAAATGCTGGATAAGGCCGCGCTGTTCGGCTCGGCGCGCGCCAATCCGGATGACATGGCGCTGGCGATGCGCTGGGCACAGGAAAAAAGCGGCGAGCTGATCGATCCGCACACCGCTGCGGGGCTCCACGCGGCGCGGGCGGCGCGCCTGCCGCAAGACGTGCCGATCGTGACGCTGGCGACGGCGCATCCGGCCAAATTTCGCGATACGGTGGAGCGCGCCACCGGCATACGCCCTGCGCTGCCATCCCGCGTGGGCAATTTGTTCGACCGGGAAGAGCGCTGTGAGACACTGCCGGCCGATTATGACACGGTGAAGCGCTACATAACCGAACGCGCAGCGCCGTCCGCCTGACGCACATGATCGATTTTCTCACCATGATCGGCGATCCGCGCAGCGACTATCGGCTGATCGACAGCGGCGGCGGGCGCAAGCTGGAGGCTTATGGTGACGTCCGCGTGATCCGGCCGGAGCCGCAGGCGATGTGGTCACCGGCCACCGCCGACTGGCAGGCCGACGCCGAATTCGTGCCCGGTGCTGATGAGGATGGCGGTGGCCGGTGGGAACATGCCACCGGCAAGGCGGAGGGCGAGTGGACCCTGGGCTGGGAGGAGGTTTCCTTTGCCGCCCATTGCACGCCGTTTCGCCATCTCGGTTATTTTCCCGATATGGCTCCGGTTTGGGAATGGATGCGCGGGCAGATCGCCGACACAATCGATCCGGAATGCCTGAATATGTTCGGCTATACCGGCGTTGGCACGCTGGCGCTATCGGCCGCTGGCGCGCGCATGGTGCATGTCGATGCGTCGAAAAAATCGGTCAATGCGGCGCGTGAGAATGCCGCACTTTCCGGCATGGCGGAACGCCCCGTCCGCTGGATCGTGGAGGATGCCGCCAAATTTGCCGGGCGCGAGGTTCGGCGCGGACGGCGCTACGACGGCATCATCCTCGATCCGCCGAAATATGGCCGCGGGCCGGGCGGCGAAATCTGGCAGCTGGAGCGGGACCTGCCCGGCTTGATCGCGGATTGTCGCGGTCTGCTGGATGCCAACAGCCGCTTCTGTTTCCTCACCGCTTATGCCGTGCGCATGTCTGCGCTGGCGTTGGGCGGATTGATGGAAGAGCATTTCGGCGCGCTGCCCGGCAAGGTGGAGATCGGCGAACTGGCAGTGCGCGAGGAAGCGCGCGGACGTCTGCTCCCGACCGCGATTTTTGCACGTTGGTCACGCGGGGCATGATGTCTCGGCCGCTTCTGCCATGTCGAGTTATTTGGCGGGAGACCGAGCCATCTAGAGTGGTTCGCTATCGACGCCGCGCTGGATTGCCGCGCCCGGGGCTTGCGCCTACGCTTGCAATGATGCGGCTTATGACCAACGCACCGCCTCTCAACACGCTGCTGGAAAGATCCGCCCATTGACCGACCGCCTGACCTTGGAAGTGCACGATCTCGACGTGGATGTGCTCACCGGCATCTACAGCCGTGAGACGCATCTGCCGCAACCGCTGCGCATCTCCATAACGGCCGAACTGGCGGTGGAGCCGCGCTATGTGCCAGGCACGCCGCTGGCTGCATCAAAAAATTACATGGACCTGCGCGAGGCGGCGACCGAGCTGCCCAAGGGCGTGCACTTCACCTTGGTGGAGGCGGTGGCAGATCACATCATCGGCCGGGTGATGGAAGGCGACGAGCGGGTGCTGCGCGTCACCGTGAAGATCATCAAACTGGCCATCGCCGAAGCGGGCGAAGCGATCGGCATTACACTCGAGCGCGCGCGCGCATGATGGCCGCGCGCCGGCCCCTCGCCATCGTGACCGGCGGCACGAAGCGGGTTGGCGCGGCAATTGCGGCGCGTCTGGCGGCGGAGGGCTATGGTCTGGCGCTCACCAGCCACAGCGGCAGCCAGCCCGTTGATGCGCTGGCGCGCGCGCTGAAGCGGGAGAGCGCCGATTGGCACATGTTCGACTGCGATCTTTCCGATCTGCGGCAGGTTGATGCGCTGATCCCGGAGGTCGCCGCGCATTTCGGCCTGGTCCCCAACCTGCTGGTCAACTGCGTATCGCAGTTTGCCCAGGACGACTGGAGCGATATCGCAGGGGATGATCTCACCGAGCAATTTGCCACCAATCTGTTTGCACCGGTGCTGCTATCGCGCGCGCTGGTCAAGGCGTCGACAGAAGGCGGGGCGACAACAATCATCCACATCCTGGACCAGCGCGTGCGCAATCCCACGCGCGATCAGCTGAGCTATACGCTATCCAAACAGGCGCTGGCAGAATCGGTACGCACGCTGGCGATATCCTTTGGGCGGCGTGCGCGGGTCTGCGGCGTGGCCCCCGGGCTGGTGCTGCCAACCGACGATTATGAGGACGGACAACTCGCCCGGATCGCGGAGGAAATGCCGCTCGGCCTGCTTCCCGATCCGGAGGATATTGCGGATGCCGTCGCCTGGTTGGCGCAGGCGCGCGCTGTAACCGGGCAGACGATCTTCGTCGATGGCGGGGCGCATCTGAAGCAGTTCGATCGCGACTTTGTCCATATGAAGCGGTTGTGATGCGG
>JBBSUT010000070.1:0-13030 GCA_038234155.1 Sphingomonadales bacterium | reverse complement strand
GCTATGCTGGTTGCCAGCGGGCCGAGCAGCAGTTGCTGAACCCACAATGCGGCCTCGGCAACCGCGTCGCGGCCGGACGGATCAAATAGGTTTGGTTGCATCAGTCCGCGCCGCCGCCGGCCAGTTGATTGCCCAATGTCACAGCCTGGACGAAGCGTTTGCCCTGCCGCCGTCCGAGCTGGACGAAGATATCCATGGTGGTGCGGATATAATGCGCCACATCTTGCCGGCTGAGCCGCGCGCCCGATTGCATCACCAACAGCGCCATCTGCTCGACAGCCAGGCGCGGACTGTCGGCGTGGATGGTGGTCATCGATCCGGGATGGCCGGTGTTGATAGCACGCAAAAAGGTAAAGGCTTCCGGGCCGCGTATCTCGCCCAGGATAATGCGGTCCGGGCGCATCCGTAGCGCCGCGTTCAGCAGCGCTTCGGCACTCACATCGGCTTCGGACAGGACACTGCGCGCGGCGATCAGCCCGACCATATTGGCGTGGCTCTGGATCAGCTCGGGCGCATCCTCTATCGTGATCAGGCGCTCGTCCGCCGGAATTTCCTTGAGCAGTGCGTTCAAAAAGGTGGTTTTACCCGAGGAGGTGCCGCCAGCGATGAGGATGTTCTTGCGCGCCTTGACCGCCGCGCCCAGCAGCGCGGCATGGTCGCCGGCGGCATGGAGTGCGCGCAGCGCCTGCGTCATTTTACCGGGGCCCATGTCCATGTCCCGGATCTGCGCAAACGCGCCGGACGTTTCGTAGTCCGCCAGCGTCAATCCCTGCGCCAAATGCTTGCGGATGGCGATGGCAATCGGCCCGCGCGTGGCCGGCGGAAACACGATCTGCACCCGCGATCCATCCGGCAGGCTCGCCGACAGGATTGGGTGCGCGCGGCTGATGCCCTGATGCGCGGAGGCGGCGATCTGGCGTGACAGGCGTTCCAGCGCGACCTCGCTGAGCCGGGGATCCCGGCAGCGTTCGATCGTGCCGCCCAGCGTCTCGATCCAATATTCGCCCAGCGCGTTGATATAGATATCGGTGACGTCGGTGCGCGCCAGAATGTCGGCCAGCGGGGCGAGATAGCTGGTGAGATAGACCGGCCGGTCCGCCGTCAGCGCGGTCATTGGCGGCCCTTCACGGCGGTAAAATCCAGATCGCGCGCAACGAATACGCTGACGCGCGCTCCGGGCTTTACCTTCAGCGTGGGCGGGATGTCTTGCGACAGGCCGCCGCCCACGGCTGCACCCGCGCTGCCGGGCAAAGCCACGATCACCGATCCGTCGCTGATGCTGCGCGCGGCGACATTGGTGCCGATATTGAGCACCGATTGCAGGATGGCGCCGCCGAAGCGCGCAAAGAAATGGCTGTCGACCTTGCCTTTAACCCCCGCGCGGCCAAGCGGATCGGCGGACGGCGAATCGAGCGCGATAGTGGCCCCGTCCGGCCGCACCAGCCGGGTCCACTGGATCAGCGCGCGGTTCTGGCCCGGCTTCACATCCGCCTGATAATCGCCGTACAGTCGGCTGCCGCGCGGGATCAGTATGGTTGTACCATCGAACCCGCGCACATCGCGCGAAACCAGCGCACGCGCTTGGCCCGCGCGAGTGGAATCAAGCGCGGTTTCCAATACGCCGGGGATCAGCGTGCCCTGCGGCACCGTGCTGGCGGGGTTCTGGAGCGGTCCGGCCCTGGCCCTGTCGAACACATTGCCTCTGGCTCGGCCCGCGCCTTGGCCATCCGCCGCTGACCCGCTGTCGCCGCCGCGCGGTCCGGCCGTGCCGCCATCTCCGAACACCATGACCGGGCTGCTCGAAACACGCATGGGCGGTTCGGGCAGCAAATTAGTCGGGCCGATGGGCGGCGCATAATTCTGGAAATCGGGTTGCGTCTGCTGTCTGGGAGCCGGCGATGGCGGGGGAAAGTAGGTTTGCGGCGGCGCAACCGCCTGCGGCGCTTGGGTACGCAGCAGGCGCGGCAACACGCGCTCATAGGCTGGCGTCTCGTCGGCCGGGGGAATGAACAGGCTGGGCGCGGCCTGCGGTGACAATAGAAGATCGGACGATACGGGCCGCGTTGGCGGTGCGGTTAGCGCACGGCGGCGCGCGTCGAGCGCGTTGAACAGCAGCACGGCGGCGATAAGCGCACCGACGATGAATATCGCCACCGGCATGCGCGACGGTGCGACGGCCACTTCGGGCCGCATGTCGCGGTCGCGCACCGCATCGCTGCCATGCGCGGGCCGCTCCACCGCGCTCATGAACGGACCCGATCGCGGGTGGAGCGGCGCGGGCGAGAGGCTTCCGCCTTATCCTTGCCGATGCGGAACACCAGTCGCTCGAACAGCCGATCGATCACATAAGCATCTCCGCGCACATAGCCGTCGGCGAGCACTTCCGCGCCGGTCTCGTCGATCGCGAATACGGCGGGTTGCAGCTGGTTTTCGGCCCAGCGGATGTAGACGCGCGCGCCATCATCTCCCACCGCGACCGGCCGGATGGCGCGGTCTCCGCCCAGTTTCCAGACCGACAATGCGGCATAATCGACCGACTGCGCCGCGGCGACCGCGTCCACCATATCCTCGCCATAGCGAAACTGCAGCGCGAACGGCGCAGTGCGGCCATCGCCGTTGCCGGGCAATAGCTCGAACATATAGCTGCGCACGTCGGTGATCACGGTCATGTTGGTCGAAATGCCGGCTTGCGTCGGCTTGATGAACAGATGGTCGCCGCGCGCGGTGGCGCTCACCAGCCAGACGTCGCTGGCGCCGACCGCGATATTCTCGATCCGCTCGGTCGGCGCGAAGCTGACGGTGAGTTGATAGCCGGGGCTGACCATCAGCCGCACGATCTCGTCCGGATCGTAGTTCACCACCTGCAGCCGGGGATCACCGCCGTCCGAATAAGGCTGGGTCTGCGCGCCCGCGGGCATGGCGCAGGCCAGCGCCAGCAGCAGGCAGATCCGGCGGATCATGGACGCCTTCCGGCGGTGCGCGGCCTGCCGGTCGGCTGACTCGCGCGTTCGCCCGGCCGGTCGCTGACCCTTTCGTCAAGCCCGGTTTCGGCCTCAGTTGCCTCCGCGCCCGCATTCTCGCCCGCGCGCTCCACAATTGTAGGCACCGGGGACTGGCGCACCGCGGGCAACGCCTCGGCATCTTTGCGGTAGCGCGTCACCCGAAATCCGAGCGGGTTGAGCAGGCGATCTTCCACCGTCATCGGCTCGCCCGAATAGCGCCAGCGCACAACCGCGGCATAGGGCTGTCGCGCCTCACCGCGGCCGTCCGGAACGCCGACGATGGTATCGAACCGAACGAGCGACACATTGTCGCCCAGGGATGATATGCTCTTCACCTCGGTATCGACGACGGTGCGGCGGGGATAGCGCGTGAGCGGACTGTCCGGATTGCCGGCCTGCATGCCCGCAATATAGCCGCTGCGCGCGCCGTCGGCGGACCATAGCGCGACCTTGCGATAATCCTGCTGCACGGTGTCGATCGCAAAGCTTTCGCGCGCTATGACATATTGCGCCAGGAAACTGCGGGTGAGCGCGGCGTCGGGCGTGACAAGATTGCCATCGACGGGTGTCAGCGCCTCGACATAGCCGGTCTGCCTGTCCACCAGCAAGGTATAGGGTTCCACCGTCTTCAACGGCGTGAGCGCGACCAGAGCGATCGCTTCCAGCACAGCGATGAAGCCTGCACCGCCGGCGATCCACCAGGCGATCCGGCGCGAGCGGCGCAGCTCGGCCCCGCGGTCTTCGGCCCAGCTGCCTCCTTCACGGAAATAAGCGTCGAGATCATCCTCGGCTGCGATGGGTCCCTCCTTCATGCTGTACGATCCCGCGCGGCGATCGCCGCCGCCGAGCGGCGCGCGTTGCGCCGGTAACTCTGCCCCAGCGGAACGGTGGTGGCCACAGCCTTGTCGCCGCCAGCGCCGCGCGTGACTGCCGGCAACATGATATTGCGGCCATGCTGCGCGCTCGCCGATCCGGCGGCGCCCCCCGCCTGGCCGACATGTTCGGCGCGCTGGATCGATTCCATGCCCTCGGCGATCCGCTGTGCCCTGGTCGATACCGCCAGCGCGGTTATGTCCGCCGGCTGCGCCCACCGGGTCCGGCCGCCGCGCGCATCGGCGCTTCGGACCGGTGCGTGCACCGTTCGCCTCCGCGCGACCCATTGCCGCAAGGCGAAGCGCGTTAACAAGAAGAGCAGAACCAGCGAGGCAATAGAAAAAGCCATCGTCAGCGCCAGCAGTTCGGTTGGCGCGCCGGGGGCGGCGATGTCGGCTGCGCGCTGCCGCAGGGTGCCTGTCAGCCAGGGCTCCAGCACCGCCAGTTCGACCGCCAAAAGCACCGCGAACCCGATCGACGCAACCATGATGCCGAACAGGCCGCCAAGCCACGTCAGGAACAGGCTGCGGGTCGCCTCGAACAACAGCAGCCCGGCGAACAGGGGGGCAAGCGACAGCAACAGGCCAGCGGCGATGCGCAGCACGATCAGCGGTACCAGCGTGCCGACCAGGTACGACAGGCGCGCAGTGCCCCAACCCAGATCGTCGTTCACCGCGATTTCTCGAAACGCCTCGTCCGGCCGCTGGCCCTGCAGCACCGGCACCGAGCCCGCGGTGAACCGGCCCGAACCGATCCGGGTGAGCGCCAATATGGCATCGTCCACCCCTTGCAGCCGCGCGATCATGCCGTCCGAGCTGGCCGTACCTGTGCCCGCGAGCAGGTCCGCGCTGATATCGGCGGGCGCGTCCAGCACCACTTCGTAGAACAGCGTGCGGTAGGCCGGCCAGCTCGCCGCAATAGTCAGCACCATGCCGATCTTGAGCGCCGCCATCACCACGTCGCTTAGCCCCAGCCGGTCACCCAGAATGAGGCGCAGCCCCAGGATGGCGATGAACAGGGTGAGCAGGCTGGTCAGCGCGACAGACAGCGACGATCCGGGGGCGGACAGCGACTGAAAGCCGTAGCTGCCGATCGCCGAGGCCTGGCAATCGATATGCGCGATCGTGCGGCTCAGGAATCCCTGACCGGTGAGTACCGCGCCGCACGCCATCACATACGCTCCATCAGCGGGGCCATCCAGTTCGCCGGATCGTCGCCGGTCGACGCGCGGACTTCGTCGAAGATGCGCATCGTTCGCTCGCGGCCTGACAGGATGGTGAGCAGCTCCGCCTCGCCACTGAGGTCGAGCCGCGCGACCACGCTGTCCTGGCCGTGCTTGATCAGAAAGCAGTGCGCGCTGTCGGGCAGCGTACGCACGAGGTCATATTCATGCTCCGTCAGCCCGAAGCCCTCGATATAATCTTGCGCGCGCGCCTTGGGGTTGATCATGAATATCTGCGTCCCCGCCTGCTCGATGATCGCGCTCGATATCTTGCTGTCCAGCGCATCTTCGGCGCTTTGCGTGGCAAAGCCGACGATGCCGCCCCGCTTGCGGATGGTCTTTTCCCAGTCCTTGATCCGGCGCACGAATATTTCATCATCGAGCGCCTTCCAGCCCTCGTCCACCACAATGATCGCGGGCGAGCCGTCGAGCCGTTCCTCGACCCTGTGGAACAGATAGAACATCGCCGGGGTGCGCGCGGTGGGATCGTCCAGTATCGCGGTCATGTCGAAGCCGACGGTGCGTGCGCTGAGATCGGTGCAGTCGTTTTCGTTGTCGAACAGCCAGGCGCGCTCGCCGTCGCCCCACCAGGGGTGCAGCCGGGCGTAGAGATCGCCCGCCCCAGGACGCGCGCCGCCGCGAAATAGCTCGGCGAGATGGCGCAGGCGGCGGTGCTGCGCAGGCTGATCGTAATTGGCGTCGACCGCATCCTTGATTAACGCAGTTTCCTCGATATCCGCGCCGCCAGCCAGCATGCCCAGCCAGTCGATCAGGAATTGCCGGTTGCCGGGAGTATCAGACAGCTGCAAAGGGTTGAGTTGCGCAGGCTCGTCGGGGCGCAGCCGGTCGTAGCGCCCGCCGATGGCGCGCACGAACAGCTCCGCGCCGCGATCCTTGTCGAAAAAGATGATGCGCGGATCAAATTTGCGCGCCTGTGCCAGCAGGAAATTGAGCACCACCGTCTTGCCCGATCCGGACGGGCCGATCACCGTAAAATTGCCCAGATCGCCATGGTGGAAGTTGAAGAAATAGGGGCCCGCCGCGGTGGTCTCGAGCAGCGCGACGGCGTCTCCCCAATGGTTGCCGCGCGCCTTGCCAACGGGGAAATTATGCATGCTGGCAAGGCTCGAAAAATTGCGCGTCGACACCAGACCGCGCCGCGCGATATATTTGAAATTGCCGGGAAACTGCGCCCAGAAGGCGGGTTCCAGCGCGATATCCTCGCGCGCGGCAATGATTCCCATATCGCCCAGCTGCGCAATCGTCTCGGCAACATTGTCGTCGAGCGCGGCCAGGGTGTCGGCGCGCAGCGCGATGGTGGTGTGATGTTCGCCAAACCCCGCGCGGCCGGCCGCAACATCGTCCTTGGCCTGCGCCAGTTCGTCGCGCAGCGTCAGCGCCTCGTCCTCTGCCGATCGCATGCGCCGGAGCGACAGGTTCATCCGAGACAGCGCGGCCTGCCGCTCGACGAATCCGAAGCTTTGCGACATCGTCATTTCGATCGGCAGGCGGTAGAGCTCGTCGAACATGCCGGGCGAGGTGATGCCCGGATAATCCTTGATTGAGACCATCGCAAGAAACTGACGCGGGGACGTGCCCGCATGGCCCAGCTCGATCGCCTCCTGGCCGAAGCTTATCCGGCGACAGGCAAGGTAATGGCCGATATCCTCGTGCGGCAGCGCGATGGGGCGCATGTCCCCGTTGAGCAGGCCGGACAGAAATTCGAGCGGCTCCGAACAGGGACCGTTCGGGGTGTCATAAATGCCCAGAACCTGCGGCCCATATTGGCCGAGCGATGCGATCAGCGCATCGCGCGCATTGGTCAGGCCGCGCAGCTCCTGCGCCGCGGCGGCGCCGCGCGCGCGTCCGGCATCGGAGACCAGCCCGCGCAACCGATCCGCGATACCGATGCGGCCCTGCAACGGACGGCGCACCAGCGTCAGGAACAGCTCGTTGACGTAAAGCTGGCGCGCGGCGAGCCGGGCCGTCCACTTGATGTCGAGCGTTTTCGAGAAGCGGTCCGTATACTCCGCGTCCAGCGCGAAATCGGCGCGGCGGCGCACGACATGATGGTACAGCGCGAAACGCGAGGAACCCACGGCGCGCAGCATCGTGTCGCGCAGCTGTGCACGGTAGTTCAGTTCATCGGTATCGGCGGTTTCAAACAACAGCCCGCGCAGGCGGATGGTCTGGATCAGCATGCCGTCCCGCGTCTCGATCGTCTGGCGGTCGACATGACGCGCGTAGGGCAGATGCGCGCCGACCGGCTTTTCGCGTGCGAGGACCCTGGGGTCGCGGCTCAGGGACGGTAGGAGTTGCATTGCCAGATCGCATGGTTGCGCACGCGCGGGCAGCGGCTGACTTTCGAAATCCACAAATCGAAGATACGCGGTTCGCGCAGGCACATGATCACGCCAATGCCGTGGATGATCAGCGCGATGGCCAGCACCCAGAGCGATTTGAAGATCAGGAACAGCTCGGCGGCCAGCACGCCGTTGATGACGAAGAAGCTGTAGGTCACGCCCGCGAACATCTGCGGGCGGGTAAGCGCGACGAACAGCGTGTCACGGCGCAGTTCGGCCATGTTGTCAGAGGCCCGATTGCGCGGTTGACTGGATCCCGCCGACAATGCTCGCCGCGCCAAACAACACGAAGCAGCCCAGGATCACCACCGCGCCGTGCCGCCAGTTGATCCGTCCGGTCAGCATGCCAAAGCCGACCGCCGCGATGGCGATCACCGCGACCATGGTCGCCAGCGTACCGAGCAGCGTACCCTGCAGCCATGATGCGGCCGATATGATGACGCCGGAACCGGCGGGATCGCCAAGCTGGGCGGCCGAAACGGCGGTCGAAGCTTCAAGAACTGTTAGAAGCGTTATCGAGCGCAGCAAGGCCGAGCGTGCCTTCATGAATCCTCCCCCAAAGCCATTGATCGAAAGGCCTAAATGCACTTCGGCAAACTTTTTGCCAAGTCTCGATTACACATTCTCCACGTTAATAGTCCCAACAGTCACTAAAATCGCCGCTCCATAGCGATGCGTAACGTCATCTCCGCGATACGACTTTAAGCAGGCCGAACTTGATGACGTAGGCTCAGGACCCAAGAAAGGGTTTCCCATGGTCTTGATAATCTGTTTCACGGGCAACGCTGCGGAGGCGCTATCATGACAGCCTGAGAAATGTGACGCCGGCAGACGCCTTCTTCGGCCGCGCTGCAGCCATCATCAAACAGCGTAAAAGGATCAAACGAAAGACCATCGAACATCGGCGCTTGAACTGACCAGCCCAGACGAGGCCCCCGCTCCGCTAATCTGCGCAGCCATAAGTGCCAGATGTTCTGACGGCGAAAGGAATATCAATAATTTATACTTGCGTTTCAGACAATGTGTGTAGTAGCATACTCCTCACAGATAATAAGGGGAGACGTGATGCTAAGCCGATTGGCATGTGGAACAGGCTTGGCAGTGATATGGGCATGTCTTGCGCCTGCAGCATCCCAGGCCTCACAAACGATTACTTACAGCTATGACTCGCTGGGCCGATTGGTGGCAACCCAATCGGCAGGCTCGGTAAACAACGGGCAGACTGCATCCTTCTGTTACGATGGCGCCGGAAACCGTACGTTGGCGAAAACCGACAGTGCTGGCGCATTGGCGATTTGCACTGGGGGAACGCCGCCTCCACCGCCCCCTCCACCACCTCCCCCTCCACCTCCTCCTCCATCGACGCCGTCGATTTCGGTCAGCGATGCGGGAGCCGATGAAGGGCAAAGACTGTATTTCAGTATTTCCTTAAGTGCAGCCTACAGCTCCAGTATTAGCGTCAACTATGCGACAGCTATCACTGGCACGGCATCCAGTGTCGACTTCTATGCAAGCTCCGGCACCGTAACATTCGCAATTGGAGAGACCGTGAAATCGATATCGGTTCTCGCCAAAACAGACAACTACGTCGAGAATAACGAAACCTTTTCCCTAAATTTATCTAACCCTACTGGTGGGGCGTCAATTCTAGATGGTCAGGGCATCGGAACTATTTTTGATCTTTACCAAGAGCCTATGTGTGGCGATTATCTTTGTTAGCTTTCATAATAGTTGGTCGCCGACGAAAGAAATATTTGGACGTTTTGGGGGGCATTGACGTGAGCAGAACGGGTACAAAGTCTTATAGCTTGTTGATAGCTGTCACTTGGATGCTTATTCCGTCTGCGGGTATGGGGCAGTCGCAGGGTGCCGCTCAGACGCAGGCGCAATCTCAGGCGGGAGCTGTGCAGCCGTGTGAGGCTGCTTTATCCAGGATAGGCGAGAGTTCGCAAAATTATCTATTTGTATCCTGCGGAAGCGGCGGCGCAGTTTTGGGCATAGTCGACAATTATATTTCGACGTTTTTGCCGGCCTTGAAAGCTACGGTGATTGTAACTTCGGCGGAAGGTGCGAAACGCGCCTGGCTCGTCTTTGCGGGCGTGGACGACACGGTCGTAGTCGAAGAAATCACGAATACGCTGGCGGTTTCCGTCGGCCGTGGCCCCAACGGCTCGATCGATGGGCTCGATCTCGAATTGGCAAACGGCGCAAAGGGGCGACTTACGGCCAGACTAAAAGCTGGCGCGGGGCAATCGCAAGGCGATGCGGCAGGCGATATCGATCTCGCGAAAATGGTCGGTCGGGCGCGGGCAACGCGGGTAAAATCGGCGGGTAACGACGGCAAATAATATTTCGGGGGGAATGAAATGAAGACCATGTACATTCGGTCGTTGACCGGGGTTTCTCTCGGAGTGATGTCCCTTTTTCTTGCGACCGAAGCCAGCGCGCAGACCCAGCCGCCTCCGCCGCCGCAGCCGATGAATGTAGATGAAAACGGTGTCGATCTCTTTACGCGAAAACTCGTCTTGGGCGCGACGGACCTCCGCATCGGCCCGGACGATCATCGTGGTCTTCAGGTCAACCGCCAATTGGCATCCTACGGATGGCGGCTAACGACGACCCCCGTCATGTCCGGCAATTCCACCGACCCGATTATCGTGATAAATGGACAGTCGAACACGTTTAACTGGAACGGGTCGGCCTATGTGCCTGCCGCCCAAAACGGCGCGACGCTGAACTCAAGCGCCACGGTCTTCACGGCAGCGGACGGGACCGTGATCAACTTTCGGACAGTTGAGAACCTTGCCGAACATACCTCGGCGTTTAAGGCGGCATCGTCGGTGACATTTCCTGACGGGGTCGAGCATGTCTTCACCTATCAGAATGGATTAATCCCAAATGGGTCTGAGGTATATTCCGATTTTCCCTACATATCGGCTGACCGACTAATCTCTATCAACAGTTCAACTGGTTATCAACTAAAGTTTGTCTATAGAACGAATGCTCAGCAAGACTGGAATAGGCAACTTCTGGCAAAGGTCATATCTATAAATAGCGCGACGGAATTTTGCAGTCCGTCGGCCGACGGCTGCAACCTATCAGGCAATTGGCCAGAAGTAAATTACGTGGGCAGCCTTTACAACACGTCTGCGGTAACCACGCCGGAAGGTCGCACAACGTCCTATGTCTACAACGATTCCAGAGTGGCGTCGGTCACGCCTCCCGGATCTGGCAGCGCCACCGCATCGTTCACCTATGACGGTGACAAGGTGCTATCGGTCAGCAGGGGCGGTGGGACATGGACCTATGCCAATCCGGTTGCCGGATCAACGCAGGTTAACGGTCCGAACAGCCAATCAGATCGCTATAACTTCAATCCGCAAGGCCAGGTGGCGAGTCAAACCAATTCAAAGAGCCAGACGACGTCGTTCGCCTATTGCTCAGAAACGCCCACCTGTCCTACGGGGCGTTTGCAACGGGTAACCTCGGCCGAGCAGAACTATACGTTGTTCGGTTATGATGCGCGCGGCAATGTTACCAGCCAAGCCCATTATGCCAAGCCCGGTAGCCCGCTTGCCCCCATCACCCAGAGCGCAACCTACCCCGCCAGCTGTGCCAACCAGATCATCTGTAATAAACCGGCCAGCGTGACGGATGCGAGAGGCAAGGTTACCAACTTCGCCTGGGATCCCACGCATGGCGGCATAACCTCCGTTCAGGCGCCGGCTCCGTCACCAGGCGCACCGCGACCGACCACGGAGTTCTATTATGTGCCGATCCAGAGCCGGTACCAGGGCTCGCCCGGCGGATATGTCAGCGGCGCGCCCATGTACGTTCTCGACTATGTGCGCGAATGCCGGGTCGCCGCATCCTGCCCCGGCAGTGCGGACGAGCGGGTCACAGATCTGAATTACATCGTCAACGGCGCGCAAAGCAATGGCTTGCCCAAGACAATGATCCGCTCGGCCGGCAATGGAACGCTCAGCCAAGTCATCGACATAGCCTATTCGTCGCTTGGCGATGTTCTGTCCATCGATGGTCCTTTGCCTGGTACCGGAGACACCTCGGTGCTGTTCTACAATCAGGCGCGTCAGGCGACGGGCCGGGTTGCACCGGCTGATGGCGCGAATCCCAATCTCGCGCAACGCACCAGCTATGATTCTGGCGGCCGCGCGTGGAAGGTGGAGTATGGCTCCATGCCGGGTCAGACGGCGCAATCCTGGCCTCTCTTCCAGATCGATCGCACATCGACTGTAGTGTTTGACAGCTATGGTCGGCCGATTCGGCAGACCAGTATCGGATCGTCCGGTGTGGCCAACGCCCTGGTCCAGACGAGCTACGATAGCGAGGGCAGGGTCACTTGCGTGGCGCAGCGGCTGAACGCGTCCGCATTCAGTGCGCTTCCGTCCGATGCCTGCCAGCTCGGCACACAGGGATCATTCGGGCCGGACCGTATCGCAAAATACGGCTATGACGAGCTCGATCGGGTGACCAATCTCGTCAACGTATTCGGCACAGCTGATGCGGCGAACGCCTATTCCGTCACCTACACCGCCAACGGGCAAGTCGCGACGGCCATGGACGGCGTGTTCAATCTCACCAGCTATCTCTACGATGGCCATGATCGCAATTATCAGGTGCGTTTCCCGGTGACAGCGAAGGGCGCCAACGCCAGTTCGTCCACCGATTTCGAGCAATATGCGTTCGATGCCGGCGGCAATGTCACCAGTTTTCGGACCAGGCGCGACGAGACGTTAATTTTGACCTATGACGATTTGGGCCGCGTCACATCCAAATTCGTGCCGGAACGCAGCGGACTGTCCGCGATCCACAGCCGCGACGTCTATTACAGCTACGATCTGTTTGGCGATCTCACCGCCGCCCGCTACGACAGCCTGTCGGGCGAGGGCTTGAGCTATGCCTATGACGGCCTCGGGCGGCCGATTGCCGAGACCTTGACGATGGATGGCGCCGCGCGCACCATCGGATCGCAATATGACACGGCCAACATGCGCTCGCGCATCGTCTATCCGGATAATGTGGGCTTTAGCTACGGAACCGATATGTTGAGCCGCCTCAGATCGATTACGCCGGACGGCTATGCCACGATCGTCAGCAAAAGCTACAACGCCGCCGGGCAGGTGGCGCAGCTGGGGCTCGGGGCGCAGTCCTTCTTCACCTATGACGCCGCCGCACGTCTGAGCGCGATCTTCCATGACTTTGCCGGAGCCAACGCCGGCTTGCAATTCAACCTGGGCTATAATCCGGCCAACCAGATCGTCAGCCGTGCGCAATCGAACGACGCTTTCCGATGGACCGGCCATGCCAATTTCGATCGCAATTATACGGCGAACGGGCTGAACCAGTACACCGCGGCCGGCTCCGCCAGTTTCAGCTATGACGGCAACGGCAACCTCACGTCGGATGGCACAAGCAGCTTCACCTATGATGCGGAGAACCGGCTGGTCACGCGTTCCGGGGCGGGCACCACCGCCACGCTGCGTTACGATCCGCTTGGCCGGCTGTATGAGGTGGGCGGCAGCACCACCGGCATCACGCGGTTCCTGCAT
>JBBSUT010000069.1:0-13037 GCA_038234155.1 Sphingomonadales bacterium | reverse complement strand
CGGTAAGGTACCAGGCCCGCTCGATCCGCACCCCGCGCTCGCGCGTCAGTGCGATAAAATCGGCGATCGTGAGATGGTGGATATTGGGCGTCTCGTACCAGCTTTGGGGCAGTGCGCGGTTCACCGGCATGCGCCCGCGCAGCAGGAGATTGACCCGCACCTGCCAATGCGCGAAATTGGGGAAGGAGACGAACGCGGATTTGCCGATCCGCAGCAGCTGATCCAGCGTCTCGTGCGGGCGCGCCATCGTCTGCAGCGCCTGGCTGAGTACCGCATAGTCAAAGCTGGCGGCGGGATAATCGGCCAGGTCCCGCGCCGCGTCTCCCTGCACCACCGGCAGGCCGCGGCCCACAGCGGTGGACACCATGGCAGCGTCGATCTCCAGCCCGCGTGCATCGACCTGTTTGTCGTCGCGCAGCACGCCCATCAGATCGCCGTCGCCGCAGCCTACGTCGAGCACGCGGGCGGACGGTTCGATATGCCGCGCGATAATGGCCAGATCGGGGCGCAGTACCGTCACGTCGAAGCGCTCAGAAAGCCGGTGATCACCCGGTCCAGCTCGGGATGGTCGAGCAGAAAGGCGTCGTGGCCGAACGGGCTGGAGAGTTCGACAAAACTGACATCTGCGCCGGCCGCGTTCAGCGCGTGGACGATGCGCCGCGATTCGGCGGTGGGGTAGAGCCAGTCGCTATCGAAACTGACCAGGCAAAAGCGCACGCTCTGCGCGGCAAAGGCGCGCGCCAGCTGCCCGCCGTGCGCATCGGCCAGATCGAAATAATCCATCGCGCGGGTGATGTAGAGATAGCTGTTGGCATCGAACCGGCCGGTGAAGCTGAGCCCCTGATGGCGCAGATAGCTTTCCACCTGGAAATCGGCGTCGAAACCGAAGCTCTTGCCGCCCGGCCTGCCCGGACGGTCCTGCAGGCGGCGGCCGAATTTCTCGGTCAGCCCGGTTTCGGAAAGATAGGTGATGTGCGCGGCCATGCGGGCAACCGACAAGCCCGCGGCGGGCGGGTCCTCCTGCGCATAATAAGCGCCGCCGCGCCATTTGGGATCGGCCATGATCGCCTGGCGGCCGACTTCGTGGAAGGCGATGTTCTGCGCCGAATGCCGCGCCGCGCTGGCCACGATCACCGCGCGGCCCACCCGCTGCGGGAACAGCGAGGCCCAGGCCAGCGCCTGCATGCCGCCCATCGATCCGCCGACTACGGCATGCAACCGGTCGATGCCCAGATGTCCGATCAGCAGCTCCTGCGCACGCACCATATCGGCGATGGTGATGACGGGAAAATCCATCGCATACGGACGGCCGGTGGCCGGATCCTCACTGGCGGGCCCCGAACTGCCCATGCAACTGCCCAGCACATTGGCGCAGATCACGCAGTATCTGTCCGTATCGATCGGCTTGCCCGGCCCCACCATGCGCGCCCACCAGCCCGATTTGCCGGTCAGCGGATGGTCCGATGCGCAATATTGATCGCCGGTCAGCGCATGGCAGACCAGCACCGCGTTGCTGGCGGCTGCATTGAGCGTACCGTAGCTTTCATAGGCGATTTCGACGGGCGCGAAGCTGCGGCCGCTATCGAGCGGCACCGGCCCCAACAGCCGCACCTTGCGGTCCAGTCCGAAACGCTCGTCCATCGCAGTGCCTTAGCAAGTGGGGCGCGCCTTGCAATGGCGCGGGGATCGCCCGGGGCAGAACACGGCGGGCCGGATATCATAAGCGCGCGGTGCTGCTTGGCGGCTGCGCGCGCGCGCGCTAAGAAGCACGGTATGACCGGACCCTCGCCCAAACCCTGGATCGCAGCGATCCACGCCTATGTTCCCGGCACCAGCCGCAGCGCGAGCGGTGGGCCGCTGACCAAGCTTTCGGCCAATGAAAATCCGCTCGGCACCTCGCCGCGCGCGCTGGCCGCGCTGGCTGCGCTGGAGCGGCCGCGCAATCTGTACCCTGATCCCGATTCGCAGGCGCTGCGGGCGGCAATCGGCAAAGCAAACGGCATCGATCCGGCGCGCATCGTCTGCGGGACGGGATCGGACGAGCTGCTGAACCTGGCGGCGCTGGCCTATGCCGGGCCAGGCGACGAGGTGGTCTATGTGCGCTACGGCTTTGCCGTGTATGACATCGCAGCGCGGCGCTGCGGCGCGACCCCGATAGAGGTGCCGGACCGCGATTACGGCGCCGATATCGATGCGCTGCTGGCGGCGGTGACGCTGGCCACGCGCGTGGTATTCCTCGCCAATCCGAACAATCCCACCGGAACGTTGTCCAGCGCGGCGGAAATCGCGCGCCTGCACGCCGCCTTGCCGCCCACGGTGCTGCTGGTGCTCGATCATGCGTATGCGGAATATCTGTCGGACGCGGAGCAGGACGGCGGCCTTGCGCTGGCCGAGGCGGCGGCCAACGTGCTGGTGACGCACACCTTTTCAAAGATCTATGGCTTGGCCGGAGAGCGCATCGGCTGGGCAACGGGGCATCCGGATATCATCGCCACGCTCAACCGGATCCGCGGGCCGTTCAACGTGACCGCAAGCGGGCAAGCGAGCGCGCTGGCGGCGCTGGACGACGCCGAGTTTGTGGGCCAGTCGCGCGCGCACAATCGTAAATGGCGCGCCTGGCTGAGCAAGGAGATCGGCGCACTGGGCAATCATGGGCTGCGCGCGGTGCCGAGCCACGCCAATTTTTTGCTGGTGCTGTTTGAGGGCGCCAGGACCGCCGAGGGCGCGCTCGCCGCGCTGGCCGAGGCGGGCTATGCCGTGCGCCATCTGCCGGGCCAGGGCCTGCCGCATGCGCTGCGCATCACCATCGGAACCGAGGAAGACAACCGCGCAGTGGTGGCGGCGCTGCGCGCGTATCTGAGCGCTTAGGCTAGGCGCGCGCCGCTTCTGCCGCTGCATCAGGCGCAGCGGATGGCCGGGCCAGCGCGTTGATCGCCGCGTGCACCCGCGCTTCGGCCTCCTCGCGCGGCAGGCCGGGGGGGATCGTCTCGCCGATCAAATAGGTGATTGCTCCCTTACGCACCGGCAGTCCGTTGCGATCGACATGGGACAGGCTGTCCACGGCAATCGGCACGACCGGAATGTTGAGCAGCTTGTAGAGCCCGGCAAAGCCCGATCGCAGCGGCGCTGCCTCGCCCGGAATTGCGCGCGTGCCTTCTGGAAAAATCACGATCGGACGGCCCGCCGCGGACATCGCCCGGGCCGTCTTCATTAACGCGCGCAGTTCCTTGGCTCCACCGGCGCGATCGATCCCGATCAGTCCGTAGCGGGAGGCGACCACGCCCCAGAACGGAATCTTCAGGAGCTCCCCCTTGGCGATCACAGCCGGCCGGTTGAACAGGCGCGGCATGTCGATTGTCTCGAAATAGCTCTCGTGCTTGATGGCATAGAGAAACGGCTCGCGCGGCAGCGTACCTTCGATCCGAACGGTGACGCCGCCGATATTGGCCATGCAGCGGTGCTGGAACCAGCTCCAGTTCTCGGCGATGCGGGCCAGCAGTTCCTTGTTGATGAACGCCATCAGCGCGCCCAGCAAAACGTAGACAGAGCTGCCGGTGTAAAAGACCAGCGCGTAGATTATGCGGCGCAGCGCCATGTCAAATCCCCAGGATCGAGGCGGCATAACGCAGCCAGTATTTGTTGTATTCGCGGAACAGCTCGCCAAAACTTGGCCTGGTCGGCACCGCGTCCGGCACGAGTGTGATATCGGGCGGCAAGGCCTTGGCCAGCTCAAGCTGCGCGCGGCGCATGTGCCAGTCGTTGGTGACCAGCCGGATCGAGCGGACGTCGCGCCGCGCGGCCCAGCGTGCGGTCTCGGTGGCGTTGGAGCGGGTATCGACCGAGCGAAAGCCCAGATCGATACAGCAATCCTCCAACGCGCCAGACCAGTGATATTCGGCCTGCAATTCGGCCGGGCGCACATCCGGATCGACGCCGGAGATCAACATGAAGCGCGCCTGTTTGGCCTCCAGAACTTCCAGCGCGCGGTCAATCCGCCGCGGGCCGCCGGTGAGCACCACCACGGCGTCGGTCTTCTGATCCGGTGCAGGTTCGGGCAGCAGCAGGCCGAACCAGGCGAACCCCAGCAGCCAGGCCAGCAGCGGCAAAGACAATATGCGCAGGATCACAGCATCTTCCTCAACGCGCCCAGGATGGTCAATCGCGCCATCAACACGGCCAGCATCACCGTGACAAGCGGGATCGCGATCAGCGCCGTGATGATTAGCGGAGACAGGCCAAAGGTGCCGCTGAGCGGCGTGCCGAGCGCGCCCAACTGCCGGCCCAGCACCATCAGCAGCGCCATGCCCGCCGCGAAGCCGATAGCCGCGCCAAAGCCAGCGTCGAGCGCCATGCGCCGCTGGAACAGCCGCGATATCTGGATGTCCGTTCCGCCGAGCAGGTGGACGATGGCGATAGTACCGCTGTGGCTGCCGAGCGAACTGCGCGCGGCCAGCACCACGGTGGCCGCGGTGGCGATTGCCAGCAGCAGGATCAGCGCCGCGGCCAGCCACTGCAGCGATTGCATGGCCCCGAAAATCGGTTGCAGCCAGGCTCCATCCGCATCGATCCGCGCACTCGGCGCGGCTTCGTCCAGCACCCGGCGCAGCGCCGACAGCGCGGGGGCGTCGGCAGGCCTTGCCAGCGTTACGTCGATCAACGCGGGAAGCGGAATGTCCTGCGCGATATCGCCGCCGCCGAACCAGGGTGCCAACAGCGCTGCCACCTCCTCCGCAGGCACGGCCGCGGCCGTCCGCACGATCGCCTGCGCAGACAACGCGGCAATGGCGGCGGCCTGCTCGGCATCGCGGGCGGCCGGATCGGCGGCCAGGATCTGCACCGTCGCCTCGCGCGCCAGTTGGCTGCCCATGTCCGCGCTGGCCGATGCCAGCGCCAGACCGGCAGCGGCCGCCAGCACCGTCAGAAACACCATGATCGCGATCACCCAGGGCATCGGGCCGTTCAGCCGTCCCTCGGGCATCAGCTTGCGATCATGGACCGGCAGGGCTCTGGTGATCGGCATCGTGCGCGCTCAGCCGTTCAGGACGAGCGGTTTGGGCGGATGGCGCAGCGATCCGGTGGGATCGGACAACCGCCCGCGATCGATCTGCATCATCTGCGCGCCGTCGATCCGGCCGATCAGGTGGACATCGTGGGTGGCGACCACCACCGTGGTGCCCAGCTTGTTGAGCGCGCTGAACAGCTTGAGCAGCCGCACCGCCAGATCGGGATCGACATTGCCGGTCGGCTCGTCGGCGACCAGGATTTCCGGCCGGCCGATCACGGCGCGGGCGATGGCGACGCGCTGCTGCTCGCCGCCCGACAGCGTGGCCGGACGCGCGCTCGCCCGGTCGGTCAGGCCGATCCAGTCCAGCATCTCGTGCACGGGGCCGGTGAGATCGCGCTCGGCCACCCCGGCCACGCGCAGCGGCAGCGCGATATTGTCGAACGCCGACAGATGCGGCACCAGGCGGAAATCCTGGAAGACCACGCCGATGCGCCGCCGAAATCCGGGCAGCCGCCTGCGCGGCATGGTCACCGCGTCCTCGCCGAACAATTTGATGATCCCGCGGCTCGGCCGCTGCGCCAGATAGAGAAGCTTCAGCAGCGATGTCTTGCCCGCGCCCGATGCGCCGGTGAGGAAATAGAAGCTGCCGGGGAACAGCGTGAAACTGATGTCGGACAGCGTCTCCGCGCCGGTGCCGTAGCGCAGGCCGACATTCTGGAATTCCACGACTTGGTCCATGGCTCCGGGGGATGGCAAAACTGCGCGGATCGGTAAAGCGCAACCTGCCCAATGCCATGCAATCGCGGACGAAGTGCGCGTGCCGCTTGCGCTTGATTCGCGGCTGCTGTTTATGGGCGCATCATGCTGCTGATTTGTCCCGCCTGTCACACGCGCTATGTCGTGCCGGATGCCGCCATCGGTGCCGCCGGGCGTCAGGTGCGCTGCGCCTCGTGCAAGCATAGCTGGTTCCAGCAGGGCCCCGAGCTGACGCTGAACGGGGATTTGAGCGCGGATGCCGGCGCGCAAACGGGTTCGATCGGTACTGTGCCGACCGAGGAGCCGCCTCCCCCGCCGATCACGCCGCCGCGGTACGACCGGGCGGAGACTGCGCCGCGCAGCAGCTTCGCGCATGAACCGCCTTTCCGGCCCCGGCGCAATCCGGCCCGGCTGTGGACCATTGCCGCGGTGCTGTTCGCGCTGTTGATCGGCGTCGTCGCGATCTCGGCGTGGCAGTTTGCAGATTTCTCCGGCAACGGCGGGGCATTCGCCGCCGACGAACCGGCGCTGGCGATCGTGCTTGACGCGCAGCAGGACCGCCAGACATTGACCGACGGGACCGAATATTTTGCCGCCAGCGGTACCATCGTCAACGGCAGCGCGGTGGAGCAAAAGGTGCCTTCGCTGCTGGTGGTACTGAAGGATGCGCAAGGCCGCACCGTTTACAGCTGGACGATGAAGCCGCCGGTCCGCGTGCTGGCACCGGGCGGCAAGGCTGAATTCAACGAGGCCAAGCTGGATGTGCCGCGATCGGCAACCGAGCTACAGATCGGCTGGGCGCGCCAGGCGGGTTGACCGGCGCAGCGCCCGCGCGGCTGGTGTACAACCGGAACGCGCCTGAATTGCGGGGATCCGGACTTGGGGAGGTCCTGACAATAGCATCGACCGGAGCGCTTATCCGGTTGCACCGCAAAATGCGCTTTGCTAGAGGCACCGGCTTACCAGCAGACGATGTGCGGTCGTGGCGGAATGGTAGACGCGCAACGTTGAGGTCGTTGTGGCCGAAAGGCCGTGGAAGTTCGAGTCTTCTCGACCGCACCAATTTTCTTTCTGAACGAACGGCTTTTTTCACTGGCCCCGTCCGTCCGGCGGGTTTCGGTCGGCGTGGAGAGCACCTTATGGCCTGCCTGCGAGTTTATGCGATCATATGAAAGCCTGGGCCCTCGATATCCTGCATTTCTGGTTCGACCATGTCGGCACCGATCACTGGTTCGCCGCGCGTCCACAGCTGGATGCTGAAATTCGCGATCGCTTCGGTCCGCTGTGGCATGATCTACAGTCAGAGGCCGTGCTCTTCTTCCTTGCCGATGCGCAGTCTGCGCTGGCCGCTGTCATTCTGTTCGATCAGTTTCCGCGCAACATGTTCCGGGAGGAGGCCCAGGCCTTTGCCACCGATGCCAAGGCGCTGGCGATCGCACGGCAGGCGATCGCCATGGGCCATGACGCGCAGCTGGACGGAATGTACAAGGGCTTCCTCTACATGCCCTTCATGCACAGCGAGGTGCTGGCCGATCAGGACCGGGCCGTGGCGCTGTTCGCCGCCGCCGATCTGCACGAGCAGCTGAAATTTGCCGTAGGGCATCGTGACCTGATCCGCCGGTTCGGCCGCTTCCCGCAGCGCAATCCGGTGCTGGGCCGCGAAAGCTTGCCCGCCGAATTGCAGGCGATCGCGGATTGGCACAATTGATGGGCCTCGTCCGGATTGCGCAATTTCCCGATCGCATGGCTGCCGAACTGGCGCGCCTGCAGCTCGCGTCCGAAGGGATTGAGAGCGTGGTGTTCGATGGCGGCATGGCCAGCCTTGGTCTGGGCATGATGACGCCGGCGCGGTTGATGGTGGCACAGGAGGATGTCGACGACGCGCGCAGCTTGCTGGGTGCCGACGAAACCGACGCGGACGCCTGATGCGCGTCGCCAGCTACAATATCCGCAAGGCCGTCGGCACCGATCGCAAACGCGATCCGGCGCGTATCTGCCGCGCGCTGGCCGTGCTCGATGCCGACGTGGTGACGCTGCAGGAGGCGGACCGGCGCTTTGGCGCACGCCAGAGCGTGCTGCCCGCCGCCGCGCTGGCCGAGGCGGGCTATGAGGCGGCATCGCTGCACATCCGGCCCGGCGGGATCGGCTGGCACGGCAATGCTGTGCTGGTCCGCACGGGACATATATTGCGCCAGATCCGCCCGCTTGATCTGCCCATGCTGGAGCCGCGCGGCGCGGTGCTGGCCGAAATCGAGATCGACGGCCGGCCGCTGCGCGTGGTCGGCATGCATCTGGATCTGTCCGGCCTGTGGCGGCGGCGCCAGGTGCGCGCCGTGATCGCGCATCTGGATGCCTGCGCCGATCCGATGCCGACGGTGCTGATGGGTGATCTCAACCAATGGTCAGATCGCGGTTGCCTCAACGAATTTGCCGGCCATCACCATTATCGGCTGCTCGATACACCCAAAAGCTTCCACAGCCGCAAGCCGGTCACCCGGCTGGACCGGATCATCATCAGCCACGATCTTCATTGCGACGGGACGGGCACGCTCGAAAATGCTGCACTGCGGGCAGGATCGGACCATCTCCCGGTGTGGGCAGACCTGAAATTGCAGCACCATTGAGCTGACGCGCGGAAAAATGCCTGCAAGGGCACCCAATAGTAACAAAATTGCAAAATCTCTTGTGCGGTGCAGCACGAATTGATAGCCTCCATGCTTCGGCACGTAGGAATCGATGCGAAATATCGCCGATTCCTGTGTGCGATGCAGCACAAGGGGGCCTCATCGTGAAATTATGTATCGCCATCATCAAGCCGCATAAACTGGACGCGGTGCGCGAGGCGCTGACCGATATCGGCGTGTCCGGCATGACCATTACCGAGGTAAAGGGCTTCGGCCGTCAGAAGGGTCACACCGAAACCTATCGCGGCGCGGAATATTCCATCAGCTTCGTGCCCAAGGTGAAGATCGAGATTGCCTGCCCGGACGATCTGGCCGCGCGCGTGGTGGAGACGCTGCAGGAAAGCGCCGGGTCGGGATCGATTGGTGATGGCAAGATCTTCATACTGCCGCTGGAAAGCGCCGTGCGCATTCGCACCGGCGAAACCGCGGACGCCGCGCTGTGATCGAGCGGACCGCGATGCCGGGCAACGGCGCAAACAACGGGGTGCTTTCTTCCATGACCAGAATCTCCACGCTCATCGGCGGAGCCATCGCGGCGCTGGCCGCTGCCGCTCCCGCAGCCGCCACCGGCCTGCAGGCACCCGTCGCCGCGGAGGCCATCACCGCGGTGGTCGACAAGGGTGACACCGCCTGGATGATGACGGCCACCATCCTGGTGATGGCCATGATCGTGCCGGGTCTTGCGCTGTTCTACGGCGGGTTGGTGCGCACCAAAAACATGCTGTCGGTGCTCACGCAGGTTATCGCAGTGGCCAGTCTGGCGATGATCATCTGGTGCGTTTACGGCTATTCCACCGCCTTCGGGCCCGAAGGCAATGCGTTCGTAAGCTGGGGCAACCTGTTCCTGGCGCAGACCAATGCGGAGTCGACCGCCGCCACCTTCTCGGACGGGGTCAAAATCCCCGAATATGTGTTCATCGCCTTCCAGATGACGTTTGCGGCCATCACGGTGTGTCTGGTAGTCGGCGGTCTGGTGGAGCGTATGAAATTCTCCGCGCTGATGATCTTCGCCGCGATCTGGCTGACCATCTCCTACTTCCCGATCGCGCACATGGTCTGGGCGACGGGCGGCCTGATCCTCGACATGAGCTGGCTGTTTGGAGACGGCGCCGCCGCGCTGGATTTCGCCGGCGGCACGGTGGTGCACATCAACGCCGGTATCGCCGCGCTGGTCGGTGCGATGATCCTGGGCCCGCGTCTGGGCTTCAAGAAGGACGTCATGGCACCGCATTCGCTCACCATGACGCTGATCGGCACCGGTCTGCTGTGGGTGGGCTGGTTCGGCTTCAACGCCGGCTCTGCTCTGGAGGCCAATGGGTCGGCCGCCCTGGCGCTGATCAACACCTTCGTTGCCACCGCGGCGGGCGTGCTGTTCTGGATGCTGACCGAGCGGATGATGGGCCACAAGGGATCGCTGCTCGGCGCCTGTTCGGGCGCGATCGCCGGCCTCGTCGCCGTCACGCCCGCAGCGGGCAACAGCGGCCCGTTCGGCGCGATCCTGCTCGGCGCGCTGGCGGCCATTGCCTGCGCCTGGTTCGTGGTCGGCATCAAGCCAAGGCTGAAACTGGATGATTCGCTGGACGCGTTCGGCATCCACGGCATCGGCGGCATCATCGGATCGATCGGCACCGCCTTCACAATGTTGCCCGCGCTGGGCGGCCCGGGTGCCGCTGACTACAATGTCGGCGGCCAGCTGATGGTACAGATCGCAGCGGTGGTGATCGCCATCGTCTGGTCGGGTGTCGCGGCGACCATCGCCTTCACCATTGCCAAGATGCTGACGGGCCTGCGCGTGTCGGAAGAGGTGGAGCGCGAAGGGCTCGATCTCGGCGAACATGGCGAACGCGCCTATAATTACTGACCGAATTCGGCGGCCCGGGTCTCACCCTCTCCACCCGGTTCCGCCGGACCGACGTTCCACCTGCGGACGAACGACTGGCCGGCGCTGCGATGCGCCGGCCTTTTTTGGGCAAGGCCAATCACGAAAGGCGGTGGTCCCGCTCTGATCGAGGCGTTCTCCGGAGCTCCCATCGAAGGGCGGCTTCGCACCTGGAGACGTGCGCTTCGAAAAGCCCGGAATGCCCGGAGTATCGGCGCTTCCTATCGCAAATCCTCGGCCATAAAATCCGCGCAGCGTTCGCCGATCATGATCGAAGGGGCATTGGTGTTGCCGCTGACGATCTTGGGCATCACCGAGGCATCGGCCACATACAGCCCATCGAGCCCGCGAAATTTCAGGCGCGGAGTTAGCACGTCGCTCTCGTCCGGGCCCATCGCGCAGCTGCCAACAGGGTGGTACACCGTGTCGGAACGGCTGCGCAGCGCGTGATCGAGCGCAGCGTCATCGTTCAGATCGACCGGGTGGCGGTCCTTCGCCCGATAATCGCTGAGCGGCGGGGCATCGAAGATGCGGTACATCTGCCGCACCCCGGCGCGCAGCAGCGCCACGTCCCGGTCGTCCTCCAGGAACGCGGGGTCGATCGCCGGCATGTCGCCAGGCTCGTTCGATTTCAGCCGCACGCGGCCCCTGCTTTCAGGGCGCAGCACGCAGGCATGGCAGGAAAAGCCGTGGCCCTTCACCTTTTCGCGTCCGTGATCTTCCAGCATGGCCGGTACGAAATGATATTGAATTTGCGGCGCGGGCGCGTCCGGATCGGGCGACCAGAACCCCCCCGCCTCGGCATAAGGCGTCGTCATGATGCCGGTGCGGCGCAGGCGATGCTCGATGATGGCCCGGGCCATGCGCGCGGTGCCGGCCAGAGAATCGCCGATGAAGTCCTTCGATTCCGTCTCGAAGCTGGCGACATAATCGATATGGTCCTGCAGGTTCTCACCGACCGACGGCTTGTCGAGCACCACATCGATATTGTGGTGGCGGATATGGTCGGCCGGGCCGATGCCCGACAGCATCAGGATTTGCGGACTGCCGAACGCGCCGGCCGAAAGGACCACGGAGCCGCGCGCGTGCAGCGTCTCGGTCCGTCCGCCGCGCCGCACCTGCACGCCGCGCACGCGCCCATCCTGCACGATCAGTTTCTCGGTCAGGCAATCGGTCATCACATGGAGATTGGGTCGGGACCGGACGGGATCGATATAGGCGCGCGAAGCGGTCCAGCGCTGGCCTTTCCTTGTGGTGGTCTGGTAGATGCCGAAGCCGGTTTGGTCGGCGCCATTGAAATCGGCGTTGCGCGGCAGCTGCAGCTGCGCCGCGCTGTCGACAAAGGCGCGGCTGCCGGGGTTGACCGAATGCTGGTCCGATACGGACAACGGCCCGTTTGCGCCGTGGAAATCGCCGCCGCCGCGCTCGTTCGCTTCGCTGCGTTTGAAATAGGGCAGCACGTCGTCATAGGACCAGCCGTCGCAGCCCGTGGCGGCCCAATTGTCATAGTCCCACGCATTGCCGCGCACATAGAGCATGGCGTTGATCGCGCTGGAGCCGCCCATGCCGCGTCCGCGCGGCTGGTGGCCCTGGCGGCCGTTGAGGCCTTTTTGCGGAATGGTGGCATAATACCAATTGGTGTATTCGGGCAGGAACGGCATCATGCCAGGCGTGTACACGCGCCAGTCCTTGTTGCTGCCGCCCGCCTCGACCAGGCAGACGTTCAGCGACGCGTCCTCGGTCAGCCGTCCCGCGATGGCGCTGCCGGCCGATCCGCCGCCGACCACGATGATGTCGAATTCGTTCATGGGGTGTCCTCTCCGTTTGGCCGGTGTCCGGTCATTTGCAAAGAAGACTAGTGGCTGTCCGCGTCGCGGTCGATTGCCTTTTTCGCTTTTGCGGTACGCTGTGCGTTCCAGCGCGCGCGGATCATCGCGCTGGTTTCCCGGCTTCCGTCATGGCTCCAGCCCGGTTCGCGCAGCACATAGCCCAGCTTGTGCCGCCATGGCGCGCGGCGGACATCGCGCAGGATGCCGATCCATTCGTGGAACGCGGCCCACAGCAGGTTGAAGCTGCCCAGATTGTGGACGAGGCCGTAATGGATGCGCTCATCATCGCGTTCGGCCGCAAAACTGCCGAACAGGCGGTCCCAGACGATGAATACGCCGGCATAATTGCGATCGAGATAGCGCGCGTTGGTGCCGTGGTGAACGCGGTGGTGGCTGGGCGTGTTCATCACCGCCTCGAACCAGCTCGGCATCCGGCCCACCGCCTCGGTATGAATCCAGAACTGGTAGATCAGGTTCAGGCCCGCACAGAAGAACAATATGGCGGGCGGAAAAAACAGGAACAGCGGCAGGCGAAAGACGAAGCTGAGCGCAAAAAATCCGGTCCACGTCTGCCGCAGCGCGGTCGACAGGTTATAATGCTGGCTGCTGTGGTGCACCACATGCCCGGCCCAGAACCACCGCACCCGGTGCGCCGATCGGTGAAATACATAATAGGCCAGATCGTCCAGCACGAAGCCCAGCGGCCACACCCACCAGGCAAATCCAAATTGCGGCAGGCCCAGCGTGAGACCGGCAAAGCCATGGACGCTTAGCGCGGCCGCGTAGATCAGCCCGGCGGACAGCGCGCCCGCGATCGTGCTGCCGAGACCGAGCAGCAGCGATGTTGCGGTATCGGCGGCGCCGTAGCTGGCACCGCCGCGCCG
>JBBSUT010000068.1:0-13112 GCA_038234155.1 Sphingomonadales bacterium | reverse complement strand
TCAATCCGGTGCCCGAGAAGCAGTGGGGCTATTCGCAGAGTGTGAAGATGGTCCGCGAGATGATGGACGACCGCATGTACCCGCTGACGCTGAACGGGCTAGACGATGCGATGAAGGAGCTCAGCCGGAAGCAGGGGCAATAGCGTTTAATAAACTGGTCAATGTTTACAAATGGCCTTCTGCCTCCGAAGCCGTAGCAGACATCCCAAACGTCAGTGCATGACCGAATGCAAATAGCGGCGTAGCTGATGAAGATGCATTCCCCAATGTGTCTCGTAGCCGAAACGAAAGTCCCAGATAGCATCATTTACCGCGCCTTGTTCCATATGCCAAAGAACGCCCGACAGATCTCGTGCAATGTCGGCGAGATCGTCGATAGCGTTTCCTAGAGTAAGTTCCTGCGTTAGCCCTTCCAAGGGGTCGGCGTCGGCATAGAGGCCGAGTTCCGGAAATGAAGCAGATGCGCGGGCTGCTAAGGGCTCATAGGGGACCGAAGGAGATATCTCCTCTGTGTCCGGTTCGACATTTGGCGCACGATGATATTCGATGAGTAAGCAATCGAGCGCCTCGCACAAGTTAACGAGTCTGATATTGTCGTTGTCCGGCTCATCCTTCAACAACGCTAGGTAACCGTTGATCGCACTGACCATCGAAGCTGTTGAAGGATTCGCCATGAGTGATTTTCCTGCATTCGTGTGGAGAGAGCAAGGTCTGCTTCCCACCCAATTGCTAACCTATTGTCGATCGTCACCCCGGGCTTGACCCGGGGTCCAGCTCCCGTTGAACCGATGCTAACAGATTAAAGACAGTTCTAGGATCGATCGGTGCGCGCGCTTTCTGGGAAGCCGAATGGTCGTGAGCAAAGAAAGCTGGACCCCGGATCAAGTCCGGGGTGACGCAAATGTCATGAGCGAGATGCACGCGCCTGCTAACCCGAATATAGCAGAACCGACTTCCGTCCCTCACGCCAAGCCTGCTCATCGCCCCTTGTCAGCGCATCGAGATCGCTCGGCGTCGCCTGCGGGTCATCCACCCATTCGCGCAAGTCCGGGCCGCCGTTGATTATGTCGATCGCAAGCACCCCTTGCGTATATTCATACCGGAAATCCTCGCCGCGCCACAGCGGATAGTCCGGGTACAGCCGCCGGATTGCCTTGAACGCCAGCGCCTGCAGCCGCCACGGGCGGAACGCCGCGTGATCGTAGAAACTGCCCTCCGGATGGATATGCACCCCGTGGCACAGCTTCCCGGCGTGTTTGTGAAAGGTCGGTTCAAACCAGATTTCGCGAAGCGCACAGCCTTCCAGCCATTCGGGTGCGGCCTCGCGCATCGCGTCGATTACCAGGCGCGCATCGATGTCGGGTGCGCCGAAGATTTCGAGCGGGCGGGTGGTCCCCCTGCCCTCGCTCAAGGACGTGCCCTCCAGCATCACCGTGCCGGCATAGCTGCGCGCCATCGAGAGGTTGGCGGCGTTGGGGCTGGGGTTGATCCAGATGCGGCTTTCCGGCCAGCCAAAGCCCGGCGCGGCGTCCGGCTGCCAGCCATGCATTGCGATCACGCGATATTCCACGTCGAGCCCGTATTGCGCGATGAACCAGTGCCCCATCTCGCCGAGCGTCAGCCCATGGCGCATCGGCATCCGTCCCGCGCCGACAAAGCTCTCATAGCCCGCGCGCAAGGTCAGCCCTTCTACAGGGCGGCCCGCCGGGTTGGGCCGGTCGAGCACCCACACTTGCTTGCCATGCGCGGCCGCGGCTTCGAGCATGTAGAGCAGCGTCGTGACAAATGTGTAGATGCGGCAGCCCAGGTCCTGCAGGTCGATCAGCACGACATCGAACGTCCCCATCGCCTGACCCGTGGGTCGGCGCACATCACCGTACAGGCTGAACACCGGAATGCCGTGGACGGGGTCGGTCTCGTCCGGGGTCTCGACCATATTGTCCTGCTTGTCGCCCTTCAGCCCGTGCTGCGGGCCGAAGGCGGCGGTGAGCTCTATATCTTCGCAAGCCATCAGCGCATCGAGCGAGTGGGTGAGGTCTGCCGTCACCGACGCCGGATGCGCGACGAGCGCGACGCGTTTGCCCTTCAGCGCAGCGCGCAGATCGGGTTCTGATAACAGGCGGTCGATGCCGAATTTTACTTTGGTGGTCGTCATGGGGCGGGCAACCTCAGGGCAAAACTGCCGGGATGGTGAAAATCGGGTCTATCGGCAGGATGCGCCAAAGCCCAATAGCTTTTTGCGCCTTCCACGGTCTCGATGATGGCCGAGATAGCGATATCCAGTGCGCAATCGCGCCACTCGGGCGGCAGCGTCAGGGTGGTTTCCAGCGCGAAATGGCTGTCGCTCATATCCAGTCCGATATCCGGCGGCATTGGCATATCCAGCGCGGCCATGCCCTCCCGCTCGGCATCGAACCGATAGGCCGCCCACTGCGCGGTGGGCGAGAAATTATACTCGGCATAAGCGGCCTTGCCCGGGCTCCGCACAAACAGTTCGAAACAGGTCGTGCGCCACAGATTATCGGCGCGCTGTGGTTCGGCGGGAGCCGGCGTCGACAGCGCTTCTTCGGGAATTTCGAGGTGATAGCGCAGCCAGATCTGGTGAGCGGCGCGGCGTTCGACCGCGATGGTGAGGGACTGGATCAAGGGCGCCTGCGATGTTTCATGAGGAACCAGCGGCAAGGCTCCGATAGCCTCAGCCCGAACGGTTATGTCGCGCGCACTCATTCCTCTAACCCCGTTCGCCCTGAGCCTGTCGGAAAACCGTATTTCTCTGGCGGGCATGATCGACAATTCACGCTTGAAATGTAGGACTTTCGGTGCGTCAATAGCACGCTCCGCGCCCACAGATGTAGGAAATATTCGAACAGGATTTTGCAATCACCTGGTGTATATTTTGTATATTTTGCACAACAATCTTGCGCGGCGCGGCCCGTGATCCGCGCTTGGCGCGTCCTCTCATAAACTGCTACCCGCTATCGCATGACCTATCAATCCGATCTCCTTCGCACGCTCGACGAGCGCGGCTATATCCACCAGACGACCGACGCCGACGGGCTGGACCAGCTTGCCGCGAAGGAGGTCGTGCCCGGCTATATTGGCTATGACGCCACTGCGCCGTCGCTTCATGTTGGCAATCTCGTCTCGATCATGATGCTTCGGCGTCTGCAGCAGGCTGGGCACAAGCCGATCGTGATCATGGGCGGCGGCACCACCAAGATCGGCGATCCATCGGGCAAGGACGAGAGCCGCCAGATGCTCTCGGACGCGCAAATCGACGCGAACATCGCTTCGATCCGAGAAATCTTTGAGCAATTTCTGGTCTTTGGCGACGGGCCGACCGACGCGGTCATGATCAATAATGACGATTGGCTGGGCGCGCTCGGCTATATTGACTTGCTGCGCGATGTCGGCCCGCATTTCACCGTCAACCGCATGCTGACGTTCGACAGCGTGAAGCAACGGCTCGAGCGCGAACAGCCGCTGACGTTCCTCGAATTCAACTATATGATCCTGCAGGCCTATGATTTTCTTGAGCTGTCGCGGCGCGCGGGATGCCGCCTGCAGATGGGCGGGTCGGACCAGTGGGGCAATATCGTCAACGGCATGGAATTGACCCGCCGGATTGACGGCACGCAGCTGTTCGGCCTCACCACGCCGCTGATTACCACCGCCGACGGGCGCAAGATGGGCAAGACCGCCGACGGCGCGATCTGGCTGCGCGCAGACAAGCTCAGCCCTTATGACTACTGGCAGTTCTGGCGCAACACGCAGGACGCCGATGTCGGGCGGTTTTTGCGGTTGTTCACCGATCTGCCGCTCGGCGCGATCGCAGCGCTCGAGGCGTTGGAGGGCGCGGCGCTGAACGACGCGAAGAAGCGGCTGGCGGACGAGGCCACGGCCATGGCGCACGGACCCGGCGCGGCGATCGCGGCCGCCCGGACGGCCCAGGCGACATTCGAGGGAGACGGTGCCGGCGCCGATCTGCCGTCGATCGCCACAGCCCAGCCGATCGGCGTGCTGGATGCCTTCGTGGAGCTTGGCCTGGTCGCCTCGAAGAAGGAAGCGCGGCGGCTGATTGACGGCGGCGGCGCCAGGCTCGACGGCGTAGCGATTGACGATGCAACGCTGACGATCACGCCGGCCGACGCGCCGCAGCGGCTGTCGGCGGGCAAGAAGAAGCACGGGCTGGTGGTGCGCGTTTAGGCTTGGGACCAGATGATCGCCAGGGACCGGCGCGAAAGCCCGCTGAATAACAAGCCTAACAGTTTGTTTGCCAATCGCTTTAAGCGCAACTTCATCGAGCCGTTACATAGTGGGAACCTGCCGACCGCACCCTGTAGCGAGTATCCGTACCATGCCATTTGCCCAGCACAACCATGCCGATTTGCGCCAGGCAACGCGGCACCGGGCCGATTTCAAGACCATCATGGAACGCCCCGGCGGCGGCGAGCAGTTCGCGCACATCTGCAACGTTTCAGCCAATGGCTTCATGATCGACGACGCCAGCGGGATCGATCGCGGTGACCGGGTATCGGTGCGCTTTCCGGTCGTCGGGCGGATCGAATCCTATTGCGTCTGGGCGGTTGACAGCCGCGCCGGATTTCAGCTGGAACGGCTCGTCCGCATGCCGGATTTCATGGCGATGCTCGAGATCCTCAACGCGCGCGACTAGCCCGACCGCAGGGTCCTGACGGCACCATCCCGCTCGAACAGATAGAGGGCGATCCGCGCCGCCTCACCGCGCGGCCCTTCCAATCCTCCGTCGCGCTGGATCAGCATGCGGGCATCGTCGCGGGCATAGCCGATCAGCGTGCGCACCTGCTCCTCGCTGGCCACCGAAAACCCCTCCTCGCCCGATTGCCGGGTACCCATCAGTTCACCGGCACCGCGCAAACGCAGATCTTCCTCGGCAATGCGAAAACCGTCGTTGGTTTCTCGCATCAGCGCCAGCCGGGCGCGCGCGGTCTCGCTCAGCGATCCGCCGCGCAGCAGCACGCATGTCGATTTGGCGCTGCCCCGCCCCACCCGGCCGCGCAGCTGGTGCAGCTGCGCCAGACCGAACCGGTCCGCCGCCTCCACCACCATGAGCGATGCGTTGGGCACGTTCACGCCCACCTCGATCACCGTGGTCGCGACCAGCAGCGCCAGCTGCCCGGTGGAGAACCGCTCCATCACCGCGTCCTTTTCCGGTCCCTTCATGCGGCCGTGCACCAGACCCACCTTGTCGCCGAACCGCAGCGTCAGCATGGCCGCGCGCTCCTCTGCCGCAGCCAGATCGCTGGTGTCGCTTTCCTCAACCAGCGGGCACACCCAATAGGCCTGCCCCCCGCCAAGGATATGGCGGCCAATGCCCGACACGATCTCGGGCAAGCGCTCATCGGACACCACCACCGTTTCCACCGGTGTGCGCCCGGGCGGAAGCTCGTCGAGCAGCGAGACGTCCATCTCGCCGTACAGCGCCAGGGTCAGCGTGCGGGGAATGGGCGTCGCGGTCATGGCCAGCAGGTGCGGCGGGCGCTCGGCCTTCTGCGCGAGAAGCAGCCGCTGCGAAACGCCAAATCGGTGCTGCTCGTCGATCACGATCAGGCCCAGCGCCCTATATTGCACGGTGTCCTGGAAGATAGCGTGCGTACCGATCAGGATGTCGATCGATCCGTTGGCCAGCCCCATCAGCGTGGATTGGCGCACGCGGCCCTTGTCGCGGCCGGTGAGGATGGCAATTTGCACCGGCAGCGATCCCGTCAGCTCTCGCAGGCTGGCCAAATGCTGGCGCGCCAGGATTTCGGTCGGTGCCAGCAGCGCCGCCTGCCGCCCGCTCTCCACAGCCCGCAGCATCGCAATCAGCGCGACCGCCGTCTTGCCCGAGCCGACGTCACCCTGCAGCAACCGCAACATGGGCCGCTCCTGTTGCAGATCGTCTTCGATCTCCCGGACCGACCGCGCCTGCGCGCCGGTCAGTGTGAACGGCAGCTGCAGCGCATCGACCAGCCGGCCGTCGCCGCGGATCGGCCATGTCTTGCGCCGGTCGCTCGCGGCGCGGACGAGCAGATAGGCCAGCTGGTTGGAAAACAGTTCGTCATAGGCGAGGCGCGCCTGCCCCGCCGCCCCGTCCGGTTCGTGCGCGGCGGCCAGGGCTTCATGCCAGCCCGGCCAGTCAAACTTTGCCTTCAGGCTGGGTTCGATCCATTCCGGAAACTGCGGCGCACGCTCCATCGCACCACGCACCAGATCGCCCATCCGCCTGTTCGATACGCCGTCGGCGAGCGGATAGACCGGCTCCACCAGCGGCACCGTGCCGCCGTCCTCCAGCACCTCCGGGTGGATCATCTGGCGTTCCTGGCCATAAGCTTCCAGCTTGCCGGTGATGCGCCGCGTCTCACCCACGGGCAGCTGTTTTTTCGCCCAGCCCGAATTGCGGCCGAAAAAGATCAGACTGATCACGTCGCCGCGCCCGTCGGCCACATGGATACGCATCGGGCTGCGCGGGGTGCCGCCGCTGCGCTGATCGAGCACGGTCACGGTCACAATCACCGTCTCGCCGATATGCGCGTCATCCAGCCCCTCGATCGCCCGGCGATGCACGAAATAGCTGGGAAAATGAAACAGCAGATCCTTGACCCGTTCCAGCTTCAACCGCGCGAGCGGCTTGGCCAGGCCCGCCCCGATTCCCTTCAAGGCGGTCAGTTCTGCGAACAGTGGATTGAGAATATCGGGGCGCATGACTATCTGACCCCTAACGCGCCGGGGGCAGTTTCGCCAGCCACCGGCACATTTCAAACTGGACTGGACCTTTCCCATGCCCCTGGACCCGGACGCCCGCATCCGCCGCACCAAGTTTCGCGCATGGCACCGCGGCACGCGCGAGGCGGATTATATGATCGGCGGTTTCTTTGATCGGCATGGTGCGGATTTCTCGGAGGAGGATTTCGCCTGGTTCGAACGGCTGATGGAGGAGCAGGATGTCGATATCATGGCATGGGGTTTGGGAACGCAAACCGTGCCGGACGCGTTCGACGGGCCGCTGATGGAAAAGTTCAAGAGGCTGGATTTCATCGAGATACCGCGCTGAACGCTGCATTATAACATCATTTCCATTTCTGCTGCGCCTGTCAGGGCACGGTCCTTCAGGGCACGGTCCTGTCGCTGCCACGTCACCAAACGAACAGCCCTTCGACAAGCTCAGGGCGAACGGAGTCCTATAGCGTTCGATGCCCGATCTTTCGAAAATCACCACCGCCCGCACGCCGCTTACGCTCAGTTCGGTCCCGTCCGGATTTCTGCCGTGGCTGCTGGCCGATCTGTCGCGCGCCGCAAAAGGCCGGGCGGTCTATATCGCCCCGGACGACGCCGAGATGCGCGCAGTGGCCGAGACCGCGCATTATTTTGCGCCAGAGCTGGAGATCCTCGAATTTCCCGCCTGGGACTGCCTGCCCTATGATCGCGCGTCGCCGTCGCTGGCCGTGACATCGCGCCGCATGGCTACGTTGGCCGCGCTGCAGGCAAAGCCAGCCTCGGCGCAATTGCTGGTAACGACGGTCAACGCGGTGATCCAGCGCACCCTGACCCCGTTCCGCCTGCGAGAGCTGGGCGCCCGGCTGCAACCCGGCACGGTAATCGCGCGCGAAAAACTGTCCGCGCTGCTGACCGCCAACGGTTACGAACGCAACGAAACGGTGGCAGACGCCGGCGAATATGCGGTGCGCGGTTCGATCGTCGATCTGTTTCCCTCGGGCCGGGAGCTAGCGCTGCGGCTCGATTTCTTCGGCGACGAAATCGAATCGGTGCGCGAGTTCGACCCCGCCGATCAGCGTTCGGTTGGCCGGATCGATCATTTCGATCTTCTGCCTGCCGCCGAATCGCTGCTGGACGAGGATTCAATCAAGCGTTTCCGCAGCCGGTATCGCGAACGATTCGGCGCCGCCGCCACCGGCGATCCGCTGTATCAGGCGGTGAGCGAAGGGCGGCGGCTGGCCGGCATGGACCATTGGCTGCCGATGCTGGAGGAGCGGCTGGTGCCGCTGTTCGAGCATCTGCAACCCCACGATCTGATACTGGCTGACGCGGGGGTGCCGGGCGCGGCGGAGGGGCGTTTCGATTCGATTGCCGATTATCAGCAGAACCGCGAACGCGCCCAGTCGAGCGAGGTGGGCAGCTATCGTCCGCTGCCCAAGGACGCGCTGTATCTGACGAACGATCAGTGGGGCGACGCGCAACAGACACTCCCCGTGCATCAGATCAGCGGCTTTGCCGAGCCCGGGAGCGACCGCGTGATCGACTTCGGTGTGGCCAGTGCCCGCGATTTCGCGCCGGAGCGCGCGCAAAGCGCCAATGTCTACGAAGCGGCCGTCCGCCATATCGATGCGCTGCGCAAGGCGGGCAAGCGGGTGATCATGGCAAGCTACTCGCGCGGCGCGCGCGAGCGGCTGGCGGGACTGTTGAAGGATCACGGGCTCAAAAAGGCCAAGGCCGCCGCCAACTGGCAGGAAGCGCTGGGCACCGCGTCCGATGGCACCGCAGCGCTGGCTATTCTGGCGCTCGACACCGGCTTCAGCGCGCCCGACATTGCCGTGCTGACCGAGCAGGATATGCTTGGCGATCGGCTCGTCCGGCGGCGCAAGAAGCGCAAGAGCGCGGACGCGTTCCTGGCCGAGATCCAGGCGCTCTCGGTCGGTGATCTGATTGTCCACGCCGATCACGGTATCGGGCGCTATGAAGGGCTGACGCAGATCGACGTCGGCCGCAGCGCGCATGATTGCGTCGCGCTCACCTATGCCGGCGGCGACAAGCTGTTCGTGCCGGTCGAGAATATCGATGTGCTCAGCCGATACGGCTCCGATCATGAAGGCGCCAGCCTCGATCGCCTGGGCGGCGAAGCGTGGCAGCGGCGCAAGAGCCGCATGAAGGAACGCATCCGCGCTATTGCGGGCGAGCTGATGAAGACCGCGGCCCTGCGCGCGATGCGGGCCGGCGACATCGCCGAGGTGGACGACAACAGCTATGCCAGTTTTGTCGACCGCTTCCCCTATGAGGAAACCGACGATCAGGACCGCGTGATCGCAGAGGTGATTGAAGATCTGCAATCGGGCAAGCCGATGGACCGGTTGGTTTGCGGCGATGTCGGCTTCGGCAAGACCGAGGTGGCGATGCGCGCCGCTTTCGTCGCGGCGATGAGCGGCATGCAGGTGGCAATCGTGGCACCCACCACGCTGCTCGCGCGTCAGCACTACAGCAATTTTGTGGAGCGCTTCCGCGGCTTCCCCTTGGAGATCGGCCGTCTGTCTCGACTGGTTCCGGGCAAGGAGGCAACGCAGACGCGCGAGGGCTTGAACGTCGGCACGGTGGATATCGTCATCGGCACCCACGCGATCCTGGCCAAATCGGTCGATTTCCACAGGCTGGGTCTGGTCATCGTCGATGAGGAACAGCGCTTCGGCGTGACGCACAAGGAGCGTCTGAAGGCGCTGAAGTCCGATGTCCACATGCTCACCCTCACCGCCACCCCGATCCCGCGCACGCTGCAAATGGCGATGTCCGGCCTGCGCGAGCTGTCGGTGATCCAGACCCCGCCCGTCGATCGGCTGGCGGTGCGCACCTATGTGATGCCATGGGATCCGATTGTGATGCGCGAGGCGCTGCTGCGCGAACATTACCGCGGCGGGCAGAGCTTCTTCGTGGTGCCGCGCATCGCCGATCTGCCGGATATCGAGGAATTCCTGCGTACCGAGGTGCCAGAGGTCAATTCGGTCGTCGCGCACGGCCAGATGAGCCCCGGTGATGTCGAGGAGCGGATGACCGCCTTCTACGACCGGCGTTACGATGTGCTGCTGTGCACTACAATCGTGGAAAGCGGGCTCGATATTCCCAGCGCAAACACCATGATCATCCACCGCGCGGACCGCTTCGGCCTGGCCCAGCTTTACCAGCTGCGAGGACGCGTCGGCCGCTCCAAGACCCGCGCCTATGCCTATCTGACCACGCCCGAGGGGCGCGTTTTGACCGAGACCGCGCAAAAGCGCCTCAAGGTCCTGTCCGATCTGGATAGCCTTGGCGCCGGCTTCCAGCTGGCCAGTCACGATCTGGACATCCGCGGCGCGGGCAATCTGGTTGGCGACGAACAGTCCGGCCATATCAAGGAAGTCGGCTTCGAACTATACCAGTCGATGCTGGAGGAGGCGATCATGGCGGCCAAGGCGGGTGACATGGGTCTGGACGCCGCGCCCGAGAAGTTCTCGCCGCAGATCACCGTCGATGCGCCGATCTCCATCCCGGACTTTTACGTCCCCGATCTGTCGCTGCGCATGGGGCTCTATCGCCGCATCAACGAGATTGATCAGTCGGGTGAAATCGAGGGTTTTGCCGCCGAACTGATCGACCGGTTTGGCGATTTGCCCGACGCCACGGAAAATCTCCTCACGCTGATGCGAGTGAAACTCAATGCGCTAGCGGCAAATGTCGCGAAGATCGAAATCGGTCCGCGCGGGGCGCTGGTCAGCTTCCAGAACGACAGCCCGCCCGACGTTCCGGCGTTGATGCGCTATGTCGAGCGGCTGGGCGAGGTTGCGCGATTGCGGCCAGACAGCAAGCTGGTCATCAACCGCGTCTGGCGCGATCCCCGGAGCCGCCTCAATGGCGCGCTGCAACTGTCGCGCGGCCTGGCCAAGCTGGCACAGGGTAAGGGTTAAGGCGGGCAAGGGTTAAGGCGGGCAAAGTTTAATGCACCCCCCCTGCCAACCGAATGTAGCCGGTCCTGCTGCCTGGCCCGAGCCCGGTAAGGGGCGGGGTGGGACGATCGAACCGGTGCCGGCGAGACGGGGCTCGGGCTCAGACGGCTTGCAGCGCGAACGCGCGAAACGCCTCGGCATCCAGGGCGCCGGCCCGCAAAAAGCCCTGCCAGTAATCGCAGCCCTCACGCGCGATCAGCAGGCGCTGGGCTTCTGTCTCTATGCCCTCCGCGATCACCTCGAGCCCCAGCGCCTTGGCCATGGCGATCACGGCGCGCACCACGATCCGGTCCCGCTCGGACCCGTGCAGATCGCCGGTCAGGCTTTTGTCGAGCTTGAGATAATCGAGCGGCAGCGCGCTGAGATAGCTGAGCGAACTGTAGCCCGTGCCAAAATCGTCCAACGCGATCCGCAAGCCCTTGTCGCGCAGCTGCTCGAACTGGTTTCCGGCAGCATCGAGATCCGCGATCAGCGCGCTCTCGGTGATTTCTACCGTCAGGCAATGCGGCCGGAACGCGCCCGCCGCTACATAGCCCAGCAGGCTATCGGCCATATCGGGGCTTGCCAGATCCTGCGCGGTGACGTTGACCGACAGGCGCAGATGATCCAGTGGCCCGCTCCAGTCGGCAGCCATGGCAATGGCACGCTCCTGGACATGGCGCGACAGCGGGAGCACGAAATCGCTACGCGCCGCCGCGGCAAACAGCGCTTCGCCGCCCAGTGCGCCAAATTGCGGATGGTGCCAGCGCGCCAAGGCCTCCGCCCCGATCATGCGGCCGTTCGCCGCGGAAAATTGCGGCTGGAACAGCACAGCAATCTCACCGCGATCGAACGCATGGCGCAGGTCCCGGCCCAGCGTCTCGTCCATCAGCGCCTCGTTCAGCCGCCCGCTCTCCGATTGCACGATGGTGCGCGTGTCGGCACGCATCGCCTCCTCCAGTGCCATGCGCGCGCGCCGCATGAAGGCATCTGCCGGCTCCGGTCCACGACGCTCGGCTATGCCGATCCGCGGACTAAGATGCATGCCGCCGCCAGCAATCTCCACCGGGCGGTTGAGTTCGGACACCAGTTGCCGCGCCAGCAGCGCCGGGCGCGAAGTGGGCGTGTTCTCGTCCAATGCAATCAGGAATTCCGCGCCGCCGGTGCGCGCTGCAAATGGCATGTCGCCCTCGCCGCCGCGCAGCAGACGCCGGATACGCTCGCCGACGTCGGCCAGCGCCCGGTCTCCGCCCTCGCGGCCGTGGGCCACGTTGATGTGACGAAACCCGGCCAGGCCGATCATCAGGACCGCGCCCGGCAATCTTCCCTTTGCCAGTTGCATGCGCGCTTGCTTGCCCGAAGCCAGGCCAGTGATCCAGTCGCGCTCGTCATCTCGCACAGGGGCCGCTTCCTTGCGCCGCTCGTCCATCAACCGTTCCACCCTTGCTCCCCGCCGCAGGTCCGCTTAGCACCTCTGCTTATGAGAGGGATCGTTAATATCGCATCACGGCCGATAGGCGCCTACGTCAGGCCGTGCCTCGGCTGTGCCGAACGGGCCGCGCTGACCATGGCCCAGCCAATATGGCGATGATCGAAGCCACCGCGCTGGTCGCCTCGTCGACGCGCCAGGCGCGCGAGGCGCAGCGCGAACTGCTGGGCCGCTACCAATTTGTTCCCTTGTCCGAAGCGGAGCGTGTGGTGGTGCTCGGCGGCGACGGGTTCATGCTGCAGGTGCTCCACCAGATGCTGGAGGAGGACCGGATCAAGCCGGTGTTCGGCATGAACCGCGGCACCATCGGGTTCCTGCTCAACAGCTGGCGCGGCGATGATCTCGCCTCGCGGCTGGAAAATGCGCGCAGCTTTTCCGTCGCGCCCTTGCGGATGAGCGTGACCACCACCGACGGGACCTGCAAGGTCCTGCCCGCCATCAACGAAGTGTCGCTGCTGCGCGAAACACGGCAGACGGCCAAGATCGAAGTTCGCATAGACGACCGGGTGACGATCAACGAGATGGTGTGCGACGGCGTGCTGGTGGCAACCCCGGCCGGATCGACCGCCTATAACATGTCTGCCAATGGGCCAATTCTGCCGCTCGGCTCGGCGATGCTGGCGCTGACGCCGATCAGCCCGTTTCGGCCGAGGCGCTGGAAGGGCGCGATCCTGCCCGATCGCAGCCGCATAAGCTTTCGCATCCTGAACCCGGACAAGCGTCCGGTGTCCGCCGTCGCCGATCAGCGAGAGGTGCGCGACATCAGACGCGTGGACATTGAGATCGACCGCAGCCGCCATCTGACGCTGCTGTTCGATCCCGAACATGCGCTTGACGAGCGGATTGCAATGGAACAGTTCGCCACCTGAAACGCATCAGCCGCGATCGGCCAACTGATACCAGCGGCCGCGCATCATGGT
>JBBSUT010000067.1:0-13153 GCA_038234155.1 Sphingomonadales bacterium | reverse complement strand
GCGATCTCGTCGCGGGTCCAGTCGGTTCGGATATCGGTCATGGTGCAGGCGTGATAGCGGCCCCGCGCCGTTCCGCAAACCCCTGCAGCGCGGCGGCATATTGCGGGGAGCCCCGCCGATTGCCCTCGCCCGCCACCAGCGCCTGAACGCCGTCCGCCAGCCGCGCGATATTGGACTGGCAAAGCGTGCCGAGCGGCGCGATATAAACGCCGATGGTGAACAGGATAGCGCCCGTCTCCGGCAGGCGGCGCAGCGTCTGGCGTTCGGACCGCACGAACAGCGTCTCGCCTGCATTGGCGGCGGTGACATGAGCAAATGTCTCGCCCGAAGCCGTATCGGCGATCCAGCGCAGCGCAGAGGTTGGCGTGATGAACCAGTTGCAGCGGCCGAACAGCCGCCCGGGGCGTAGCCGGGCCATGAAGTGATCCACGCCGCTGGCGAGCTGCTCGGCAAAGCCCTGAATCGGCGCGTGCATCGCGGCCAGCGGCAGACCAATTTTGTCGGCAGGTCGCCAGTCGGAAGGAAAGGCGACGGCGGCGCCCACGAGGCGGTAAACGTCTTCACCCTCGCGGCGCGTGAGCAGGCACATATCCTCCCAATGCGCTCTGGCGGCTTTCGGAAGATCACCCTCGATACCGAGCATCGCGGCCAGCTCGCGCCCCGGTGCTTCGCCCTGGGGCGACAGCTGCACGGCTTCCGGAAAATCAGCAAAGCCTTGCGCGCGCGCGCTCAGGTCCGGCCTGGGCTGGAGCCATTCATCTTCGGACAGCGCAACCAGTCCCATTTTGAGCTGCCCCCCGCCCCGCGCCTTGGGCAGCAACTCATCGACGGAATAGCCGAGGGTCATTGATCCGTTATTCCGCGGCTTCCTCCAGCGGAGGCAAATTGTGGCCGAGCAGCTGCAACACCTCGCCCGCCGCCTCGACCAGGTTGGTGCCCGGACCGAAGATCGCCTGCACGCCCGCCTCGCGCAGGAACTCATAATCCTTGGGCGGGATGACGCCGCCAGCAATGACCTTGATGTCGGCACGCCCGGCGTCTGCCAGCTTTGCAATGAGCTCCGGGATCAACGTCATATGACCGGCGGCGAGCGAACTTGCGCCGATGATATCCACATCTTTGTCCACAGCCCAGCCGGCCGCCTCGCCCGGCGTCTGGAACAAAGGTCCGCTGACGATCTCGAAACCAAGATCGGCAAAGGCGGAGGCCACCAGATTGGCCCCACGATCATGCCCGTCCTGCCCCATTTTTGCGACCATCATGCGCGGTTTGCGGCCGAGACGCCGCTCTACCGCATCGACTCCGTCGCCCGCGCGCAGCCAGCGTGGATCGTCCTTGTACGCGCCGCCATAGATGCCGCTTACGGGTGTTGGCACGGTGTCAAAACGCCCGAACACATCCTCCATCGCGGAGGACATTTCGCCGAGCGTACAGCGCGCGCGCGCAGCTTCCACGCACAGCGCCAGCAGGTTGGCGTCGCCCTTGGCGCCGCCGCGCAATGTATCCAGCGCCTGCTTCGCCGCGTCCGCGTCCCGTTCGTTGCGGGTACGTTCTATCCGCCTGATCTGGTCGCGCCGGACACGGGCATTGTCGATGTCCAGCGTATCCATCGCGTCCTCTTCCGGAAGACGATATTTGTTGACGCCTACGATGACCTGCTCGCCGCGGTCGATCGCGGCGGCCTTGCCCGCGGCGGCCTCCTCGATATGGCGTTTGGGCAGCCCCTCGGCGACGGCCTTGGTCATGCCGCCTGCCGCCTCGACCTCGTCGATCAGCTCACGCGCTTTGTCGACCAGCGCTTGCGTCAGGCTTTCGACATAATAGCTTCCGCCCAGCGGATCGGCGACATCGGTGATGCCGGCCTCTTCCTGCAGGATCAGCTGCGTGTTGCGCGCGATACGCGCGGAGCGGTCGGTCGGCAGCGCCACCGCCTCATCGAAACTGTTGGTGTGAAGGCTCTGCGTACCGCCCAGCGTGGCGGCCATCGCCTCGATAGTGGTGCGCACGACGTTGTTGTACGGGTCCTGCTCGGTCAGCGAGACACCGCTGGTTTGGCAATGCGTGCGCAACATCTTGGACTTGGGGTCCTGCGCGCCGAAATCATCCATGATGTCGAACCACAGCTTGCGCGCGGCCCGCAACTTGGCGACTTCCATGAAGAAGTTCATGCCGATGCCCCAGAAGAAGCTGAGGCGCGGCGCGAAGCTATCGACCGGCAGGCCCTTGGCCATAGCCGCGCGGACATATTCCATGCCGTCGGCGAGCGTATAGGCCAGCTCTTGCACCGCCGTCGCCCCGGCCTCATGCATGTGATAGCCGCTGATCGAAATGCTGTTGAAGCGCGGCATATGCTCGGCGGTGTAGGCGATGATGTCAGCCACAATCCGCATGCTGGGCTCGGGCGGATAGATATAGGTGTTGCGGACCATGAACTCCTTCAGGATATCGTTCTGGATGGTACCGGACAGCTGCTTCTGGTCGACGCCCTGCTCCTCGGCAGCGACGATGTAGAATGCGAGCACCGGCAATACCGCGCCGTTCATGGTCATCGACACGCTCATCTGATCCAGCGGAATCTGGTCGAACAGAATCTTCATGTCGGCCAGCGTGTCGATGGCCACGCCCGCTTTGCCGACGTCTCCGGTGACGCGCGGATGATCGCTGTCATAGCCGCGGTGCGTGGCCAGATCGAAGGCAACCGATAGCCCCTTCTGTCCGGCGGCCAGGTTGCGGCGATAGAAAGCGTTCGATTCCTCGGCGGTGGAGAAGCCCGCATATTGGCGGATCGTCCATGGGCGTCCGGTGTACATCGAGGCATAGGGCCCGCGCGTATAGGGCTCGAACCCAGGCAGTCCCGGATCGATCGCATCGGCGCTGGTGTAGAGCGGCTTGACGGTGATCCCCTCCGGGGTCTCGCGCGTCAGATCGCGGCCCTTCACCTCTTTGTCAGCGCGAATTTTCCAATCGGAGTAGGTCGGTTTGTCGGTCATAGTCCCTCGTAACCGCAAGCCCTGAGCCTGTCGAAGGGCGTTTTGCGTTAGAGACGCGGCCGTCGACGAGCGCAGAGCTGCAGATCTGGGTTGAGATCACTTCCCCGCGAATTGCGGTTTCTCTTTCTTCAAAAAAGCCACCGCACCGGTGCGCGCATCTTCGCTATTGCCAGCAGCGCGCTGGGCATCGGCTTCGGCAGCAAGTGCATCGGCAAAATCCCGGTCGAGATTTTCCGTTGCGCAGCGCCGCATTAGGCCGAGCGCCTTTGTGGGGCCTCTGGCCAGCCGCTGCGCCAATGCAGTGGCCTCTTCCACCAGCACGGCATCGTCCACCACTCCATAGATCATGCCCCAACCGAGCGCCTTCGCCGCATCGATCTTCTCGCCCAGCATCATCATCTCGAACGCGCGCGCCTTGCCTATCAGCCTCGGCAGCGTCCAGCTCGCCCCGCCATCGGGCACCAGACCGATATTGACAAAAGCCTGCAGGAAATAGGCCGATCGCCCGGCCAGCACAAAATCGCCCGACAGCGCAATTGAGCAGCCGATCCCCGCCGCTGGCCCGTTGATCGCCGTGATAAGCGGCACCGGCAAATCGGCCAGCTTTTGTATCATCGGATTATAATGCTGCGTGAGCGATCCATGCGCGGCGTCTCCGCCCATCCCGGCACTACGATTGCGGCCGCTTGCCAGATCGGCGCCAGAACAAAACGCCCTGCCCTCGCCGGTGATAACCACCGCGCGCATACGGTGCGCCAGCCCGGCGTCCAGCGCATGGACCAGTTCATCGGCCATTTCCGGGGGCGCGGCGTTCAGCCGCTCAGGCCGGTCAAGCGTGATGGTTGCGACATGCGCGTCCTCGTCGATCGCGAGGCGGATCGTTTCATAGGTCATATATTTACTCCGTAGCCCCGAGCCTGTCGAAGGGCGTTCTATCGATGAGGAGGACTGTGCTTCGACAAGCTCAGCACTAAAGGACCTAAGTTTCAATCCGCCTTCTTCGGCGTCTCCATGATCTCGGTCAGCATCCCGCCCATGTCCTTCGGGTGCACGAAGAAGATCAAAGTGCCGTGCGCGCCGATCCGCGGCTCGCCGAGCACGCGCTTGCCCGCCGCCTCGAATTCAGACTTGGCGGCGTGGATATCGGGCACCTCGAAACAGACATGATGCTGCCCGCCGAGCGGATTGTTCTTCAGGAACCCGTGGATCGGACTGTCCTCGCCCAGCGGCTCGATCAGTTCGATCTGGCAGTTCGGAGCATCTACGAAACATATCGTTACGCCCTGCGTCGGCATGTCGAACGGCTCCCCGATCTGCGTGGCGCCCATGACATCGCGCCAGAACGCCATGCTGTCGGCAATCGACGGCGTCGCGACGCCGATATGGTTCAGTGGGCCTAGTTTCATTACAAGTTAAGTCCATAAGTTGAGGTGATATATGGCTGAAGTGCGCGTCTCGATATTTTCAATATATTTATCGCGCTCCAATAGAGATTTAGGCCCAGATGGTTTCTAGCTACCGCAAAGGCCTAACTTGCAAGCATATCGCTCATTTTCAAACCGGACGATCACAGAAGCAAACCAAATGACTGCGGACAAAAATTGGCCAATGATCCTATTTTTGCCCATGGTCGCGATTTCATTCACAGCGGAATGTTGTCATGCTTCTTCCATGGGTTTTCGAGCTGCTTCGTCCGCAGCTTTCGTAGACCGCTGGCAATGCGCAGCCGCGTGGAATGCGGCATGATTACCTCGTCGATGAAACCTTTGCTCGCGGCCACGAACGGATTGGCGAAGCGCGCTTCATATTCCCGGGTGCGCTCAGCAATTTCGTCGGCGCTTTGGTTGCGAAAGATGATCTCGACCGCGCCCTTGGCGCCCATCACCGCAATCTCGGCGGTGGGCCAGGCGTAATTGAGATCGCCGCGCAGATGCTTTGAGCTCATTACGTCGTATGCGCCGCCATAGGCTTTGCGCGTGATGACGGTGATTTTGGGCACGGTCGCCTCGGCATAGGCGAACAACAGTTTCGCGCCATGCTTGATGATGCCGTTATGCTCTTGCGCCGTGCCGGGCAGGAAGCCGGGCACGTCGACAAAGGTCAGGATTGGGATGCTGAACGCATCGCAATAGCGCACGAACCGTGCAGCCTTCTTGGCGCTGTTGATATCCAGCACCCCGGCTAGCACCATCGGCTGATTGGCAACCACGCCGACCGTGCGGCCCTCGATCCGGCCAAAGCCGCAGATGATGTTGCCGGCATGGGCGGGCTGCACCTCAAAGAAATCGCCCTCGTCGAGCGTCTTCTGGATGACCTCATGCATGTCATAGGGTTGGTTGGCGTTGGCCGGGATGATCCGGTCCAGGCCCATCTCGATCCGGTCATGCGGATCGGCGGTGGGCCGTTCGGGCACCTCCTCGCGGTTCGAGAGCGGCATGAAATCGATGAAGTCGCGCGCGCCGAGCAGCGCCTCTATATCATTCTCGAACGCCAGATCGGCGACCGAACTTTTGGTTGTGTGCGTGATCGCGCCGCCCAGTTCCTCTTGCGTCACGACTTCGTTGGTGACCGTCTTGACCACATCGGGGCCGGTCACGAACATGTAGCTACTATCCTTCACCATGAAGATGAAGTCGGTCATGGCCGGGCTGTACACCGCGCCGCCCGCACATGGGCCCATGATCAGGCTGAGCTGTGGTACCACCCCGGACGCGAGCACGTTGCGTTGGAACACTTCGGCATAGCCGCCGAGCGAGGCGACGCCTTCCTGGATGCGCGCACCGCCGCTATCGTTGAGGCCGATGACGGGAGCGCCAAGCTTCATCGCCATATCCATCACCTTGCAGATCTTCTCGGCATGGCGTTCGGAAAGCGATCCGCCGAACACGGTAAAATCCTGACTGAATACAAAGACCAGGCGGCCGTTGACGGTCCCAGATCCGGTGACCACACCGTCGCCCGGAATATGCTGCTCGTCCATGCCGAAATCGACACAATTATGCTCAACGTAGCGATCATATTCCTCGAAGCTGCCGGGATCGAGCAGCACGTCGAGCCGCTCGCGCGCAGTCAGCTTGCCCTTGGTATGCTGCGCATCGATCCGCTTCTGCCCGCCGCCAAGTTCAGCCTGTGCGCGCTTTTCTTTCAGCTGGTCGAGAATGTGCTGCATGTCCGTTCCCCAATGGCGTCTTTTCTGACCGCGGGTCATTCCAGAGCGCCACGCTTTTGGCAACCAGGTGCGCACCTGCGTACGCTCCTTCGTTTGTCCGCCCCGCGCCTGTTGCAGGGCGGCCCCGTTTTAATTTTGGCCCACGCGACGACAAGCGCCGCGTCGACAAGCGCCGCACGAGCAGAGCGAAAGCTATGCGGCGTTGCCGCGCCGCTATTTCATTAGCACAAGCTCTTCGGCCATGCTGGGATGCAGAGCGACGGTGTCATCAAACGCCTGTTTGGTCAGGCCCGCCTTCACCGCCACGGCCGCCGCTTGCAATATCTCGGGCGCTTCCGGGCCGATCATGTGCAGGCCGACGATCTGGCCGGTCTCACCGTCGCAGATCATCTTATACAATCCGCGTTCGTTGCGGTTTGCCAGCACGTTCTTCATCGCACGGAAATCAGAAGTGTAGACCTTGACCGATCCCAACGTTTCTTTGGCCTTGCTCTCGGTCATGCCGACGCCGGCGATCGGAGGATGGCTGAAAACCGCGCTCGGCACGTTTTCGTAATCCACCTGATGGGGGTCGTCGTTGAATACGGTATCGGCAAAGGCCTGGCCTTCGCGAATGGCGATCGGGGTTAACTGCATTCGGTTGGTGACGTCACCGACGGCATAGATATTGTCGACGTTGGTTTTCGACCAGCCGTCCACGATGACCGCGCCATTGTCGTCGAATTTCACACCGGCGGCTTCGAGCCCCAGCTCGCCGGTATTGGGCACGCGGCCGGTGGCGAACATCACGCAATCAACCTCGATATCCTCGTGGCCTGTCATCGAGACGCGCAGACAGCCGTCGTCCATTTTCTCGATGCCACGGAATTCGGCGTGAAACTTATATTCGATGCCCTTCATCATGGAAATCTGCAGCAATCGATCACGGATCTGGTGATCGTAGCTGCGCAGAATGACATCGGAACGGTTGATCAATGTCACCTTGCAGCCAAATTCGTTGAAAATACCGGCGAATTCATTGGCGATATAGCCAGCACCGGCGATCAATATGCGCTTTGGCACATCGTCCAGATGGAAAGCCTCGTTCGAGGTGATCCCCAGTTCATGGCCGGGACAATCCGGTACGTGCGGCGTCGCGCCGGTGGCGATGAGGATATATTTGGCTGTGACGGTTCTGCCACTGGCAAGCCTCACCTCGTGCGGGCCAATCAGCTCGGCACGCGCGTCTATGATCTCGGCGCCGTGGTTGCTGAGCGTTTCGCGGTAGACGCCGTTGATCCGGTCCACCTCTTCGAACACATTGTCGCGCAGCGTGGACCAGCTGAAATTGCAGTGGTCCGGCACGTCCCAGCCAAACCGCCGCGCGTCTTTCAGATCTTCGGCGAAATGCGCGCCGTAGACCAGCAGCTTTTTTGGCACGCAACCGCGGATGACGCAGGTGCCGCCCACACGGTACTCCTCGGCCACGGCCACACGCGCGCCGTGCGAAGCGGCCACGCGGCTGGCGCGCACCCCCCCGGAGCCTGCACCAATCGTAAAGAGGTCGTAGTCGTAATCGGCCATGTTGCATGTGCTTTCGAAAGCGGAATTAGAGTTCAGTTGGCGGTAGGGGGAAGCGAGCGGCGGCCCATCCGCAACGCTCAGGCAGGATCGCCCAGCGCCGCAGACATCAGCGCCTTGGTAGACGCGTCGAGATCGTCGCTCCCGCCGTCCTGGCCGCCCTGCTCGATCGCGCGGGCCAAATCCTTGCCCAGTTCCACCCCGAACTGATCGAACGGATTGATACCCAGCATGATCGCATTCACAAACGTCCGATGCTCGTAAAAGGCGAGCATTGCGCCCAGGATTGCGGGCGTAACATTCTCGATCAGCAACGTGGTGGAGGGCCGGTCGCCGGCATAGCTGCGCGCCGGGTCGTCGGTCTGCTTGCCCGCCATCAGGGCAGCACCCTGCGCAAAGCAATTGGCCAGCAACGTCTCATGATGCGCATCGTCGAGCGCATGGCCAGGCTCCTGGGACGCGATGAATTCCACCGGTACCAGCGCCGTGCCCTGATGGAGCAGCTGAAATACCGCGTGCTGCGCATCGGTCCCCACGCCGCCCCAGGTAATCGGCGCCGTGGGGTAACCTACAGGCTCCCCTTCAGCCGTTACATTTTTGCCGTTCGATTCCATTTCCAGTTGCTGCAAATAGCTGGGCAGCAGTCGCAGCCGCTCGTCATAGGCGAAGACGGCGCGGGTCTGCGCGGCGCGGCCTTGCGTGTAATAGAGATCGGCGAACGCGGCGAGCACGGGCGCATTTTCGCGCCAGTCAGCATGCGCAAAATGCCGGTCCATGGTGCCGGCACCTTCGAGCATTTCCTCATAAGCTGCCCAGCCCAGGCCGAGCGCGGCAGGAAAGCCAATCGAACTCCACAGCGAATAGCGGCCACCCACGCTCTCACTGAAAGGCAGGATGCGGGTTTCATCGACGCCCCATTCCACCGCCTTATCCGGATTGGCGGTAAGCGCGATCACGCGGCCGTGCGGATCGGCCACGCCGCCACCGCGCATCCATTGGATCGCGCTTTCCAGGTTCAGCAGCGTCTCAGCCGTGGTGAAGGTCTTGGATGCGGCAGCGAGCAGCGTGGTCTGGGGATCACGCCCTTTGATTGCCTCGGCCATCGCTGCGCCGTCGACATTGGAGACGACGCGGACCTCGATCCCGCCGGCATCGCGCCCCAATGCGTCTATCAAAAGTTTTGGCCCCAGCGCCGATCCTCCGATGCCGATGTGGATCAGTGTATCGATCTTGCCGAACGCGCCCGCCTCGATCACCTCGATCAGCCCGCGCAACCGTGTGTGGAACCGCCGCGCGAGCGCCACCGCCTCGGGCGAACCGGTGCCGCGTTCCGCCGTATGCTCGGCAGCGCGGCCCTCTGTGGGATTGACGATCTCCCCGCTCAACAGTTCGTGCCGGTGGCCCGCCAGGTCCATCCGCTCGGCACACCGGATGAAACCGCCGATCAGCGCCTCGTCCAGATGCGTCTTGGAGAAGTCGAACCGGATACCCGCCTGCACGATCGTCAGCGCATCGACCCGTGCCTGCGCATCGCCCGCGAACAGCTGCTGCAAGGTCGGGCGGGCCTGCGCCTCCAGAAATTGCCATTCGCCGCGCATCACCGCCCCTTTTTGATCCATGTGTGAAGGCTGGTCTTTAGGCACTTGCAAGCCTATGTGACCAGACTTGTCGCTCAATATTTTCCGGCCCCTATCATGATCAACAGCGCGCGGGACGAAGATGCCGCCGATCCGCGCGGCGAGGAGCCGGTGCTTTCGTCTCCGGCTGGCCAGGGCGCGAAGCGTTCCGAATGGATCGATCTGGCGCTGTATCTGCTCAAGGTACTGCTGATTATCCTGGCGCTGCGCAGCTTCATCGTTGCGCCGTTCAATATTCCGTCCGAATCGATGCAACCGCGGCTTCTCATCGGCGATTATCTGCTGGTCGCCAAATGGCCCTTTGGCTATTCTCGCTACAGCTTGCCGGGCGATGTGCCGCTGCTGCCGCGCCGTTTCTTTGCCCAGCAGCCCGATCGCGGCGACGTTGTCGTGTTCAAGGCCCCGCCGGACAATGAAACCGATTATATCAAGCGCGTGATCGGCCTGCCCGGTGACACCGTGCGCCTGCAAAATGGCATTGTATCGCTCAACGGCAAGCCCCTGCCCAGGCAGCGGATCGCCGACATGCTGCTGCCGGTAACCCCCAATATGATTGCGGCCGCCGCAGCGGAAGGGTCGCCTTACCCCTGCTATTCTCCGCAATTCAACGACCGGATCGATGGCCGCGATTATTGCCGCTATCCGCGCTACCGTGAAACGCTGCCTTCGGGAAAAAGCTATGAAATCCTCGATCTGGTTCAGGGCAGCATGGGCGATGACACGATGACGTTTACCGTGCCGGCAGGATCGATGTTCCTGATGGGTGACAACCGCGATCGCAGCGCGGATAGTCGCTTCCCCGCGGAAGTTGGCGGTGCCATCGGTATCGTGCCGCAGGCCAACCTGATCGGGCGCGCGCTGGTCACCATCTTTTCCACCAATGGATCGGCCCAGTGGACCAAGCCTTGGACCTGGGCCAGCGCAGCGCGCGGCGAGCGGATCGGAAAGAGTTTTTGACAGCCCTGCCCGCCCTGCCAGCTTGGCTCGCCTCTATCGGCATCGCCAACGTCGGCGACATGCCTCTTTATGAGCGCGCGATGACGCATGGCAGCACCGGACGACCCGATTACCAGCGCCTAGAATTTCTCGGCGACCGCATCCTGGGGCTCGCCGTTGCCGAAATGCTGTACGCGCGCTTCCCGGACGAGCCGGAGGGCAAGCTGTCGCACCGGCTCAACGCGCTGGTATCGGGGGCCACCTGCGCCGAAATCGCGCGCGATCTGGGTGCCGGCCCACACATTGTGCTGGGCAAACAGGCGCGCAGCGACGGCGCGGCGGAGAGCGACAATGTGCTTGGCGACGTGGCAGAAGCGCTGATTGGTGCGCTGTTCCTGGATCAGGGCATCGCGCCCGCTTGCGCCTTTGTGGAAACCCACTGGCAGCAACATATCCTGTCCGCCGGGAAGGCCCCGCGCCACCCCAAATCGGTGCTGCAGGAATGGGCGGCGAGCACGGGCAAGCGTCCACCGGTGTACGACATTCTGGCCAAGGCCGGCCCGCCGCATGCGCGCATCTTTGAGGTGCAGGTTTGCGTCAAGGGGCTGGATCCCGTTGCCGCCACCGCACCAAGCAAGCAGGAGGCCGAAACCCGCGCCGCCAAGTCCTTTCTGGAGAAATATGCATGAACCGCGATCCGGCCACAAGCAGCGCAAATGCTGAATCGACGCAAGACGATACGCATTGCGGCGTTGCCGCGCTGATCGGTGCGCCCAATGCCGGCAAGTCGACGCTTACCAACGCGCTGGTGGGCCAGAAGGTCGCGATTACCAGCGCCAAGCCGCAGACGTCACGCACTCGCCTGATCGGCGTGGCGCTGGAAGGACGCACGCAGATGCTGCTTGTCGATACGCCCGGCATCTTTGTGCCTCACCGCCGCTTGGACCGGGCTATGGTCAGCGCCGCCTGGGAGGGCGCGAGCGATGCCGACGTGCTTCTATTCGTGGTCGACGCAAAGGCCGGTGCCGGCCCCAAGCTCGATCCGCTGATCGAGAGCCTGAACCAACGTCAGGGCCGCAAATGGCTGGTGATGAACAAGGTGGATATCGCGGCCAAGGACAAGCTGCTGGTGCTCGCGGAAAAGTTGAACGGCGCGGTCACGTTCGAACATAGCTGGTTCGTCAGCGCCGAGACCGGAGACGGTCTGCCGGAGCTCAAGACCGCGCTCGCGGACGCCATGCCCGCCAGCCCGTGGCATTTCCCGGAAGATCAGGTGTCTGATGTGTCGCAGCGCCTGCTGGCCACCGAGATCACGCGCGAGCAGATCTATCGGCAGCTCCACGCCGAGCTGCCCTATGCCAGCGCAGTCGACAGCGAGCAGTATCTCGAACGGCCCGACGGCAGTCTGGAGGTCCACCAACAGATCCTGGTTGCGCGCGACAGCCAGAAGGCGATCATGCTCGGCAAGAACGGCACCCGGATCAAGGCGATTGGCGAGGCCTCGCGCAAGGAGCTGTCCAGGCTGCTGGGCGTGCCGGTGCATCTCTATCTGCACGTCAAGGTCAAAGCCAACTGGGACAACAGCCGCGAGCAGTTCGAGAATATCGGGCTAGACTGGGTAGAGTAGGCGCTTGCACGTGCCCATCGGCGCCAAGCAAGCAAATCCCGCATGGGCAGCTGACAAATCAACAGCGAAAGATATTCTCTCCGCCCGATAGAACATGCGACCTAGCCTGCATCACTCTTACGGAATTGGTGCCACTACTAGCTCAGACTCTTCGTTCTTACCCGTACCAAAGAGAAAGTTGCGGCTTTCGACATATGGTACGGCTTTGCCCTTGGCATCACTCAACGCCACTACACCATCCTGCACCGCAAGCTTGCAAGCCGTGTCCACGAAGCGCGGATCGGAATCGGCGCGGTTCGCAACGCAATGTTCGAGCGAGCCTTTTTCATCAATGGCAAAATTAACAGTCACTCGATAAGGATCGGCCACAGACGGCGGCATAGCAGCAACGGTAACAAAAACCGTTCGGTCAAGGGATAGGTCGTCGGATGGATAGCGGCGATCGATTTCCGGCGAACTGTACCGCATCGCAAGGCGATACACTCCGTAAGAGTTGCTGCCGTCGGCCCACTGACCAGGTTCCATCTTCAGCCGCTTTATTTCCTGGCAGGACTTTTCCAGTGCAGCCTGAAATCCATCGCTTTCCAAAAGTCGACACGAATAGATTCGACCTTTAGGATCGACTGATAATGCGAAGAGGGCTCTTACCGCGCGATCGTGATTTTCGCGCGCGAGAGGCTAAGTTTGGCCGACCTTGCGAAGAAAGTCGATGGTAGGCATGGGAGCGGCCATGCCTGCTGTCAAAGCCATCAGAAAAAAGCCACTCATTATTTAGTCCTTTCCCAAGAGAAGTTCTTAATCAACCTTTCGTCTCAGCCTTTTTCGCAGGCGTTTTCTTCTTTACGGGAGCCTTCTTGGCCGCCGGTTTCTTCGCAGAAGCCTTCTTCTTTGCGGGCGCCTTCTTCTTTTTCTTCGGCGGAGCCTTGGCGGCGCGTTCGTCGATCAGCTGTGCGGCTTCCTCCAGCGTCAGCTGGTCCTTGTCGATCGTCTTCGGGATCGTCGCATTGACGCTGCCGTCGGTGACATAAGCACCGTAACGGCCTTCCATCAGCTTGATCTCTTCCTCCGTGCGCGGGTGTTTGCCGAGCATCTTGAGCGGCTCACGCTGGCCGCGCGCCTTGCCCTTGTTGGCGGCGGCCTCGGCCAGCTTGGCGACGGCGGCGTTCATGCCGGTTTCAAACACCTCGGTCGTATTCTCCAGCTTGGCATATTTGCCGTCATGCCGGAGATAGGG
>JBBSUT010000066.1:0-13171 GCA_038234155.1 Sphingomonadales bacterium | reverse complement strand
TGGCGCACATGCTCGCATGGGCCGTGCAGCAGGGACAGACCGCGTCGCGGTTGCTCGAGATGCCCTTTTATCATCCCACGATCGAGGAGGGCCTGAAATCGGCGCTGCGCACAATCTGCCGCGCCACACCGCTGGCGTTGCCGCAGGACCAGGACGCAAGCACACCGCCGGGTTCCTGACGGCGCGCGGCGGAAGTTCCGGCGGCCGCGCAGCCGGTTCTTGCCGCCGCCAGCTACGGTCCCGCCCCAGGCGCGCCATCGTAACATTTGATGAAAAGCGCGGTTTGTTCGCAGATGTCTGCAACCATTCGCTGGAAACCGGCTTCTTTCCTTTGCGGCACGGCGATCCATCGATCGGCGGCGGCGCGAGACTTTTGGGGAGATCAGGATGGCAAACGATCCGGGCCGGGGTGGGAATGGCGTTCGCCGCGCCGGGTTTTGACCGCTCCGATCAGCCGTTCTCGTGCTCAGTGAGAGCGACTGCCGGCGCGGCGGGCAGACCGATCACCCCGCCACGTCCATTCAACCGCGCCAGCTAATTTGTGGCGCCCAACCTAAGGAGACAGACTATGTCTGCACCGAAAAATCTGGAAGATTGCTACACCGAAGAACTTGCCGACAACTGGTCCGCGAACGATCAGATGCTAGCGATGGTCGGCCAACTGGCGGACAAGGCCACCGATCCCAAGCTCAAGGACCGGCTGAAGAAAGCCGCCGAGGGGATCAAGGGCCATACCGCCACACTGCAGGACCTGCTCAAGGACTGCGGCGAGAGCGAGAAGGAGCATTGCAAGGGCATGGAAGGTCTTGTGAAAGAGGCCAAGAAGCATGTTATCGACGCAAATATCGAGGATGACGATGTGCGCGATGTGGTCATCGTCTCGCAATATCAGCGGATGTGCCATTACGGCATCTGCGGTTTCGGTACCGCCAAGGCGTTCGCCGATGCGCTGGGCAAGAGCGAGCATGTGGCCAAGCTCGACGCCATCACCGCCGATATCTACGGCGCGGACGAGAATATGACCGATCTGGCCGAACGCTCGGTCAATCTGCAAGCGAAAGGCTGACATGCCAAATGATGCCGGGCCCTTGCGACAGGGGCCCGGCGTTGTGCGCGCAAACGATCCGCCGGTTGTCGCCAGGCGATTGATCGTCCCTCGCCCCTCAGCCTTGGGCCAAGGCGGCATGTGCGAAGGACCGGAGAAGCACGCGCGCGGGCCTGTTGCCGCCTCCATCCTCACCCAGGTGCTCGCCGCCCTGCCGTTCGCAGATCAGGTTGAAATCGAACTCATCGCCGCGCGGCTGCCGACGGCAATCGATTTTGCCATGTGTGTACCGGCACAGAATGAGGAGCATTTCCTGCCCGCCACGCTCAACGCGATGCTGGCCGCGCTGCGTCGCAGCGGCGGGCGCGGCGCGATCGTCCTGTTAATCAACAACAGCGCCGATCGCTCGTTCACGGTGGCCCATGATGTGCTGCGCGCATCGGATTGCGGTTTCCTTGTCGCCAGCGCCGCGCTCCATGCGGATATCGCCGATGCGCCCCATGCGCGGCGGCTTGCGCTGGATATCGGCGCATGGCTGTCACCGCACGGCGTTCTGCTGACGACCGATGCCGACACGCTGGTCGATCCGGACTGGGTGTCAGTCAATCTCGGCCATGTTCGCGGCGGCACCGATCTGGTCTGCGGCGCCGTGTCGATCGATCCACAGGAATATGCCGCGCTACCCGCCCCGGTGCGCCATTGCGGCGCGGTGGAGGCGGCCTATGCCAAGCACCTCGAACAATGCTGGCAGTCCTGGACAGCAGGGACCGCGCCGGGCTTTCAGATCGCCGCCATGGGCGCCAGCCTGGCGTTGACGGCGGCGCGCTACCGCGCGGTCGGCGGCATGCCCGTCCCGCCCGTGGCCGAGGACAAGGCGCTGGCCGCTCTCGCGCGCCGGCACGGCTGGTCCATCAAGCTGGCGGACGACGTCAAGGTCGAAACCTCCGGCCGCCTGATCGCGCGCGCTGCCGGGGGCATGGGCGACGCGCTGCGGTCCCGGGCCACGGATGACGATCCGTTCTGCGACGAGCAGCTGGTGCCGCTGGCGCTGCTGCGCCGTCTCGCCGATATCTGGAACGCGTTGCCGGACGATTTTGCAAATGGCCTTGCTAACGGCATTGCAAACGGCATTGCAAACTGTGGCGAACGCTATGCACGCCTCCAGGATGCGATCGCGCGAGACCCGGCGTTACAGCACCGGCGTATGCGCTTGTCGCAGGTGGTGGCCGAACTTTCGTCATCGGACGAGCGGCCGGCATCTGAAAACCGGCTTTCGGGCGCACGGGCATGACGGTTCCGGCTTCGGGCGAGTTGGCCGATGCACCGTGGCTCCGCGCGATCGCAAAGCGCGCCGCAGGAGCGGACCGGGGCGATCACGATCTGTCAGAAGACATCGCGGCCCTGCGCGCGGCGGGCTGGCTCACTGCCTGTTTGCCGCGATCGACCTGTCTGCCGCAATCCAGCGGCGCCCGCGGATGGGGTACGCAGGCGGCAGGCACCATCGCGGCGTGCGATGCGCTGCGGATGCTGGGCCGGGTCAGCCTGCCCGCCGCGCGTTTGTTCGAAGGCCATATGAACGCGGTGAAGCTGGTGCATCTCTATGCGTCCGCGCAGCTGAAAGCCGATCTTTATGCAGCCGTCGAGGCGGGGTCACTGCTCGGCGTATGGGGCGCGGACATGCCGGGCGCACCGCTGACACTGCAGCGATCTGGTGACGCGGTGATGCTGTCGGGCGCGAAACAATATTGTTCGGGTCTGGGGGCGGTCGACCTGGCCGTTGTGACGGGCACGCTGGACGGCGAGCAGCGGCTGGCGATCCTGCCGGTCACCGATGCGGATCGGATGGACGCGGACCGCTGGTCGATGTCCGCGATGCGCGCCACGCTGTCCGGTGGCTATCGGTTCGATGGGGTGATGATCGCTGCCGACAGACTGATCGGAGCCGCCGGAGATTATCAGACCGAGCCTCATTTCGAGGGCGGCATCTGGCGCTATTGCGCCGCCCATCTGGGCGCGGCGGAGGCGCTGTATGCGGCGATGCGATCCGCGCTGGTAGACAGCGGCCGGGCCGATGCGCCGATGCAGGCGCTGCGCTTGGTGCAGGCCGCAATCGCGCTGGAGACCGCGCGCCTATGGGTGCGCCGCGCGGCCGAGGAAACCGAGGCAGATGATGCTCCGCCCCGCAAGGCGGTGCTGGCGCTGCTGGCGCGCGAAGTGACGCGGCAGAGCTGCGATACGGTGCTGGCAGCCGTCGAGCAATCGCTCGGCATGGCTGCGCACAACGCCGATGCCGTTATCGAACTTATGCGGCGCGATCTGAGGCTGTATCTCTGCCAGGCCGCGCCAGACGCCAAACTGGCGCGCGCAGCGGACGGCCTGCTGGCCGGTCCCGGCACCGCCGAGGCGCTGTAGCGTGATCACGCAGCCCACAGGTTCGCTGCTGGATATCGCGCGCGGTGCGCCGCACGTCGCCATCGAACGGCTCGCCCCGCCGGGAACGGTCATGATCGTCGCGCCCCATCCGGACGACGAAACGTTTGGATGCGGCGCCGCGCTGGCCGCCGCGGCGGCGATCGGGCGGCGGATCATCATTCTTCTGCTGACCGACGGCGAAGGCTCCCACCCGCAATCGGCGGCGTTTCCGCCCGCACGGCTGCGGGAGCTCCGGCTGGAGGAGCTGCGGTCGGCGCTCGGGCACCTCACCGGCCGATCCGATATCGCGGTCGAACGCCTGTCGCTGCACGATGGCCACACCGGCCCGGCCGATCTCGATCGGATCGACTGCGGTCGGCTGGCAAGCTTCGCGCGCGAACACCGCGTGTCGGTGATCTGGTCGACTTGGCAGGGCGATCCGCACTGCGATCACGAGACCGCCGCGGCGCTCGCCGGCCACCTGGCCGACCGGATCGATGTGCCGTGGTGGAGCTTCGCCGTGTGGGGCCGGTTCGGCGATCGCGCGGTGACGGATCTGGCGCCGCTGCAATTCGCGGCGGGCGCGCAGCGGGACGCCAAGCGCCGCGCCGTGGCGGCCTACCGTTCGCAGACCACCAGCCTGATCGCGGACGATCCCACCGGCTTCGTCATGCCGCCCGCCCTCATCGACCATTTCATGTCTTCACCCGAGATATTCCTTGTCAGCCGCTGATCCCCCATCCGGCCGCAGCGTGTTCGACGATCTCCATCGCACCAGCAAAGACCCGTGGGATTTTGCCACCAGTCCCTATGAGATTGCCAAGCGGGCCGCCACTATCGCCGCGCTGCCCGACCGGAATTTTCCCGCCATCCTGGAGATTGGATGCTCCACCGGCTATCTCAGCCAGGCGCTTGCGCACAAAGGCGATCATGTGCTGGCGCTCGATATCAGCGCGGTGGCGACCGGGCGGGCCAGTGCGCGAATTGCCGCGCAGCCGGGCGCGCAAGCCCCGATCAGCTTCCGGCAGGCGGACGTACCGACGGCATGGCCCAATGGCGTATTCGATCTTATCGTCTTTTCTGAAGTGCTCTATTTCATGATGCCGCAGGCCATTGCCCGGTCCGCCGCGCTGGCCCGCGCTGCCCTCGCGCCCGGCGGCCTGTGCCTGCTGGTCAACTGGACCGGCGAAAACGATCTCGACATCTCGGGCGACGAAGCGGCCCGTCTGTTCATGCGTGCCGCGCCGTGGACCTGCCTGCGGGAAGAACGCGCCGAGCGCTACGTGCTCCAGCTCCTGCAGCCACCGGCATAACACCGCCGCGATCCCGCGGTAGCGAACGTCACAGCCGGTCCGCGCCCATCTCTGCCGGGACCCGCGCCGGAACCCGCGCCGTTATCCGAGCTTGCATCCTGGGCGTCGCTATGGGAACTCTGCGCCATGCCGCGCCCCCGATGCCGACCGCGATATGCCTTCACGCCGATAGCGCCGCGCGCGGTGGCCGCGCACGGTCCCGCCGGAGCGCCATGCTGAGCACAACCCTTTCGCGAATACTGATGGTCATCGCGCTGTCCAGCCTTGGCGCCCATCGCGCCGACTGGGGTCAGGCGATGCTCGCCGAGTTCCAGACCGCCCTCGCCGCCAGGCGGCCGCTGTCCTGTTCGGCGCGCTGTCTGATCGCGGCGTGGCGCGACATGCCGGCGCACCGCGAGGGGCGGATGACGCTGGCCCGCTATGCACTGGCGCTGCTGCTTCTGCTGCCGCTGGCCGCGGTGCTGCTGCACGGCGTGGCGACCGGCTATCCGTTCCTCGGTATCCTGTCCTTTCTCAGCCCGGAACAGGCCGCCGCCAGCGGCTGGAGCGGACCAGTGAACAACAGCAATCTTTCGGCGGTCAAGGTGCTTACCCTTTTGATCCTGTCGCTGTCTGTACGCCACCTGGTCGTGGCCTGGTTCGTGGTGGAACGGGACTGGGCGCGGGTCGGCATGGCGCAGCGCTTCGGCGCGGCCGTCATCACCACGCTTGCCATGTTTGCCGGCGTGATCGTGCGCGAGGAATCCTGCCTGATCCTGCCGGTGGCCACGCTGACGATCGAGCTGCTGGCGACCGTTGCGGTTGCGCGCTACCACAATGTGCGCGAACATCCACCGACCGGACACTGGTCGGACGTACCGGCGAGAGAGCCCGAACTCATAGAAAGCTGAACGCCATGGCCCTGCGACCGCTGTATCTGACCGCGCTGCTGCTGGCGTCAACAGCGCCCGCCGCAGCCCGGCCCGAACCGGCACAGAAACTGGCATCATCGGCACCGGCGACGGCGGCAACGGCGGCGGCGATCCTGCAGCAGTGGCTGACCGCGTTCAATTCCGGCGACAAGGCGGCGATCCAGGCCTTTTACGGCAGCCACCTGGGCGATGCCGACGCGCTGTTGGCCCGCTATTTGCGGACCGAGACCTGCGGGTTCGATCTTGTGCGGACCGAGCGGAGCGATGACCGGACGATGAGCGCTTTACTCTCCCAACGCTGTTTTCCGGCGCTGTTCCGGTTGACCTATGACGTGGCGGCAGACGGCGTAACGCTCGAGAATTTCAAGCTCATTCCCTTTGCCATGTCCGAGACGCGCGCACGCGCCGCAACCGAAGACATCGCCGCCCGGTTGGCAGACGCTGACGAATTCGCGGGCGTGCTCATTATCGCGGCCGACGGACAAGCACCCCGCCCGTTCAGCCGCGGCACGATCAGCCGCCAAAACGCGGCGCCCATCACGCCCGATACACCGATGTTCCTCGCCTCGGCCGGAAAAATGTTCACCGGCGTATCTATCCTGCAACTGGTGGAGGCGGGCAAGGTGGAGCTGGACGCTCCGCTATCGCGCTATCTGCCAGATTATCCCAACGCCGAAATGGCCAGGGTGACGATCCGCCAATTGCTGAGCCACCGCGGCGGAACCGGCGAGGACGGTATTCTGAGGCGCGAAAACGGTGCGAACCGGCAATGGGTGCGCACCATCACCGATCTCATCACGCTTAACGGTGCGCGCGGACCCGATTTTCCGCCCGGCAGCAAGGAGGATTATTCGAATTACGGTTTCATTCTTCTGGGCGCGGTGATCGAGCGGGTGACGGGGCAGGACTATCAGGATTATGTTGCGCAGCATGTCTTTGTGCCCGCCGCCATGACGCACGCCGGATATCCGGATCTGGAGCATATCGCAGATATTCCGGTCGGCTACACGACGTTTTTCGAGGCCGAGCCAAACACCATCCCCAATACCGAGGCGCTGCCATGGCGCGGATCGGCGGCGGGCGGCGGCGTGGCCAGCGCGAACGATCTTCTGCGGTTTTTCGAGGCGCTCAAAGCGGGCAATCTCCTGTCTCCCTCAACGCTCGCGCTGGCGACGGTGCCCGGCGATACGAGCTGGTACGGCCTGGGGTTCGTGGCGCAGGCGGGCGCGAACCCGCTATGGGGCCACGGCGGGTCATCCTACGGCATGAGCGTAGCGGCGCAGAATTTTACCGCGGCCGGAACGACCTTTGTCTGTCTCGCCGCCCGGGACGCAGCCTGCGATCGCCTGATCGAGGCGTGGGATCGGCGTTCGTTCGGGTTGATCGACTAACCCAGGCGAGGCAGCTCAAACCGTGCGTCTTTCCCCCTAATGCCCCAGGCCGGCGCGCAGCCCGATCCACAAGGTGCGCGGCGCGCCAAGATCGATCGAGCCGCCCTGGTTGCGGGTGACCACCTTGGCATCAAGCAGGTTCTCCCCCCGCAAGATCAGCGACAGACCGCTACGCACCGATATTGCGGCAAAAGCGTCCAGCGTGGTCGCCGCTGGCAGGATATCGCTGTTTCGATCATCCTCGAACTGCCTGCCGACATGGCGCAGCGTGGCCGAAAGGTTCCAGCCGGGCAGCGGCGCCGCACCGATTGTGGCGCTGGCGGAAAACCTCGGGGTCTGTGCTGGCCGGAAGCCATCGATGCCCGCCGCAATGCCGCTGCCGCGCGTCCGGGCGTCGGTATAGGCGGCCGATCCGTCGAACCGGAACTGCCCCGCATTGGCGTGGACCGCCGCCTCTATCCCGCGCGCCGCCACCGCATCGATGTTGCGCCGTTGCCGCAAGTTGCGCGCCACGGTGACGTTGGCCACGGCATCGCGCAGGCGGTTGTCAAAGGCGGTCAACGACAGACCGAAGCGCGGGCTCGGCGTCAGATCGATGCCGATCTCGGCGCCGCGCAGATGCTCGTTGGTCAGGTTCGCGTTGGCCTGGGTGGTCACCGGGAACACCACGAACGGGCGGTACAGCTCGTTCAGCGTGGGCACGCGCAGGCCCGTATAGGCCGCGGCGCGCAGCGAGAGCGCGGGCGCGGCGCGGTATAGCACACCGGCCCGGAAGCTGCCGTCCCATCCGCTGCGGTCGGCGAAGCGATTGTCGATGATGAGCGCGCCGGCCGCGCTGCGCTCCCGGAAAAAGCCATCGGCGATGCGCCAGCGATCGGCCCGCGCGCCAGCGGTCAGCGTGAGCGCGCCGAGAGTCAGATCGTTCTCGACATAGAAGCCGATGTCGCTGTTGCGTCCGCCGGCGTTGCGGCGCGCGGTGACGGCGCCGGTAAAGGCACTGCGGGCGTTCTCGAACAGTTGGCCATCGGCGATGCGCAGGTCGCTGCCGAGGCGCAGCGTGTTGCCATGCCCCACCGGCGGTCGGATCTCGATCTTGCCGCCGATGCCGGTGGACGGCGTCGCGCGCTGATCGAGCACGGGTACAAAACGCGTGGCACTGATCACGACATTGGAAAAGTCGCGCGCCTGGACATAGCCCAGCAGGTCGAACTGCCACGGCCCCCGGCCGATGAGCCGCACGCTGGCATCCTGCCCGCTACTGGTGCTGTCCGCGCCTTTGAAGCGCAGCGTGCGGTGATCGGCAAAGCCCAGTCCACGCACTTGCAGCTCGATGTCCGGCGTGATCGCGGTCACCGCGCGCAGGCCGAGCGAATAGCTGTCGAACCGCGCGCGGACACTGGCGGGCACGCGCTGGTCGGCCGGGGTCGTATCGAAGCCCTGCCCCCGATCCCAACGGCCCGACAGGACGGCAAAACCGGTCCCGAGACGCGGGGTCAAGACGCCGCTGAGCTCGGTCTCGGCGCGCGCGTTGACCAGCGCCGAACCTTCAAACACGGCGAGCCTGTCCGGCCCGGCGCTTTCCAGCTCGATCGTGCCGGCGACCGCGCCCGCGCCGAACGCGCCGCTGCCTCCGCCGCGCGTGACGCGGGCCAAGGCGAGCCGCTCGGGCACGATCGCGCTGAACGGAATATAGCCGAAAAACGGGTCCGCCATCGGCACGCCGTCGAGCAGCACCAGCGTTCGGCTGGTCGCATTGCCGCCCAGCGCGCGCAGCGTGGCCCCCTGCGCGGACGGATTGGAGGAGCGGCTGTCCGACCGGCGAAATTGCTGGAACCCGGCCACTTTCGCCAGTGCGTCCTCGATCCGGCCGGAACCGGTCGATAGCAGCGTCTCGCGGTTCAGCACAACGGAGCCATAAGCCGGGGTGCCGGGCGCCTGGTCCAGGCTACGCCCGGTGACCACGATCGTCTGGCCCGGCGGCTGAGCGGGAAGCGTGCGCGGGCTTGCCGCCGGGCCTGCGTCCTGCGCCCGCGCCGTGCCGGGCACCGCAGCGATCGCGATCAGGCCGCAGACGCTGGCGGCGATGGAGGCGGTCTTCATCGGAAACACCTTGTGGGGGGAAGAAAAACGGCGGGAGAAGCTGCGGCAAGATCGTGCAACGCCTGCTGCCAGCCCCCTACCCGCCCCGGCCCGCCGCGCCAAGGGTTTGGAGGCACGGCGCGGCAGAGCGACACAGCGGGATGCTGCGCACCGGGGTGCGGGCCGCTCTGCCGCGCCAGGATAAGTTGCGGCGCGCATTGGCGCTGGCGCGCCGCCCCGCTATGCCCGGCGCGTCATCCCTATTGGAGAGCCTTATCGTGACCGGACCCCTGCACGGCCTGCGCATCATTGAACTCGCTGGAATCGGCCCGGCACCCTTTTGCGGCATGATGCTGGCCGATCATGGGGCCGAAGTGATCCGCGTGGAGCGCATCGGCGGGCGCTTGCAGGCCACTGACCCGCTATCACGATCGCGCCGATCCATCGCGGTCGACATGAAATCGCCCGGCGGCGTAGCCGTCATCCGCGATCTGGCGCGCGCCGCGGACGGGCTGATCGAAGGCTTTCGCCCCGGCGTAACCGAGCGGCTGGGGCTGGGCCCGGACGTGCTGATCGGCGACAATCCGAAGCTGGTCTACGGCCGCATGACGGGCTGGGGGCAGACCGGGCCCTATGCCCATGCCGCCGGGCACGATATCAATTATATCGCGCTGTCCGGCGCGCTGCACACCATCGGGCGCGCGGGCGAAAAGCCCACGCCGCCGGTGAATTATCTGGGCGATTTCGGCGGCGGCGGCATGATGCTGGCGTTCGGGATGCTGGCCGCGCTGATCGCGGTGAAGAACGGCGGCCCGGGCCAGGTGATCGACTGCGCCATGACCGACGGATCGGCCGTGCTGACGGGCATGACCTGGGGCCTGCGCGCGGCGGGAATGTGGAAGGACGAGCCGGGGGTAAACCTGCTCGATACCGGCGCGCATTTCTACGACAGTTTTGCGTGCGCGGACGGCCAGTATATCGCGATAGGATCGATCGAGCCGCAGTTCTACGCGCTGCTGCGCGAGACGCTGGACCTGACCGACGACCGGGCGTTCGATGCGCAGATGGACCCGTCCCGCTGGCCAGCGCTGAAGGAGCGGCTGGCGGCGATCTTTCTGTCCCGGCCGCGCAGCCACTGGTGCGAACGCATGGAGGGTACGGACATCTGTTTTGCGCCCGTCCTCTCACTGGAAGACGCGCCAGCGCATCCGCACAATTCCGCGCGCGGCACGTTTATCGAGATCGCGGGTGCCATCCAGCCCGCCCCGGCCCCGCGCTATAGCCAGAGCGCATGCGAGACACCGCGTCCGGCGCCGCAGGTGGGAACGGACACACAGGATCTGCTGGAGGGCCTGGGTTATGACGCAGACCGTATCGCGGCATTGCACACCGCCGGCGCGGTCGGCTGATCGCGGTGTCCGCGCCGCTTTGCACGATCAGGGTCCACGTTGCCCAACGCTACCGGCCCACGCTCCCATCCAATCTGTGCAGCCCAGGATGAATGCGCGGGAAATCCGTTGCACATTGCAATTTGAACTTGCGCGGCGGAGGCGCTGCTGAAATATTGATCCAAGTTCAGGTTCAAGGGGCCAGTATGACCGATCGTTTTACAGACCTGCAGCCGACACGGCGCGCGATATTGAAGGGCGGGGTTGCCGCGGGCGCCGCGCCGCTGGCGTTCCAGTCGGCTGCCCATGCGCAGACCGCTGCGGCCGCGCCCAAGCTGCAGAAGCGCGACGTGATGTTGACCGTCAACGGGCAGGAGCGCCGCCTCAACATCGATACGCGCGCCAGCCTGCTCGATACGCTGCGCAATGATCTGGAACTCACCGGCTCCAAAAAGGGCTGCGATCACGGGCAATGCGGCGCGTGCACCGTGCATGTCGATGGCAGGCGGGTGCTGAGCTGCCTGGCCCTGGCCGCTACGGTGGAGGGCAAGGACATCACCACGATCGAGGGGCTGGCCGGAGATGATGACGCGCTGCATCCCATGCAGCAGGCCTTTGTCGACAATGATGCGTTCCAGTGCGGATATTGCACGCCGGGCCAGATCATGAGCGCCATCGCCTGCGTGCGCGAAGGCCATGCCGACAGCGACGCTGAAATTCGCGAATATATGAGCGGCAATCTGTGCCGCTGCGCCGCCTATCCCAATATCGTCGCCGCCGTCAGACAGGCCGCGCCCAGGATCGGGAGAGGCTGATGCGCCCGTTCGATTATCAACGCCCCGCCCGCGCCGCCGAAGCCGTGCAGGCCGCGAGCGCCAACAGCATGTACCATGCCGGCGGCACCACCGTGGTCGATCTGATGAAGCTCGATGTGTGGCGGCCGGACCGGCTGATCGATATCAGCGGACTGAGCGACACCAGCTATGATTTCGTCCAGCGCAAGGACGGGCGGCTGCGCATCGGCGCGCTGACCAGCATGGCCAGTCTGGCCGATAACGCCATGATCCGGAGCGATTATCCCGTGCTGTCGGACAGCCTGTGGCTCGCCGCCAGTCCGCAACTGCGCAACATGGCACGGCTCGGCGGCAATGTGCTCCAGCGCACCCGCTGCCCCTATTATCGCGATACAGGTTACGAGCAGTGCAACCGGCGCGTGCCCGGCAGCGGCTGCGCCGCGCTGGACGGCGGCGTGACGCGCAATCACGCCGTTCTCGGGACGTCGGACCAGTGCATCGCGCTCTATCAGGGTGACTGGGCGCAGGCGCTGATCGCGCTCGATGCCAATGTCGAGCTGCTTGGCAAGGACGGCCCGCGCGCGATCCGTTTCGCCGATATGCACCGCCTGCCCGCCGACAATCCCTCGGCCGAAACCAACCTGCGCACCGGCGATCTTATCACCGCCTTCTCGATTCCCGACACGCCGTGGAAGCGCAGCAAATATCTCAAGATCCGAGACCGCGAATCCTACGCCTATGCGCTCGCCAGCGCGGCGGTGGCGCTGGACATGGACGGCAATACCGTGTGCGATGCGCGCATCGGGCTTGGCGGAGTAGCCACGGTGCCGTGGCGCGCGCGCGAGGCAGAAGCCGCGCTGAACGGGCAGAAGCTGGATGAAGCCAGCGCCATGGCCGCAGCGCAAATCGCCTTTTCCCGCGCGCAGGGCACGCAGGAAAACGCCTTCAAGATCAAGCTGGGCCGCGAGACGCTGGTCCGCGCGCTTCTCGAAACCGCACAGATGGAGGGCTGAAACCATGATCGACAACAGCAAAGCCGCCCCCGCGCCAAAAGAGAATATGGGCCAGCCCATCGCGCGCTATGAAGCGCGGCAAAAGGTAACCGGCGGCAAGATCTACGCCGCCGACCTGCCCGTGCCCGGCAAGAAGGCTAATGCCTGGATGGTAACCAGCACCATCGCCAAGGGCCGCGTGACCGCCATCGACGATACCGCCGCCAAGGCGGTGCCCGGCGTGCTGATGGTGATGACGCACGCCAACCGCCCGCCGCTGGGCGATATCGCCTCGTTCCTGAAAGGCGGCATGTTCGTCACCGACAACAACACCCTGTCCGGCACGGCGATCGATCATGAGGGGCAGCCCATTGCGCTGGTGGTGGCCGACACGTTCGAGGCCGCGCGGGAGGCGGCGCACAAGGTGAAGATAGCCTATGCCGCCGAAAGCCCGACCGCCACATTCGAATCGCCTGGCGCGACGACCAGGCCGCTCGGCGCCGTCAACCCGCGTTACAAACCGGTGCGATATAATGACGCCAGGGCCGCGCTCGCCGCTTCAGCGCACCGTATCGACGCCGACTATTCCACACCGATCCAGCACCACAACAGCATGGAGCTTTATTCCACCACGGCCTATTGGGACGGCGGCCAGCTGGTGATCCATGAACCGAGCCAATATGTCTGGGGTCTGCGCAAGGGCGCCGCCGCGCAGATGCAGCTGGAGACGGACAAGGTCCGCGTGAAATCCCCCTTCGTCGGCGGCGCGTTCGGCGGCAAGGGCGCGATCACCGTGCGCACCGCGCTGGCGGCGCTCGCGGCCAGGCAGCTCAAGCGCCCGGTTGA
>JBBSUT010000065.1:0-13187 GCA_038234155.1 Sphingomonadales bacterium | reverse complement strand
TCGCATCTCGACCGAGGCCTTTGGCGAAACGAACCTGCGTGTGCCCACCGCCGACGGTGTGCGCGAGCCGCAGAACCGCCGCGTGCAGATCTCATACGGCCCCGGCGCCGGTTACTGATTTCTCGCAACCAACACGATATACGGAAAGGGCTGGTCGCGAGACCGGCCCTTTTTTTGTCGGTCATCCATTAGGCCGGGAACAGCCAGACGAGCCATTGATACGGGCAACCAAGCACGCTGCCCGAGTCAGGCCCGATCTTGCCGTCCGACGGGCAAGCCAATCAAGCCCGTGTCGCTACTCATGCATGGCTCCGAACAGAACCGAAAAAAAGGCCCGCCCCTTGCACCTTTGCTGTTAAAAAAGCTGGGCAAACTGCGGCGGGACCTCTCCGTTGGCCGACCTGGCCGCTCGTTTCCCCAACCCGGTAAAGGACCGCCTTATGACGGATCGCTTCGGGCCGTCCCATGCGATGAACCGTCATGGCTCCGCCCTTAGCGCGTCATTTCAGCCGTTTCCGCCTTGGCACTTAGTGCTCGCTTCGCTGAGCGAAACCTTCCAAGCTGTCTCCTCGTCAACTTGTGAGAACAGAGGGAGAGCACGAGATGCGTGGATTTTGGATGATTGGTGGCATGGGTCTGGTGCTTGGTCTGGGTGCCTGCCAGAACGAGGCACGGCAGAACGAGGCACGGCAGAACGATGCGGAAGCCACCACAGCCGTGCCCGAAACCGCCCGTACTTCGGCCGCCGCGGGTCCGTCCGCCATGGCTACGCTGAAGACCGCAGACGGCCGGTCGGCGGGGCAGGCAATCGTTACGCAGGATCCAGCCGGGCTGCGCATGGTGCTCGATGTGCAGGGAATGCCCATAGGCAGTCACGGCGTCCATATCCACGAAACGGGCTCATGCGACGGGCCTGACTTCAAGAGCGCGGGCGGCCACTGGAACCCAACCGGCAAGAAACATGGTCTGGCCAACGACGCCGGCTCGCACATGGGCGATTTTGACAATCTCTCCGTCGGCGCCAACGGCGCAGGCCATCTAGAAGGCCCGATCGCGGGCGCGGCGTTATCCGGTGGGCCTAATGCGCTGCTTGACGGCGACGGCGCGGCCTTTATCGTGCACGCAGGCAAAGACGATCAGATGACCGACCCATCGGGCGACAGCGGCGACCGGCTGGCCTGCGGCGTGTTTCAGCGCAGCCCGGGCTGAACCGGGGCGAAAAAGCTGCGCCGGACTATCAGGCGAACTCCTCGCCCGCCGCCGCCGCCCGTGCCCGCGCACTGGCTTCGGATGCGGGCAGGAACCTGGCTGCCAGAATCGCCGCTATGAGCGCGATGGGCACGGTTACCAGCAATGACAAAACCCCGGTCGCCAGGCTCCCCGTGAGCGCAGACACCCGCCCTGCCAGATAGGGACCGAGGGCCAGGCCGATCAGCGTGGTGCCAATAAAGAAGCTGGCCGTCGCGGTGCCGCGCATGCGGGGCAGCACCAGATCCTGCGTCGTAGCGGCGGCTGCGCCGAGCGCGCAGCTGGCCAGCGCCTGCGCCGGGAACAGCATGGCGTAGAACAGCGTCAGATTGTCCGTGCTGAAGGCGACGGCGATGGCGGGAATGGGTGCAATCGACCCGAAGATGACGACCCACAGGCGCCCGGCCGGATGGCGCGCGCGCAGCTTGTCCGCCGCCCAGCCGCCGGCGATAACGCCCAGGAAGCCCGCCGAAGCGCCAATGCTGCCGACGATCCAGCCGACTTCGCTCTCCGAAACGCCGAATGTGCGCAGCGCATAGGGCGATGCCCAGAAGCTGACCGAGTAGCTCAGGAACGCGTTCAGGCCGTAAGCCAGCACCGTTAGCAGAAACGCAGGCGTGCCCAGTATCAGCGCGAAGGTGGGCGGATCGGTCCGCCGCAGAGCGCTGCCCCAGCTGTATACGGCATAGGCGCCGATCCCCACGGCGGCCCACTGCAACACCGGCTCGCCTAACCCGACCAGCAGGCTCACGATCCCGATGACAAGCAGGCCGACGGCGATATTGCGCAGCAGATTGCCCGAGCGCGCCGCGCCGATCAATGTTAGCGGCGGAAGGATGGTTACGAGCTCGGCGAAGAAATCTTTAAAGGGATGCGGCCGCACCTTGCTCACGATCCCCTCGGACTGGCCGCGGATCGGCTCGCGCAGGGTGAATACCCATAGCGCCACCAACAGCCCCGGTATGCCCACCGCCATGAATGCCGCCTGCCATCCGGCGAGCCCCAGCGGCGCAAGCGCCTTGTCAGGATAGGCCGCATTCCAGTTCTGCACCACAAGACCGCCCAGCCCGAGCGACAGACCACCGCCAAGATACAGACCCGACGAATAGAGCGCGAGCGCCAGCGCCCGGCGCTTTTTGGGAAACCAGTCTGATATCAGCGAATAGGCACTGGGGCTGGCCGTCGCCTCGCCAATGCCCACGCCCACGCGCGCCGCGCTCAACATCAAGCCGCTGCGCGCCAAGCCCGACAACGCGGTCATGATCGACCACAGGCTGAGGCCAATCGTCATCAGGCGCACCCGGTGCCAGCTGTCCGCCAACCGCCCCAGCGGAATGCCGAACAGGGCGTAGAAAACCCCGAAGGCGGTGCCGTAAAGAAACCCGATATCACCATCGGTGAGGTTGAGATCGCGCTTCACGTCCTCGGCCAAAATACTGAGTATCTGCCGATCGACGAAGTTCAGGATATAAACCAGGATCAGAACCGACAGGACGTACCAGGCATAGGCCGGTGTCGGGGCATCCGTATCGATGGCAGCGTCCGCCGGCAGACCGATGGCGGCATTCGCCGGTACCGCGGCCGCATTGGTGCCCTCTGCGTTGGTGGGTGTTTGCATCGGGCCTCTCCTTGCCTCTTTATCCTGCCGCTGTATCAGAGCGTTCAGCTTCTGCAATCGCAAGGAATTCCATGGCTTGCGCCCCCAGCCTTTCCGCATCCTGCCAGCCCTTGCGCGTTCTGTTTGTCTGTCTCGGCAATATCTGCCGTTCTCCGCTCGCCGAGCTTGCCTTGCGCAACGAAGCGGCACGGTGCGGGCTGGACGTGACGGTGGACAGCGCGGGGACCGGAAACTGGCATGTTGGCGATCCGCCCGATCCGCGTACGATCGCCGTGGCCGCGCGCAACGACAGCGATGCGTCCATGCTGCGCGCCCGGCAGGTCGGCCCGGCCGATTTCGCGCGATTCGACTGGATCGTGGCGATGGACCGGCAAAATCTTAGCGATCTTGAAGGTATCGCTCCGCCGGCAACAGGCGGCAGGCTGCGCCTAGCGCTCGATTTTGTCGACGGTCGATTAGGTCAGAGCGTCGCCGATCCCTATCATGGCGACGCCGCCGATTTTGACGTTTGCTGGTCCGACGTCGCGGCGATCGCTGCGGCCATGGCAGTGCGCATCGCGGACCGGAATTCGGGTCAGCCGAGCGGATAGTGCGCCACCGGTTCGTAGCGCGAACCGTCCGGCCCGAGAAGGCTAGCGTAGAGGGTGAAGCGATCGGCGATGAAGGGCGGAGGCCGCAGCATGGACTGCGCCGCCAGCAGCGCGCCGATCGGGCCACTGGCACCGTTCAGCCGTGCGAGCGTGATGTGCGGCGCGAACTTGCGGTGCTCATCCTCGACCGAAAAAGCCGTCAGGCAGCGATCGAGCTTGCGCTTCAGACCGGTCAGCGCCGTACTGGGAACAACGCGCGCCCAAAGCGCGGTCGGCCTGCCCTTGCGCTCGAAATGCCCGACACCGCCGATCGCCACGGCAAAGCGCGGGTGATACAGGCGGCTGAGCGCATCGGCCAGATCGTTCGCCTGCAATCGCGGCAGATCTCCGATGAAGCGGAGCGTGACATGCAACTGTGCATCGCTCTGCCAGCGCGCATGCTCGATGCCGTCCATGGCATCCAGCAGCGCTGCACGAACGGCGGCGGGCGGCCGGAGGCCGATGAACAGACGGTGGGTCATGCTGGCGGTTGTTCTAGCAAGGCGGAGGGCACCGCTGCAATCACTTGAAAATTCCGCGCATAAAGGCAATATTCATGGACGAGGTGGCAATGCTGTCACCAACAGAGGAACTTGGGAGTTTACAGATTATGGCATGGCCCGATCCACGAGCGACCGGAGCGCGTACCTTTCCCGGACGGTCCGGAACCAGCGAAGCATATGACGCGGGTTTGCGCGCCTATATGCTCAAAATTTACAATTACATGGCCAGCGGCGTCTTGCTGACCGGCGTCGTCGCGATGTTGTTTTCGCGCGGCGGCGATACGTCGGCGGCGGCGCAGGTGCTGGGCGGCGGCGGTCCGCTGGCGTGGATCATCATGCTCTCACCGCTCGCCATCGTTTTTGCGATGAGCTTTGGTCAGGGCAAGTTCTCCACCGGCACGCTGCAGATGATGTACTGGGCCTTTGCGGTGCTGATGGGATTATCGCTCAGCTCTGTGTTCCTGATGTATACCGGCGCATCGATCGCCACGACCTTCTTCGCCACGGCGGGCGCTTTTGCCGGCCTCAGCCTTTTCGGCTATACCACGAAGAAGGATCTGAGCGCCTGGGGCACGTTCCTCATCATGGGCGTCGTGGGCCTGATCGTGGCGAGCGTGGTCAACTTCTTCGTGCAGTCGAGCGCGCTCAGCTTCGCGATCAGCGGCATCGGCGTGCTGATCTTTGCCGGGCTGACGGCCTATGACACGCAGCGGCTCAAGAGCCTCTACGATCAGGTGGCCGGTACGGAGATGATGGGCAAAGTCGTGATCATGGGGGCACTCAACCTCTATCTCGACTTCATCAACATGTTCCTGTTCATGCTGCGGTTCATGGGCATGGCGCGAGACTGACGTTTGCCACCCTCACCGTGATTGGCATTCATCCCCGATAAACGAACGCCCGGCCAGCCTAGCTGCCGGGCGTTTTGTTGTCTCCGTCTATCGTTTCGGGGGTTTCAATAGCGCCGCCCGGCTGGCACATGGGTCGCCGAGTTTCGAGAGGGTAATTTTTCATGTTCAAGATCGTCGCCCGCGCCGCGTTACTGGCCGGACTGATCGGTTTGGCCGCGTGCGCCGCACCGCCGCCGCCCGCGCCGCCGCCGCCGCCGCCGATCATCGTGCCGGCCTCCTCGCCGCCGCGCCCGATCCCGCCGCTGGGCGCTGCTATGGGCATGTACATCCCGCCACAAGGCGTTGACGATGTGCGCATGACACCCAATCGCGGCCTGGATACGGATGAAGCGGTGTGGAATTTCCGCTCCGCGTTTAACGTTGCGGCGCTCAACTGCCTGCAGCCGAAATATCTGCGGTTCGCGGACGATTACAAAAACTATTTGGACGCGCATCGGAAGATGCTGAACGAGGTCAATCTGCGTCTCGATACCACGTATCGTTCGCGCTATCCGGGCGGCGAGCCCAAGCGCATCCGCGATACATCGTCCACCGATCTCTACAATTATTTCTCGCTGCCTCCCGTGACGAGCGGCTTTTGCGAACTGATGCTGGAGATCGGGCCGCAGGCATCGCTGGTACCACCCGAGGAATTGCCCGTATTTTCAGTGCGCGCGCTGGGGTTGATCGACGATTTGTTCATCGAATTCTACAATGATTATGCCGCATATCAGCGCCGCCTGGCCGCCTGGGATGAGCTGTACGGCCGCCTTGGCCGGGTCACTGTGGAAAATCCCGGGCAGTGAACGCGCGCGGGCGTGCGGCGGCGGCCTAGCCGCTGCTGCTGCTCTGCATGCTGGCGATTAACCCCGTGTCGATCGCCTTTGCAGAGCGGTGGGCGGGGCGCGCCCTCAGCCGATCGGCATAGGCGTCAAAACTGCCGCGTTTGGGCAAGCTGCCGAATTCCACGCCCCACACAATCTGCGATCCGAAATAAACGTCGGCCATGGTGAAACGGTCTCCGCACACATAATCGCGGCCCTGCAGAAAATCGTCCAGCACATCGACGACGCGGTCATAGTTGCCGAAGCCGACCATGGCCTGCTTGTCGTCCGGCACGCTCCAGCCCATCGCATTGGCGACAATCGCCTGCTCGACCGGCCCGGCCGCATAGAACATCCAGCGATAATAATCCGCTCGCTCATGCGCCTGGGGCATCTGACCGGCCTCCGCATAGGCCTCGGCGAGATAGGCGCAGATCGCCGCGCATTCGGTGACGATATCCTTGCCGCAAACGATAGCGGGCACTTTGCCCATCGGATTGATGGCCAGATAGTCGGCGCTTCTAATGGCGCCGCCATAGTCCAGAATATGCTGCTCATAATCGGCGGCGACTTCGTGCAGAGCCCAGCGGATGATCTGGCCGCGCGACATGGGGTTGGTATAAAAATCGATATCGGCCATGATCTGTCTCCCGGTGGCGGTTCTGTTAGATTGGCGGCGGTAACCGAAAACACATCAGAAATATGCCGGCGTTACCGCTACGGTCAGCGCTGCGGGCCCGCTGTCTGCTCGTTCCGACGAGCCTGTTCCTCGGCCTGCAGGGACGCCGCATCCACCGCGCGCTGAATTTGCTGCCGCCGCTGGTCGATCTGGTCCAGCCGGCGCTGCGTTTCGGCCCCCGGATCGATGCGCAGCCCGCCGCGATCGATGCGGACATTGTTGCCGCCGATATCACCATCAATCACCAAACCCTGGTCCGGATCGAACTGGATTTCAGGCGGAAGATCGACGTCCGGGATAAGATCCGGCGCGGGCTCGGGCTCCGGCGGCGGCGGCGCGCGCGGCGCGGCGCCGGGGATGGCCCCCATCATGAAATCCCGCCACATGCGTGCCGGAATGCCGCCGCCGCTGGCACGGCCGAGCGAGCTGTTGTCATCCCGGCCGATCCATACGCCCACAATCAGATCGCCGGCAAAACCCACGAACAGCGCGTCGCGGCTGTCCTGGCTGGTGCCGGTCTTGCCAAAGGCGGGGATGGCGAGACCCGCGGCGCGGCCGGTGCCGCTCGATACGTTGGCGGCCAGCAGATCGCGCAGCTGCGCCCGGGTGCGCGCGCCAATATCCTCCCGCCCGTCGAGCAGACGGCCCAGAAAGCCCTTCTCCTCGCGCGGGATGGCGTGCGGCTCCACCGGCGCATAATCGGCGGCCACACCAGCAAAGGCGGCGGTAAGATCGAGCAGGCTGACCCCTGCCGATCCCAGCGCCACGCTGGCGTTGGCGGGCAGCGGTTCGGTGATGCCGAGCGACCTGGCGGCACGGCCGACCGCCTTGCTCCCCAACTGGCTGTACAGCTTGACCGCGACAACGTTGCTGGAGGCGGCGAACGCATCGCGCAGGGTGATCTGTCCGCGATAGCGTTTGCCGGCATTTTCCGGCCGATAGTCTCCGGTCGTGATCGCGCTGTCGTCAACCAGCGTGTCCGGCGTCATGCCGCTCTGCAATGCTGCGAGATAGACGATCAGCTTGAACGTCGAGCCGGGCTGGCGGCGGGCCTGTACCGCGCGGTTGAACTTGGAGCGATCGTAGTCCTTGCCCCCAACCATCGCCACCACATCGCCATTGGTCCGCATGGCAACCAGCGCCACCTCTGCGCCAGCGGGGACCGATCGCCGCGTGATCCGCTCTGCCAGCCGCTGCAACTGCCGGTCCTGCGTGGTGCGGATGGTGACCGTCTCATACCCCGCATCCTCGGTTACCGCGCGCGCCTGGTCCAGCGCCCAGTCAGCAAAATAGGAGCCCGCGGGCATGGATGCCGACGGGCGGTGATCGACGACGGCGGGCTTGACCGCGCGCGCCGCGTCGGGCGTCATGAACCCGGCATAGGCCATGGCCTGCAGCACCACCTTTTCGCGCGCCACAGCACCTTTGTAATTGCGGGTGGGGGCGAGCGTGGACGGTGCCTTGACCAGCCCGGCCAGCATGGCGGCCTGGGTGAGCGTAAGGCGCTCCGGCTGGCGATAGAAATAGTGCATGGAAGCGGCGCGCAGCCCGTACACATTGTCGCCAAAATAGGCGTTGGAAAGATAGCGCTCCAGGATCTGGTCCTTGGTCAGCCACGCCTCCAGCCAGAACGATATCGGCACCTCCTTGAGCTTGCGGCCCATCGTGCGATCGAGCTTCAGATAGCTGAGCTTGGCGAGCTGCTGGGTGATGGTGCTGCCGCCCTGCTGCGCGCCGCCCGCGCGCACATTATTCCACAGGGCGCGCGCTATGCCTTGCGGATCGATACCCCAGTGATGGTAAAACCGGCGATCCTCGACCGCGGTGAACGCTTCGACCACATGGCGCGGCAGCCTGGCGATCCTGACCGGCTCGGCCATGATCGGCCCCTTGCGCGCGATCGGCGTGCCGTCGCGCGTTTCGAGCACGATTTGCGGCGGCACCAGCGGCTGCGCGGTGCGCGAGACGGGCACGAACATTATCAGCCAGCCGAGCACCACCACCAGCAGCGCGAACGCGGCATAGGTCGCCCATTTCAGATAGCGCCAGCGCCAGTGACGGCGCAACCAGCCACGCCGGGGCCCCGGCTCTTCCGGCAACGGCAGCGGCGCGGCGTCGGCACCATAATCATCCCATTCACCGGACGGCAAGGGGGCCGGGCCGCGCGGCCAGCCGCCGGGCGTATCGCGAATATCGTCGATCATCCGAGCTGTATTATCGAATTAAGACAGATAGCGCAAAGGGGATTTGGCGCGCGATGAGACGATAGCCGGCTGAAGGCCCGGTGCCCTGCAGCCGGGCGGCTGCCCGCGCGGCTCAACGTGATTGGTTTTGCCATCACTCACAGCTTTGGCGCGGGATGATCGAACGCGCCGCTGCGCAGGAACCGCACGACCTGCTTCTGCACGCCATCGTTCCAGATCATGCCGCCGTGCGAAACGGGCAGGACAATATGGTCGGTTTCGCCCGGCAGATGCGTCGATGCCACCGACACCTTGCCATCGTGCGGGCCGGGCATGATCCGTCCGGACAGGATCGGCACGCCATAAGGCCGGTCTCCCGCGATGATACCGACGGGATAATCGACCGTCCCCATCAGCTTTTCCAACCGCTCCGGGCGGCGCCGCGACAGCACATCCTCGGCCGGGCCGAAATATGCACGCGCGATGCGCGCCCGGGCCAAGAGGTCGATCCACTCGCTGCCGGCATGGGGCGGGCCCAGCATCACCACCTTGCCGATCCGCTGCGGCCGCGCCCGGGCGATCAGCGCGCGCGCGACAAGGCCGCCCATGCTGTGGGTAACGAAATGCACCGGACCATCCTCGGCGCAACGCAGCACCGGCAGCAGGTCCTCGACAATCTGTTCGAGCGGATGCAGCCGCGATCGATAGGGCGGCGCCATCGTGGCATAACCGGCCTGACGCAGCGCCCGCTCCACCGGCAGCAGCGTGATCGGCCGCATGAAGAAACCATGCAGCAGGATGACGGTGCCGTGGCCGCTCATATATTGCCGGCCAGGAACAAGAGCGGCGGGGCAATCGGTACGCCGCCCCCTTGCACGCCTATTGCGCCGCGCTCGGCTTTTTGGGCTTGGCTTTCTTCTTCTTGCCTTTGGCTCTGGGCGGGGCGGGTGTAATCTCAAAGGCCGGTTCGCCGTCCTTGATCCGCACGCTGACTTCGCCGCCATGTTCCAGCTTGCCGAACAGCAGTTCCTCGGCAAGCGGCTGCTTGAGCTTCTCCTGGATCAGCCGGCTCATCGGCCGCGCGCCGTAAAGCCGGTCATATCCTCGTGTCGTCAGCCAATTCTTGGCCTCGTCGTCCAGGCTGATGTGGACGTTCTGGTCCTCCAGCTGCATTTCCAGCTGCAGGATGAACTTTTCGACCACGCGGCTGACCACTTCGGTCGGCAGATAGGCGAACGGCACGATCGCATCGAGACGGTTGCGGAATTCGGGCGAGAACAGCTGCTTCACCGCCTCCTCGCTGGCGTCTTCCTTGGAGATATTGGTGCCGAAACCGATGCCTTCCTTGGCCATGTCGCTCGCGCCGGCATTGGTTGTCATGATCAGGATGACGTTGCGGAAATCGACCGTCTTGCCATGGTGATCGGTGAGCCGACCATTGTCCATCACCTGCAGCAAGATATTGAACAGATCGGGATGTGCCTTTTCGATCTCGTCGAGCAGCAGCACGCTGTGCGGGTTCTGATCCACGGCATCGGTCAGCAGGCCGCCCTGATCATAGCCGACATAGCCGGGAGGCGCGCCGATCAGCCGCGAGACGCTGTGGCGTTCCATATATTCGCTCATGTCGAACCGCTTCAGCGGAATACCCAGGATCGCGGCGAGCTGGCGTGCCACCTCGGTCTTGCCAACGCCGGTCGGGCCGCTGAAAAGATAATTGCCGATCGGCTTGTCTGGATCGCGCAGGCCGGCCCGGCTCAGCTTGATCGCCGAGGACAAGGTCTCGATCGCGTTGTTCTGGCCGAACACCACGCGCTTCAGATCGGCGTCCAGACTGGCGAGCGAGGATTTGTCGTCGCTCGACACCTGCTTGGGCGGGATGCGCGCCATCGTGGCGATCACCTTTTCGATCTCGGTCGGGGTAATCATCTTGCGGCGGCGGCTGGGCGGCAGCAGCATCTGCATCGCGCCGACCTCGTCGATCACGTCGATCGCCTTGTCCGGCAGCTTGCGGTCGTTGATGTAGCGCGCCGAAAGTTCCACCGCGCTGCGGATGGCATCGGGCGTATATTTGACGTTGTGATGCTCTTCGAACGCGGAGCGCAGCCCGGCGAGAATTTTCACCGTGTCCTCGATTGTCGGTTCGTTGATATCGATTTTCTGGAACCGGCGCAGCAGCGCGCGGTCCTTTTCGAAATGGTTGCGAAATTCCTTGTAGGTGGTCGAGCCGACGCAGCGGATCGAGCCGTTGGAGAGCGCGGGTTTCAGCAGATTCGAGGCATCCATCGCACCGCCGCTCGTCGCGCCCGCACCGATCACCGTGTGAATCTCGTCGATGAACAGCACCGCATGCGGCAGCTTCTCGAGCTCGGAGACGACCGATTTCAGCCGTTCCTCGAAATCGCCGCGATAGCGCGTGCCGGCAAGCAATGCGCCCATGTCGAGCGAGTAGATCACCGCTTCCTTCAGCACATCGGGCACCTGACCTTCATGGATGCGGCGCGCCAGCCCCTCGGCGATCGCGGTCTTGCCCACGCCCGGTTCGCCCACATAGAGCGGGTTGTTCTTTGAGCGGCGGCACAGGATCTGGATGGTGCGGTCAACCTCGAGAGAACGCCCGATCAGCGGATCGATCTTGCCCAGCGCAGCCTTGGCGTTGAGATCGACGGTAAACTGTTCGAGCGCGCCGTCCTTCTTGGTTTTGCCTTCCTTCTCCTCGGATTTTTCGCTCGGTTCGGACGGCTCGTCGGAACCGTCGCCGTCGCCGTTCTTGCCCACACCATGGCTGATATAGCTGACCGCATCGAGCCGGCTCATGTCCTGCTGCTGCAGGAAATACACGGCATAGCTCTCCCGCTCTGAAAACAGGGCGACCAGAACATTCGCGCCCGTGACAAGGTCTTTGCCCGAGCTTTGCACATGCAGGATGGCGCGCTGCACCACGCGCTGAAACCCGCTGGTGGGGGAGGGATCGACCTTCTTTCCCGTCACGCGCAGGCTATCGAGCTCGGTATCCAGATAAGCGGACACCGCCTCGCTAATGTCTGCCAGATCGACGCCGCAGCTCTGCATCACCTTTGCGGCATCGTTGTCGTCCACCAGCGCGAGCAGCAGATGCTCCAGCGTGGCATATTCATGGCGCCGATCAGACGCGTTGAGCAGCGCCTGATGCAGGGTTTTTTCGAGCGATTCGGTGAAGCTGGGCATTGAGAAAATCTCCGGTGCGGCCGGGGAGCCGCGATTGGGTGCGCGCTGTCGCCGGCCATGATGACCTGCTTTCGCGTCTGTTCAAGGATAATGTCGGAAATGCCGGGCCCGGTTTCAACGGGTGCGGCTATTTGCGGAACAAGGCGTCGGCGCTGGAGCGATGCGCTGCGGCGGCGTTCTTGCGCTTTTCGCACCGTGCGATCTCGCTTTGCAGCGCGCCAATCCGCGCGTCGAGTTCCGCCAGCGACAGCGGGTCCAGATCCTCGCGCAACAGCTGCGTCAGCGGGGCGGAGGGGCGCGTTTCGTCGGGCTCGGTCATGGGGGAAATGTTGACGCGGGCGCAGCGTCTGTCAATAACTCCGCGCGATGTCGCGGCGGGGACCGCGGCCAGCCAGTGAGGGCATTGCGATGAGCAGAGGCGCCGATCTTCCGAAAACCATGCGATGCGTGGCCATCGATACGCCGGGCGATCCCGACGTGTTGCAACTGACCGAGCGTCCGATGCCGAAGCCCGGCCCGGGCGAGGTGCTGATCCGCGTCGCCGCCGCCGGGGTTAACCGCCCCGATGTGCTCCAGCGCAAGGGCCTGTATCCGCCGCCGCCCGGTGCGTCCGATCTGCCCGGACTGGAAATCGCGGGCCAGATCGTGATGCTGGGCGACGATGTTGGTGATGAGATGCTCGGTCAGCCGGTCTGCGCGCTGGTGTCGGGCGGCGGCTATGCCGAATATTGCACCGCGCCGGCGGGCCAGTGCCTGAGCGTGCCCGACGGCCTGTCGATGGAGCAGGCCGCCGCGCTGCCCGAGACGCTGTTCACCGTGTGGCACAATCTGTTCGAACGCGGCTATGCCGGGCAAGGCGAGCGCGTTCTGGTGCATGGCGGCACCAGCGGCATCGGATCGATGGCGATAAAGCTTTGCAAGCTGTTCGGGCTGACCGTCTTCGTCACCTGCGGAACGGACGAGAAATGCGCCGCCGCGCGTGATCTGGGCGCGGACGCGGCGATCAATTATAAAACGCACGATTTTGTCGAGGAGATCGCACGGCTGACGGACAGCGAGGGTGTGCATGTCGTGCTCGATATGGTGGGCGGCGATTATGTGCCGCGCAACCTGGCCTGTCTGGCGCCGGACGGCCGCCATGTATCGATCGCCTTTCAGCGCGGGATCAGCGCCGAGATATCGGTGATGCAGATCATGCAGCGGCGGCTGGTGCTGACAGGTTCGACGCTGCGGGCGCGTGAGATCGGCTTCAAATCGCTGCTGGCGGACGAGATCGCCCGCAATGTCTGGCCGTTCGTGGAGGAGGGCGATTTGCGCCCCGCCATCGATACCTGCTTTGCACTGGCCGAGGCGGCAGCGGCCCATGCGCGCATGGAGGCGGGCGATCATGTCGGCAAGATCGTGCT